>NZ_JBEYTB010000002.1:0-326426 GCF_040642915.1 Actinomadura sp. NPDC047616
CGAAGGGGCCTTTCCGCTCGACTTGCATGTGTTAAGCACGCCGCCAGCGTTCGTCCTGAGCCAGGATCAAACTCTCCATCAAGGTCCAACGACCCACCACACGGACGGGCCAAACCTCAGAGAAAATCCCGGCAATGCAATCCCGAAAGACTGCCTGCCTCAAAGAAATCCCCACCCCGAATCCTCACGGACCAGGGCAACGGGGGTGGCCGGACACTCACGTCCAGCCAACTAAAGGCACTGGCTTTTAACACGCTGTTGAGTTCTCAAGAAACGGACACCCACCGCGTGGTTCCCGCTTTCGCGTTTCCCGCCCCCGGGGCGACTCTTCTAATTTACCTGGCCTTTTCCTCCTGTCAAACTGACCGCTTCTGGGTCAATTCGACAATGGATGTCCAGACCAGGAGTCCCACAAATCGAACAAGAGCCTTGATCGGCTCAACTTCGACTCGTGGAGGTTGCCCACCGGGTCGGCCGCCTCACCGGCGTCCAGCACCCCGCTCGGGCTGACCAGATCAGTCTACAGCACACCGAGCGCCGCTCGGAGCCGTCTCCAGATCTGGTCCCCGGGGCCGTCCGCCTCGCGGCGTCCCGCATCCCTCAGGTGCGGAAGACTTTAGGCAGGCAAGATCGAGGCAGTCAAATCGAGGCGGCCGGGGGACGCCGGCATCTCAGTGGTCCAGGGCACGTCCGCATGAGGGTGCCGCCTGCGGAGCCCATGACAGCGACAAGGCGTGGGAGGGCATGGTCGGCGGCGTCATAGCCGTCCGTATGCGTCGATCACCGGCGTTCACGTCTGCCGTTTCGTTCCACTTGCCGAGGCGTTGCGAGTTTGCGCTGGTCAGCCAGTTTTCAGGATTGAACGATCTGATCGAGCGCTGCGGCCTCTGCAGCAGAGAGTCCAGCCGTCGTCGTGACGACGCGGTGGGAAGACATCGCCCATCTCTGTCTGGACGCGTTTGCCAGCTTCCGCGCCGGGCGATGACGGTGTGTCTCACCGTGGTGGAGCCGGTGAACGACTTCGCGTCCGCTCCGGGATGGCCGACGATCGCTGAGCCGGCCTCGCGCCTGCCGAACTCGACGGAGGGGCGGGGAGCGGGTGGCACAGGGTCCTGGTCAAAAGCGTCGGTGCAGTGCGAGGCGGCGTCGCGACGGTCAGATCGGAGGGCCGGCCGTCGCGAGCTTTGAACGCAACGGCGATGGCGGCGTTGCCGGGTGGTCTGGCTGGTGGCGGCGGTGACCGTGCTGGCTGTAGACGGGGCCGCCGCCGGAGGGCCCTGCGGCGAGCGGGCCCCGCACCGACACCGCCCGCTCGACGAGGCGCAGCAGGACGGCGCGCTGCTTGCCGACGCCGAAGGCCGCGTCAACGAGGCAACCGACAAGCTGATCGCCGAGCCGGACTTCAACGCAGTCATGACAACCCAGAGCAGCGACAGCGGACTGAGCGATGTCGCATGACCCCCGCGCGAAAGTCGATGATCGCCGCCTCCGCGCCGGTCTTCCTGACGGCCCTGGCCCTGGGCATCACCGCGCCGACCACCCGCTGCCAGCTACTCCGCTACTGCAGCAATGGCCTGTGGACGACGGCTTCGGGCTGCTGTTCAGGTCTCCCGCAGCTGCGTCGCCACCGCTTGCCCCACACCGGCTGCGGCCGAGGAAGCAGGAACCCGTCATTCGCGGCCCGTTTCATGACCGCAGCGCCCGGCCTCGACCGTCCTCGCCGACGCGGACCTGTAAACGCGTCGCCGAGCAGGCCGCACTCGGCGCGTTCGACTCCACCGGCCAGAAGTGCACGGCCACCTCACGTCTGATCACTCACACGCGAGTCAGCACAAGTGGAAGCAGCACAGCCCTGTACGACCGCCGCACGAGGCCGGCACCTGGCCCTGCTGCTCATGCGGGTCGTCGCCGTGTCGCGGGTGGAGCCGGTGCTGCGTCGGGTCGACGCCTGGATCGACGACAGGGTGCAACCGCCACGGCGTGGTTGCTGGCCATTGCGGGGTTCCTGGTGGCGCGGGACACGGGCACCGACCCCTCCGCCCCCGCTCAGGTGCCGTCCCAACGCTCCGAGGACGCGCAGACGGCAGGCGCAGTCAAAGCACCCGCCCTCTGGCGCCGTTCAGTGTTGCCCGGCATCGGCGCCGTCGGGAACGGGCTCATCCGCGCGCGTCATCCGAGTCGGCGGGCGCGCCAGTGAACGCGGCCGAGGCGGCAGTGACCGCGCGCATGCTCACCCTGACCTGGCAGTCACCGACCTTGCCCAGCGTGCCCGCGTACTGCCGGGCCGCCCTAGAGACGAGGATCCGTACCTGGGCGAAGCCGGCTTCGCCCGCCCACCGGTGTCAAGATCCCCGCGACCGCGCCACCGTCATGGTCGCCGTCGACGACTCCCTGTCGATGATGGCCCGCGACGTCACCCCCACCCGCTTCGAGGCCGCCAAGGCCGCCGCCAAGAAGTTCACCCGCGACCTGCCCGGCCGCTTCAACGGTGTCATCGACTACTCACCCGCCGGAGCGTCCACCTGGTCGATCATCGCCGCCGACCGACGCCGTACCGCAGCCAAATCCCAGGTCGAGGACGTCAGGACCTGCTGCAGCCGCTGATGATCGACGCCAAGCCGCTCCGCCATCGGCTGCATCGACTTGCGGCGCGCGTCCAGCAACAGCCCCGCGCATACGACTCGCCCGTGCGCGCTGGTCCGGCTGCGGAGACCCCGCGAACACTCCGGCGGTGTACTCCTCTAACCGCGACCGGACCGCGGCGCCTCGGCAGACCTCACAAACCACCATCGTCACCGAGATCAGAAACGTGGCGAAGCATTATTAGGGCTGTTGCGAGGTCGGATCAGATTGTTCGGCCGGCCTGGCCCGGGGCGCTCAGGTTGACGCACCGGGATTGCGGATGGGCCAAGACCGCCCGGCTCCATATCCACCAGGCGACCGCACACGGAAAGCGGGCACGCGCAACGACTCGCGCATGCCCGTTTCCCCCCTCAGCGACCAGGCGCTCAGCTATGTTTCGCCTTGAGTGGCGACGACACCTGCTGCTCCGCTCCCATTCCACCGCGGAATCGCCGGGGGACAAGCAGGGTCGCTGATTCACGCCTTGACCTTGATTGGCGACAGCTTGAGGGTTCCCTTGTTGCAGACCGGACCGAAGGTCCACTCGACCACGTTCCACTCCGGCTGGGGCTCGGCATTTCCCGGGAGGTCGACGTCCACCGCCGCCGGCTCGGGCTGGCACCGACCGTCATCGGGCTCGTCACCGGTGGGAACGACGACCCATTCCATGGGGATGACAGCCGTCTCGAACGGCTCCAGCGTCACCGGTTCCGGAGTCTCGGACGGATAGACGACACGAGTGGGGAGCTGGTTTCCTTCGGCGTCGAGCAGCCTCAAGCCCACCTTCGTGCTGACGCTGCAGTCGTTGTCTGAGTCGTTGTGGATGAGCATGTCGGCATACCGATGCCCGGTCGCCGCGCCGCCCGGCTCGATCGTCACGTTGACTTCCCAGAACTGGCACCAGCTCGGCTCCGCGGTCGCCGGGGCGTCGGCGAGCGCGGCCGTCTGCCCGGCGATCAACATGGACGCTCCCACCGCACCGCCTACGATCGCACGGCGAATACCGTTCACCACTCGCATACCGAACTCCTTGTCGAGATCCCAGTGCCACACAGGGCTGCCTCGCACCTGAGTGAAACAGGACACGGCGACCTTTCGCTTTCCTCTCGCTGACACGATGCGCACTGCGCCTTTACTCGCCCGCGAGACAGACGGCGCCCAGGACGGGGCCGATGATCGATGAGGCGTTGTCGGACTTCCGAGGCACCGTGACGTGGTCGTCGTCACCCACAACCGCCGCATGCGGCCGCGCTCGCGGCCGAGCGGCGGGCGGCCAGTGGCAGCACGACGGCGCCATGCGGGGGGGAGATGATGGAATGACAGGTGCCGTTCGCCGCGCGTGCAGGTGCGGACCAGCCCATACCCAGCAGGCTTCACCGGCTCCCACCTGACGCTGCGCGACAGGCACGTCGCCGAGTTCACCGCCGCCCCGGTGCGTCACCCCGAAATCGAGGGCGAGGCGTTCCGGTCCCCGCTGGTGCCTGGTGAAGAGAGCCACGGCCGGTTTCGCAGCGGGGGTGGACTCCACGATCGTGCGCGCCCACCAGCACACCGCAGGCGCCCGCAAAAGGGGCACGGGCGGGGACGAACCCGGCATCGCGGGCGGCCGGGCAGGCGCTCGGACGGCGTGAGCTGTCGGGGGCATCGTGGCTGGCGAGGCTGGGGAGCGGTCTCGCCGGTCGCTCCGGCAGCCGAGGCCGATCGCTGCACCCAGCGGTGTCGGCCGCTGTTGAGGGGCCGTTCGGCCGGGCAGTTCCTCGGCAGACCGCCGTGCCTCTTGCCGGTCCGCGGCCTCGAAACACCCCTCACAAACGTTCGCCGATGGGGCTCGGCGAGGGTGGTGGCGGGTCAATCCGCGCGGCCGCCGGTGCCGGTGAGCTCGGCGCGGAGGTCGGGAGCGAGGTTGGCGCCGGTGATGATCGTCGCCAGTCCGTCCCCGGAGATCCCGTGCTGGAGGGCGGCGGCGATCCCGGCGGCGCCGGCCGGCTCCACGAGCAGGCCGAGCGTGTCCCGCACCACACGGACGGCCCGGCGGATGTGCTCCTCGTCAACCAGCACGACAGCGTCCACACAGTTCAGCATCCGGTCCACGGCGATGGGGACGGGCTCGCGCACGGCGATGCCGTCGGCCGCCGTCCGGGGTGAGGAGGAGGCGACCGGCCGGCCCTGCCGCCAGCTGTCGGCCATCGCGGGCGCCCCGGCCGCGCAGACGCCGATGATCTTCGTGCCCGGCGAGACCTCCTTCAGCCAGCGGCCGACGCCGGCGATGAGCGCGCCGTTCCCGACCGGCACCAGCAACGTCCCGACGCCCAGTGGCGCCAGCTCGACTCCGATCGTGCCGGCGCCCTCGGCGATGCTCGCCTCGTCACCGTCCTCGACGAACAGCCGTGCGGGATCCTCGGCGGCATAGGCGCGGGCGGCGACCTTCGCGGCGTCGAAGTCGTCACCGGTCAGGATCACCTCGGCGCCGAGTTCCCGCATGCGCGCGACCTTGGCGGGGTTCGCGCTCGTCGCCGCGAACACGACGACCTCCACCCCGCGCGCACCGCCCGCGTACGCGATGGCCTGCCCGAAATTGCCGGCCGACGCGCAGACCACCGTCCGGCCGCCGGGCACCCGCCGCAGGTAGTAGTCCGCTCCGCGGCCCTTGAACGACCGGATGGGGTTCAGCGTTTCCACCTTGACCAGGGTGTCGCCGCCGAGGCGGCGGGACAGGGCGGCGTCGACGAACTGCGGCGTGTTCAAGAACGTGGGGTCGATGAGGCGAGCGGCCTCTTCGATGTTGCCGAGCGACAGATCGGTCATTTGCGTATCGTATACGATAGGCGAATGACGATCAGACCGACGCTTCAACTCGGCGACCCGGCGCTCCGGACACCCGCCCGGGAGATCGACCCGAAGTCGCCGGAGCTCGACGGCCTCGTCGGCGACCTGGCCGACACCCTCGCGGACTGGGTGCGGCGCACCACGTACGGACGCGGCATCGCAGCACCCCAGATCGGCGCGCCCGTCCGGCTCGTCTACATGTCCATCGACGAGCCGTGGGTGCTGGTGAACCCCCGGATCACGAACCGCTCCGCCGAGACCTGGCAGCCCTGGGACACCTGCCTCAGCTTCTCCGTCGAGTTCTTCGGCCGTGCCGAGCGCTCAACGTGGATCGACGTCTCGTGGCAGTCCCGCGACGGAGAGCACCACGCCATGCGCGCCGAGGGAGAACTCGCCGAACTCCTCCAGCATGAGATCGACCATCTGGACGGGATCCTCGCCGTGGACCGGATGCCCGCGCTGGATACGCTCTGCATGCGCTCGGAGTTCGAGCGCCGGCACCGCGAGGAAAGCCCCTATCGTCAATGATCCCGGCAGAGCCAGCGCAGCAACCCATCCCCCGGCCCGAACCGCTCCGCGAGGCGGTCTACGCCCGCATCGTGGACCTCATCCTCAACGGGCACTATCCGCCGGGCGCCGCGCTCACCGAGGCGTCCCTGAGCCGCGCGCTCGACGTCTCCCGTACTCCCGTGCGTGAGGCCCTGCTGCGGCTGGAGGCCGAGGGAGTCCTGTCGTCCTCGCTGGCCCGCGGCTTCACGGTCCGGCCCCTGGTCCGCCGGGAGGTCGTCGAGCTGTACCCGATCCTCGGCTCGTTGGAAGCCCTCGCCGTGCGCACGGCGCGTCCCCCGGATCCCGCCACGCTGGACGCCCTCCGGGAGACCTTCGGGGAGCTGGCACGCTGCACGGACCCGGTCCGGCGCTGGCGCCTCGACACCGAAGCCCACGGCGCGCTGGTGGCGGCGTCGGGCAACGGCCACCTGATGACCTTCGTCAGGCGCCTCCGGACCAACGTCTCCCGCTACGAGTTGACCTACATGCGCGAGGCCCGTTCCCGGGAGGACGCCGACCGCCAGCACGTGGAGATCGTCGACGCTCTGGCCACAGGCGACCCGTCCACCGCCGCCACCATCCTCGAACAGCACTGGCATGACGGCATGCGCGTGATCCTCAACTGGCTCGACCAACGCGACTCCTGACCCCCGGGGCCCAGGCGTTGTCGGCTTCGCGGCCAGGACGATGGCGCACGACCTACCAGACATGCCCGCGAACATGAGGTGCGTCCGCCCGGCTCGGCGCCCGCCGTCGCGCGGGTGATGGGCGTGTGAGGTCGCCTCTGTGGAAAGCCGATCGCCGATGCCCGTCGTCGCCTTCCGCAGGGGCCCGGCCGGCCGCTCGCATCTGACAGGGGCGTCGCCCCCACCGGCCATACGCGACCCAACGTTCTTCGCCCCGAAGCCCGTCGCGTACTCTGCACGGCCGCAGCGCGCCGCCCCGCTGGCGCCCGAGTGACGGCGCACGCCCGGTCTTGCGCGCACGGTCACTGGCCGACGCACGCCCCGCGTCCTCAGCGGCGCCATGACCGGCACCCGGCAGCAACCGGCCTATCCGGCTGGCCTGCTGCGCCAGGCGCCAGCCATGGCAAGACGCTCGCTCCTTTCTTCAGGGCCGCCGATGCTGACTCGGCCCGGAGGGCGTCGCCGCGATAGTGGCTCGCTGGGGTCCTCCCCCGGCGACGATGCGGAACCCGCATCCATCCGCGCTGCCGCGGATTTCCGTGAGCAGCCTGGCCGAAGGGCTGCGCGTGCGGGGTGCAGGCTGCTACGGGGTGGAACGGAAGGTGGAGATCACGAAGGAGAGTGGGGTGGTGACCGGCGCGGGGAGGGCGGTCAGGCGGCGTCGGAGTTCGTCGGCGGGGACGTGATGGGCGCTGGGGCCCATGCCGACGAGTGCTTCGGTCTCCGTGTGGTCGAGGGTCGCCTGGTACTCCAGAGTGCGCCGTGCCTCCAGGGTGAAGTGCTCGCCGAGCGTGGAGTCGACGCGTTCGTTCTTCTGCTCGTCCACCGTCACCAGGCCGAGGGCTTCGACGAGGGGGCCGAGATGCCGGGGCGAGGGGGTGACGGTGATCAGGAGGCCGCCGGGGCGCAGCACCCTCTGGAACTCCGCGGCGTTGCGGGGCGCGAAGACGTTGACGATCGCGTCCACCGAGTCGGTGCGGACCGGCAGGGGGCGCCACAGGTCGGCGACCACGGCTCCGATCCGCGGATGGGCGCGGGCCGCGCGCCGGGCGGCGTACTTGGAGAGGTCCAGCGCGATGCCCACCGCGTGCTCCAGCGGCTTCAGCACCGCGCTCAGGTAGTAGCCCGTGCCGGCGCCCGCGTCGAGGACGCATCCGGTCTCGGGTCCGGTGGTCACGATCTCGGTGAGGGCGTCCGCCATGGGGGCGAAATGGCCGGTGGCCAGGAAGTCCTCGCGTGCGCCCACCATCTCGGGGGTGTCGGCGGTGCCGGGGCGGGCGTTGCCGGGCAGCAGATTCGCATAGCCCTGGCGGGCGATGTCGAACGCGTGTCCTCGTGCGCAGCGCAGCGCCTTGTCTTCGAGGAGCAGCGGTTCCCCGCATATCGGGCACGCCAGACGTTCGACCACATCAGCCAACACGTGTCCATGGTCTACCACGCCCAGGGGCGCCGGGTCAGCGGCGCGGCCGGTTGCCGGGGACGGCGAGGGCGATCTCCAGGACGCCGTCGGCGTAGTGGGTCGTGAGGGTGTCGCCGTCGGCGCCGTGGGGCAGCGTCACGACCCTGCGCAGCAGACCGTAGGGGATCTCGGTGTGGTTCCGGTTCCTCAGGTCGGCCCGCCGGACGGCCCTGATCTCCAGGGTGCGGTCGTGTACGGACACGCGGACGTCCCGGGACGGGTCGACGCCGGGCAGGTCGGCACGGATGATGTACCGGCCGTCCTGGACGTAGTCCTCAGCCCGTATGGGACGGCCGGCCTGAAGGAGACGGGCGAGCGGGCCGTACCGGGCGACCCGGCGCAGCACCGCCCGAGGCCAGGGCAGCATCCGAGGCCGGGGCAGCAGTGGCGCGGGCATCACCGGCTCTCCTCCCTGACGGTCGCCGGACGGTCGTGCCTCCATCCGACTCCCGCCGAGCGGATCCGTCCAGTCCGCGCCACCGAACCCGAACCCAAGGCGTACACGAACCTCACCAGGCCCTGGGCAGGGCCCGGGCCGTGAGGTCCGTCAGGACTTCAGGCGACGCCGCACGTCCTCCATGTCCAGGCCGCGGACCTGCTCGATCACGTTCTCCAGCACCGCGTCCGGCAGGGCGCCGGGCTCGGCGAACACGATCACGCCGTCGCGGATCGCCATGAGGGTGGGGATCGAGCTGATGCCGAAGCGCTCCGACAGCTCGGGCTGGTCCTCGGTGTCGACCTTGCCGAACACGATGTCGGAGTGCTTCTCGGCGGCCTTCTCGAAGACCGGGGCGAAGCGCCGGCACGGGCCGCACCAGGCCGCCCAGAAGTCGACCAGCACGATCCCGTCGCTCTGGGCCACGTCGTCGAAGTTGTCAGCGGTCAGTGTGACCGTCGCCATGTCGGTTTCTCCTCGGTCGGGGTATCAGCCTGGGTAGCGGTGGACAGCCCCGCAGTATTCCCGACGTGGGAATCACAGAGCGGTAATTGGCGTTCTCCTTCTAGGGAGATCGCACCGGAGAAGGGTCAGGATGGCTGCAACCCGTAGCAAGGGCGACAGGATCGACGCCCTCGACAAGGACCTCGTCGGGGCGTACCTCGACCGGATCGGCCGAACCCCCCTGCTGGACGCGGAGGAGGAGGTCGACCTGGCCAAGGCGATCGAGGGGGGCCTGTACGCCGAACAGCTCCTGGAGGAGGGCCCGATCCCCGACGGGACCACCCGCGAGGAGCTGCAGGAACTCGTCGAGGCCGGGCTGCGCGCCAAGCAGCGCTTCGTCGAGGCCAACCTGCGCCTGGTGGTCTCGATCGCCCGCAAGTACCCCACCGACGCGCTGCCCCTCATCGACCTCATCCAGGAGGGCAACCTGGGGCTGATGCGCGCGGTGGAGAAGTTCGACTACCGGCGCGGCTTCAAGTTCTCCACGTACGCGACCTGGTGGATCCGGCAGGCCATCGGGCGTGGCCTCAGCCACACCGCCCGGACGATCCGGCTGCCGGTGCACGTGGAGGAGGAGCTGTCGCGGCTGCGGCGGGCCGAGCGCCAGCTGGGCCGCGACCTGGGCCGCGATCCCACGCGCGAGGAGCTGGCCGAGGCCGTGGGTGCCGAGCCCGAGCACGTCGACGAGCTGCTGAGCTGGCGCCGCGATCCCGCCAGCCTGGACGCCACGGTCGACGACGCGGGCGAGACCGCCATGGGCGACCTGCTGGAGGATCCCGACGGGGTGACGCCGGAGGCCGAGATCCTGGCGCTGGACGAGACCGAGGGCCTGGGCCGCCTGCTGGAGCGGCTGCCCGAGCGCGAGTCGGCGATCCTGCGGGCCCGGTTCGGCATGGACAACGGCCAGCCGCTGTCGTACGCGCAGATCGGCGCCCGGTACGGCCTGAGCCACAACCGGGTGCGGCAGATCACCGACCGGTCCCTGCGGCGGCTGCGGCAGATGGCCGTCGAGGCGGACCTGACCGGGCAGCGCGGGCCCGCGCGTGCGGCGGCCGTCCAGGCCGCGGCGACGCCGGCCCCGCAGGGCGTGCCGGAGCGCAAGGTCGCCGCGGCGGCCGTCCGCGCGGCCACCGCCGGCAGCAAGGCGGCGTGACATCCCGTAACGCGGTGTGAACGCGACGGCCGGGCGGACCGCTCTCCGGTGGGCTCCACGTCCGCCCGGCCGGGACGATCTTCCGTTTTTTACCCTCCCGCAAGGCCGCGGCTTGGGCGGCGTCCGGAAGTTTTCCGGTTTTCTACGTCGTGGACGTCATGCCGGGCCTGCCGGAGTGCCATAGCCTTGATGCCCGTGAGTACATCTAGCGTCACGGGGGAGCTCGACGCCTGGCGCGCCCTCCCGGCACTGCAACAGCCCGAATGGGACGACGAGGCCGAGCTGCGCACGGTGGTCGAGGAGCTGGCCAAGCAGCCGCCGCTGGTGTTCGCGGGCGAGTGCGATCAGCTCAAGGAGAGCCTGGCGGCGGTCGCCCGGGGCGAGGCGTTCGTCCTGCAGGGCGGCGACTGCGCCGAGACCTTCTCGGGTTCCACGGCCGACGCCGTCCGAAACAAGCTCAAGACCCTGCTGCAGATGGCCGTCGTGCTCACCTACGCCGGCCGGGTGCCGGTGGTGAAGATCGGACGGATGGCCGGGCAGTTCGCCAAGCCGCGGTCCAAGCCGGCCGAGGTGCGCGACGGGGTGGAGCTGCCCGCCTACCGGGGAGACGCCGTCAACGGCTTCGAGTTCACCCCGCAGGCGCGGCGCAACGACCCCCGGCGGCTGCTGCAGGCCTACTACTGCTCGGCCGTCACGCTGAACCTGTGCCGGGCGTTCACCACGGGCGGGTACGCCGACCTGCGGCAGGTGCACGCCTGGAACCAGGACTTCGTGGCGGGCAGCCCGGCCGGGCGCCGGTACGAGCGGCTCGCCGGTGAGATCGACCGGGCGCTGGCGTTCATGAAGGCGTGCGGGGCCGATCCCGAGGAGTTCCACGGCGTGGAGTTCTACTCCAGCCACGAGGCGCTGCTGCTGGAGTACGAGCGGGCGCTGACCCGTATCGACAGCCGCAGCGGGCGCCCCTACGACGTGTCGGCGCACATGGTGTGGATCGGTGAGCGGACCCGGCAGCTCGACGGCGCCCACGTGGAGTTCCTGCGGCACATCCGCAACCCGATCGGGGTGAAGCTGGGCCCGACGACCACCGCCGACGACGCGCTGGCCCTGATGGAGCGGCTCAACCCCGAGGGCGAGCCGGGCAGGCTGACGTTCATCACCCGGATGGGCGCCGAGAAGATCCGCGACGCGCTGCCGCCGCTGATCGAGAAGGTGCACGGCAGCGGGTCCCCGGTGGCCTGGATCTGCGACCCGATGCACGGCAACACCTTCGAGGCGCCCAGCGGGCACAAGACCCGCCGGTTCGACGACGTGCTGGACGAGGTCACCGGGTTCTTCGAGGTGCACCGGGCGCTCGGCACCCACCCCGGCGGCATCCACATCGAGTTCACCGGCGACGACGTCACCGAGTGCGTGGGCGGCGGCCACGAGATCGTCGAGGACGACCTGCACCAGCGGTACGAGACGGCCTGCGACCCGCGGCTCAACCGCGGCCAGTCCCTCGACCTGGCGTTCATGGTCGCCGAGCTGTACCGGGAGACCCAGTGACCCTCCGGGTCACGCCGACGGGCTAGCCGGGCGCGCGGGGGCCGGGGTCAGATGGCGACCTCGGCCCAGACGACCTTGCCGCCGGACACGGGCTCGGCGCCCCAGGCGGTGGCGAAGCGGTCGACGATGAACAGGCCCCGGTGCGACTCGTCCAGCGGGCCGGGGACGGTCAGGCGCGGCATCTGCGTGGCGCGGTCGCGGACCTCCACCCGGACCCGGTTCTCGTCGCGCTGCAGGCGCAGTTCGAGGGCGGTGCCGGCGTGCCGGACGGCGTTGGCGACCAGTTCGGCGACGATCGCGGTGACCAGTTCCTCGCGGTCCATGAGGGCCCAGGTGCGCATGGTGCGGGTGGCGAGGCGGCGGGCGTACTCGACGGCCTCGGTCTGGGGGGCGGCGCGCAGCGTCGTCTCGGTCATCGCGGTGGCCGCCGGGGGGTTCGCGGGGTCGGCCGCCGGTCGGGCGTCCACGGGGCGAGGGTCCATGGGTCGGGGGTCCACGGGGCGGGGGTCCATGTGTCTGTGTCGTCGTCGCCGCGCATCACGCCCGGCCCTCGGAGCCCTCGCCGCCGCCCGTGGCGCCCGCCATCAGGAAGCGGTCGAGCCCGGTGGTGCGCAGCACGTTCTCGACGCGCCCGTAGGCGCCCGTCACCATCAGGGTGGCGTTCTGGGCGCGGGCGTGCTTGTAGGCGCGCACGAGCACGTTCAGGCCGGAGGAGTCGCAGAAGTCGACGGCGGTGAGGTCGACCACGACTTCCCGCTCCCCCGCGTCGACCAGCTCGGTGAGCCGTTCTCTGAGTTCCTCGGAGGAGTGCAGGTCGATGGAGCCACGCGCGGCGATCGTCGCGCGGCCGTCGTGTCGCGTCGTATGCAAGGCCAGCCCCACGTCACCCCACCTTACCGATTGCGAGTGCTGATGACGCCACCGCGGGGGCGCCCTTGGCCGGACGGCTCATGACGCCCGCAGGACGATGAGCGCGACGTCGTCGTTGGACGGCTCGGGCCCGAAGTCGCGCACGGCCCGCTGGATGCGGGCGGCGACGGCGCCGGCGCTCAGGCCGGTGCAGCCCGACAGCAGCCGTTCCAGGCCCTGTCCGTCGCCCAGCAGCCGGGCGCCGGAGCGCCGCTCGGTGACGCCGTCGGTCACGCACAGCAGCACCTGCCCGCGCCGCAGGCCGATGGTGTCGGTGTGGAACTCGACGCCGTCGAACACGCCCAGCAGCGGCTGCGGGCCGGCGGCCTCGCGGACGGTGCCGTCCGGGTCCAGGATCAGCGGCGGCGGATGGCCGGCACTGGTCAGGGTGATCGACACGCCGTCCCGGCGGGGCCGCGGGGTGATCTCGCCGTGCAGCAGGGTCAGCAGGCGGCCGCGTTCGCCCTCGCCGAGGATCAGCCGGTTGAGGCGGGCCAGCACGTCGGGCACGGACATGTCCTCGGCGGCCAGGATGCGCAGGGCGTGCCGGGCCAGGCCGGTGACGGCGGCGGCCTGCGGGCCGGTGCCGCACACGTCGCCGATGGCGAAGCGCCAGCGGTGGGCGGCGGCGGGCCCGGCGGACGGCTCGGGGCATTCGAACACGTCGTAGAAGTCGCCGCCGACCTCGCTGCCCTCGCCCGCCGGCTCGTACACCACGGCGACCTCCAGGCCCGGGATCTCCGGGACGCCGGGCGGCAGCAGGCTGCGCTGCAGGGCGCTGCTCATGGCGGTCTGGGCCGAGTAGAGGCGGGCGTTGTCGATGGCCAGGGCCGCGCGGCGGCTGAGCTCCTCGGCCAGCTCGATGGCGCTGCGCGGGAAGCGCTCGCCGGGCGGGCGGCCGATCACGATGGTGCCGATGCGGCGGCCCCGGGCGATCAGCGGGAACGCGTACGCCTGGTCGTGGGCGGTGCTTCCGGCGGCGGCGCGGACCTCCCTCGGGGCGGCGCCGAAACCGCTCCAGGGGCCGGGGGCGTCCATCGGCGGGGCGAGGTCGGCGTGGGCGAGCAGCTCGCGCAGCCCGTCGGCGTGGGTCTCGTCGGCGTGCCAGACGTAGGCGAGGCGGTCGCGGTCGCCGTCGGTGTCGGCGACGGTGTAGACGGCGCACCAGGTGGCCAGCCGCGGCACGACCAGCTGGGCGACCAGCGCCATGGTGCGTTCCTGGTCGAGGGTGCCGGCGAGCAGGTCGCTGGCCTCGGCGACGAAGCTGAGCCAGCCGCGCCACGAGCGTTCCAGCTCGCCGATGCGGGCCTTCTCCAGCGACAGCGACATCTCCTCGGCGAGCCGGCCGAGGCGGGCGGCGTCGCCCTCGGCGAACCGGCCGGGGGCGGACGCCACGGCGACGACCAGGCCGGTCAGGCGGCCCTGGGACAGCAGCGGCGCGGCGGCCAGGGAGCGGGCGCGCAGGGCGGCGGCGACCGGGTCGGTCTCGTCGGCGGCCACCCAGGGGGCGCCGCCGCGGGCGCCGGGGCCCAGGCCGACCACCGACAGCTCCTCCACCGGGGCCTCGGTGGGCAGGCCGGACGCGGCGCCCAGCACCAGCCGCCCGTCGCGTTCGGCGAGCAGGACGGCGGCGCCGTCGGCGTCCAGCACGTCGCGGACGGTGCCGACGGCCTCCTGCAGCGACTCCTTGGCCGAGGGCGAGCGCAACAGCCGGTCGCTGGCCACGGCCATGGCGGCGGGGTCGTTCTCGTCGCGCGCGGCGTCGCCGCCGAGGCGCCCGGAGGGGCGTGCGGCGCCGGACCGGGCGGCGCCCCGCCCGCCGGGACGTGCGCCGGGGCGCGCGGCGGCCCGGCCTCCGGGGCGGACGCCGGCGTCGTCGCGGACGCCGATGCCGCCGGACGGCTCGGCGGTGCCGGCCGTCGCAGCGGTCGTGGTGGCGGCGTCCTCGGGGTCGGGGCCGGTGTCGGTCTCGTCGCCGGCGCGGGGCAGGCGGAACCACACGCCCTTGCTGCGCCGGTCGTAGGTGACGCCCCAGGACGCCGACAGGGCCGCGATCGACGGCAGGCCACGGCCGCTGGAGGCCTCCATGCCGGGCATCTCGATGACGCGGGTGGGGTGGCGGTCGCGTACCTCGATCTGGATCTCGCCGTCGGTGAGATGGCAGACCACCTCGAACGAGGTGCCCGCGTAGGCGACGGCGTTGGTGGCCAGCTCACTGGTGGCGAGCACGGCGTCGTCGACGGCCTGGTCCATGTGCCAGCCGGTCAGCACCCGGCGGACGAACCGCCGGGCCTCCGCCACGGACGTGGCGGCACAGGGGAAGGTGGCCGACACCGTCTGCGCCGAGGCCGGTCGCGCCGTGTGCGCCGCCGCCGTCTGCCGATCCAACAGTCGTTCCTCACTTCGAGCTTTCACGGGGCCCGGCTATCGTGACAGACGGGTTCGCCGTCCGGCCAGGAGAGGTCCCGCCACCGGCGGGATCCGGACCGGCGGTCCCGACGGCGGGGCCCGGCCGCGGCACCCGGGCCGCCGGGGAGCGGGGGGACTTCCGGGACATATCCCGGCCCGGCGGACGGAAGCGGCCAGGCCGCCACAACACGACAGACCGTAACACGAAGACTACGAGGCAGCCCCCGCCGCGTCGTGTCATACCCCTGTCCGGACCGGCTACCGGGCCCGATCCGCGCCTGGCCGTGCGTTCTTGGCGGCGATACCGGCGGTGCGGAACGTAAAGTACAGGTGCGGCCACGCCAGAAGGTGTCCGTCGTTCCCGGGTACCCATATCGCGGGCCAGGAGGATGAAACAGCATGCCCCGAACCGCTCCCCGTTCGCTGAGCCATCGCAACGGGTCTCACGACACCACCCCGCGCTACAGCGACGCCGACCTGGCACCCCTGCTGAAAGCGCTGGCGGCGGTGCGGGACGGCAAGCTCCGCAACGAGCTGGACGTGCCGGGTGAGGGCGCCGTGGCGCAGGCCGCGGCGATCCTGGAGGAGATCCGCGAGAACGGCGAGCACATCGCCTCCGGCCTGTCGCGGGTGCGGCGCGAGATCGGCCGGGAGGGGCAGCTGCGCGGGCGGCTGCGGCCCGGGGCGCTCAAGGGCACCTGGGGCAGCGCGGTCGAGGACGCCAACGCGATCATCGACAAGCTCACCGACCTGGCCACCGGCATCCACAAGGTGGTGGAGGCGGTGGCGGCGGGCGACCTGAACCAGCGCGTGGAGCTGCGGGTCGGCGGGCGCCCGATGCGCGGGGAGCTGCTGCGCATGGCCCGGTCGGCCAACTCGATGGTGGAGCTGCTGGACCAGTTCACCTGGGAGGTCACCCAGTTCGCCCGGGAGGTCGGCACCGAGGGACGGCTGGGCGGCAAGGCCTCGGCGCGCGGCATGACCGGCCGCTGGCGGGACGTCACCGCGGCGGTGAACCTGATGGCCGACCGGCTGACCTCGCAGGTCCGTGACATCGCCGAGGTGACCACGGCGGTCGCCAAGGGCGACCTGACCCGCAAGGTCACGGTGGAGGCCACCGGTGAGCTGCAGGAGCTGAAGCTCACCGTGAACACCATGGTCGACCAGCTGTCGGCGTTCGCCGACGAGGTGACCCGGGTGGCCCGCGAGGTCGGCACCGAGGGGCAGCTGGGCGGGCAGGCCAACGTGCGGGGCGTCAGCGGGGTCTGGAAGGACCTGACCGACAACGTCAACGCCATGGCCAACAACCTGACCTCGCAGGTGCGCAACATCGCCCAGGTCACCACGGCGGTGGCCGAGGGCGACCTGGGCAAGAAGATCACGGTGGACGCGCAGGGCGAGATCCTGCAGCTCAAGCTGACGGTCAACCAGATGGTCGACACCCTGTCGGCGTTCGCCGACGAGGTCACCCGCGTCGCCCGCGAGGTCGGCACCGAGGGACGGCTGGGCGGCCAGGCCCGGGTGCCGGGCGTGAGCGGCGTGTGGAAGGACCTGACGGCGAACGTCAACGGCATGGCGTCCAACCTGACGTACCAGGTCCGCAACATCGCCCAGGTGACGACGGCCGTCGCGCAGGGCGACCTGACCAAGAAGATCACCGTCGACGCGCAGGGCGAGATCCTCGAGGTCAAGGACACCGTCAACACGATGGTGGACACGCTGTCGGCGTTCGCCGACGAGGTGACCCGGGTCGCCCGCGAGGTCGGCACCGAGGGCCGCCTGGGCGGCCAGGCGCGGGTGCACGGGGTCAGCGGGGTCTGGAAGGACCTCACCGACAACGTCAACTCGATGGCCGGGAACCTGACCACGCAGGTGCGCAACATCGCGCAGGTGACCACCGCCGTCGCGCAGGGCGACCTCACCCGCAAGATCACCGTGGACGCGCAGGGCGAGATCCTGCAGCTCAAGGAGACCATCAACACGATGGTCGACATCCTGTCGGCGTTCGCCGACGAGGTCACCCGCGTCGCGCGCGAGGTCGGTACGGAGGGCCGCCTGGGCGGCCAGGCGATCGTGCCGGGCGCGGGCGGCATGTGGAAGGACCTGACCGACAACGTCAACGGGATGGCGTCCAACCTGACCACCCAGGTCCGCAACATCGCGCAGGTCGCCACGGCGGTGGCGCACGGCGACCTGACCCGCCGCATCGACGTCGACGCCCAGGGCGAGCTCCTGGAGCTGAAGACCACGCTGAACACCATGGTCGACACGCTGTCGTCGTTCGCCTCCGAGGTGACCCGGGTCGCCCGGGAGGTCGGCACGGAGGGCCGCCTGGGCGGGCAGGCCGAGGTCGAGGGCGTGTCGGGCACCTGGAAGCGGCTCACCGAGAGCGTCAACGAGCTGGCCAGCAACCTGACCACGCAGGTGCGGGCGATCGGCGAGGTGGCCCGGGCGGTGGCGCGCGGCGACCTGACCCGCTCCATCACCGTGGAGGCGCGCGGCGAGGTGGCCGAGCTCAAGGACAACGTCAACCTGATGGTCGCCACGCTGCGCGAGACCACCCGCGCCAACCAGGAGCAGGACTGGCTGAAGACCAACCTGGCGCGCATCGGCGGGCTCATGCAGGGCCACCGCGACCTCATGCAGGTCGCCGAGCTGATCATGAGTGAGCTGACCCCGACCGCCAGCGCCCAGTACGGCGCGTTCTACCTGGCCGAGGACCCCGAGGACCGGCCGGACGGCGCGGACGCCGACGACGCCGGGCTGGTGCTGATCGCCGGGTACGGGATCCGCCGCGACCGGATCGGCACGGTGCGGTTCGCCAACGGCGAGGGCCTGGTCGGGCAGGCCGCGCGGGAGCGCCGCACGGTGCTGCTCACCGACGCGCCGCCCGGCTACGTCAAGATCGGCACGGGGCTGGGCGAGGCCGCCCCGGTCAACATCATCGTGCTGCCGATCGTGTTCGAGGACACCGTGCTCGGCGCGATCGAGCTGGCCTCGTTCGGCCGGTTCACCGACGTGCACCTGGCGTTCTTCGACCAGCTGATCGAGACGATCGGGGTGACGCTGAACGCCATCCGCGCCAACACCCGCACCGAGGCGCTGCTGGCCGAGTCCCAGCGGCTGGCGCAGGAGCTCCAGGAACGGTCCGACGAGCTGCAGCGCCAGCAGGGCGAGCTGCGCCACTCCAACACCGAGCTGGAGGAGAAGGCGGCGCTGCTGGCCCAGCAGAACCGCGCGATCGAGATCCAGAACTACCAGATCGAGCAGGCCCGGCGGACCCTGGAGGAACGCGCCGAGCAGCTGGCGATCTCCTCGCGGTACAAGTCGGAGTTCCTGGCGAACATGTCGCACGAGCTGCGCACCCCGCTCAACAGCCTGCTGGTGCTGGCCAAGCTGCTGACCGAGAACGCCGAGGGGAACCTGACCGACAAGCAGGTCGAGTTCGCCCGCACCATCCACGACTCCGGCACCGACCTGCTGGAGCTGATCAACGACATCCTGGACCTGGCCAAGGTCGAGGCCGGGAAGATGGAGGTGCACCTGCAGGAGCTCGGCGTGTCCGCGCTGGTCGACTACGTCGAGGCGACGTTCCGCCCGCTGTCGCAGGACAAGGGCCTGCGGTTCGGCGTGGAGATCGCCCCGGACGTCCCGGCGACGCTGTACACCGACGAGCAGCGGCTGCAGCAGGTGCTGCGCAACCTGCTGTCCAACGCGGTGAAGTTCACCGCCGAGGGCGAGGTGCGGCTGCGCGTGGAACGGGCCGGCGACATGGACTTCACCGTCCCGGCGCTGTGGAACACTCCCGACGTGCTGGCGTTCCGCGTGATCGACACCGGGATCGGGGTGAGCCAGGACAAGCTGCAGGCGATCTTCGAGGCGTTCCAGCAGGCCGACGGCACCACCAGCCGCCGCTACGGCGGCACCGGGCTGGGCCTGTCGATCAGCCGCAACATCGCCCGGCTGCTGGGCGGGGAGATCCACGTGGAGAGCGAGGTGGGCCGCGGCAGCGTGTTCACCCTCTACCTGCCCGTCCAGTTCCCCGCGCAGGACGACCGGCGGCGGCCCGCGCCCGAGGAGCAGGGCGCGGCGGCACCGGCCGTCCGCACCGTCCAGGCGGCGGGAGCGGCCGCGCCGTCCGCCGCGTCAGCGCCGCTGGAGGCCGTGCCGTCCGGCCGCGGCGACGACGTCCCCGCCCGTGAGAGCGCCGGCGACGAGGGCCCGCTGAACGGGGTGCTGCCCGAGCCGCCCGCCGACTTCCTGGACACCGCGCTGTCGGGCCGCAAGGTGCTGATCGTCGACGACGACGTGCGCAACGTGTTCGCGCTGACCAGCGTCCTGGAGGGCTACGGCATGGAGGTGCTGTACGCCGAGGACGGGCAGGCGGGCATCGACCTGCTGCACCGCAACCCGGACGTGGCGCTGGTGCTGATGGACGTGATGATGCCCGGACTGGACGGCTACGCCACCACCGCCGCGATCCGGGAGATGCCGCAGTTCGCCGAACTGCCGATCATCGTGATCACGGCGAAGGTGATGAAGGGCGACCGGGAGAAGAGCCTGGCCGCGGGCGCCTCGGACTACGTTCCCAAGCCCGTGGACGTCGACCGGCTGCTGGACGTGATGCGGCGCTGGCTGCAGCCGTCGGTGGTTCGCTGACCCGTTCGAGAACATGTCCGCTGAGGGGCGCGGGGACCCGTGGGATGATCGGGGCGGCGGCCGGGCGCGGCGGGGCGGGGCACGCGCCGGCGGCCGGCGCCGTGACCGGGGCGCCGCGGCCCGGCCGGGGGATCGGATCGAGGAGAGAGGCCACGCGTGGACGACAAGGCGAAGATCCTGCTCGTGGACGACCGCGAGGAGAACCTGATCGCGCTCGAGGCCATCCTCAGCTCCCTCGACCAGGACCTGGTGCGGGCCCGCTCCGGCGAGGAGGCGCTCAAGGCGCTGCTGACCGACGAGTACGCGGTGATCCTGCTGGACGTGGTGATGCCCGGCATGGACGGCTTCGAGACCGCCCGCGACATCAAGCGCCGCAAGAAGACCCGCGACGTGCCGATCATCTTCCTCACCGCCGTCGACAGCGACCCCGACTACGCCTTCCGCGGCTACGCCGCCGGGGCGGTGGACTTCATCTCCAAGCCGTTCGACCCGTGGGTGCTGCGCGCCAAGGTGTCGGTGTTCGTGGAGCTGCACAACAAGAACAAGCAGCTGCGCGAGCAGACGGCGTTGCTGCGCGAGCAGGCCGCGATGCTGCGCGACCAGGCCGACCTGCTGCGGGCCCGTCGCGAGGGCCTCGCCGGACGGCTCACGGCCGTCCAGGACCAGCTGGAGGTCGTGGGCAAGCGCCTGCCGCAGAACATGCGGGCCGAGTTCACCGAACTCGAACGCCGTTTCGCCGATCTGCGCTCCGTCCTCGACGCCCCCGGGGAGACCGCTCCCTAGGCCGCCCACCAGGCCTTTCCTGGGCCGATCCCCGGGCGGACACTGGGCTCCGCGGCGGTGGCGCGCGTTTCCTGTCCTTCCCGCCACTGACAGGTGCCCTCCGGGCCAGGCTTGGCGACGGCCGGTGCCGGGGACGGTACGGCTGCGGGAGGAGATGCCCATGGACGCTCCCGCGCTCTTCGCCGCCGGCGCCGCCACCGGCCTGCTGGCGGGCGTCACCACCTGCGCGGCCGTGCAGCTCGGCCTGCTGACGGGTGCGATACGCGACACCGAACGGCCGTCCGGGCCCGTGGCCGCGTTCCTGACCGCCCGGCTCGGCGCCCACACCTGTCTGGGGGCCGTCCTGGGCATGGTCGGCGGCGCGGTCCAGCCCGGCCCCCGCGTACGCGGCGCCCTGCTGGCCCTGGCGGCGGTGGCGCTGCTGCTGTTCGCCCTCGACCTGCTCGGAGTCCGCCCGGTACGGCGCCTCCTCCCCCGTCACGGCGACACGTGCCACGCCCCTGCGGCCGGCGCCGCGTCCGCCGAGGTGGACAGGCCGTCCTGTCACGCCGCGGGCTCCCCGGGCACCGCCGCGCGGCCGGACGGGTCCGCGCCGTCGACGCGGCGCCCTGGAGGCGGGTCGCGATGGCGGCCTGCGGCGCTGGGGGCGGCCACCGTGCTGCTGCCCTGCGGCCTGACCCTGTCGGCCGAGCTGATGGCGGTCGCGTCCCGCTCCCCCGTCGGCGGCGCCGCCGTGATGGCCGGGTTCGTGATCGGCGGCGCGCCGGTGTTCGGCCTGGTGGGCGTCGCGCTCGGCCGCCTGCGCGGGCGCCTGACGCCCCTGGTGGCGGTGGCGCTGCTGGCCGTCGCGGGCTGGACGCTGCTGTCCGGGCTGCGCCTGGGCGGCTGGATGCCCGCGGGCGGGGGCGGTGACACGGCCGTGGCGGACGCGTCAGCGGTGCACGTGGACGCCTCCGGCAGGCAGATCGTCACCATATGGGCGCTCGACCGCGGCTACCGCCCCGCCGTGGTGGCGGCACGCGCCGGGGTGCCCACCGTGCTCGTCCTGCGCACCGCCGACACGCGCGGTCACACCCGCGCCTTCACCATCCCCTCCCGCGACGTGGACATCGTGCTGCCCGTCAACGGCGACACCCGTGTCGACCTGGGCGCCCCCAGGGCCGGACGGCTCAACTTCGTCTGCGCGTCCGGCCACTACCCGGGCTCGATCACCTTCCGCTGACCCGACAGGAGATCACGGCGGCGGCTGCGGTCGTGATGCCATGGGGCAGGCATGCGCGACCGGCGGGCGGGCTGGGCCCTCCCGCCGGGACGCCGGGCGCCGGGGCTACGAGCCGGACTCGGCGGCGAGGCGGGCGCGGGCGGCGGCGATGCGGGCGAGGGTGCGCTCGCGGCCGAGGATCTCCAGGGACTCGAACAGCGGCAGGCCCACGGTGCGACCGGTGACGGCGACGCGGACGGGCGCCTGCGCCTTGCCGAGCTTGAGGCCGTGCGCCGCGCCGACCTGCTCCAGGCGGGTCTTGAGCTCGTCGGTCTCCCAGGGCGCGTCGCGGTAGGCCTCCTCGGCGGCGGCCAGGATCTCGGCGGCCGGGCCCTTCTTCATCGCCTTGGTCCAGGACGCCTCGTCGAACGCCGGCTCGTCCAGGAACGCGAAGTCGACCATGGGCACGATCTCCGCCAGGACCCCCACCCGGGTCTGGGCCAGCGGCGCGAGCTCGGCGAACACCGCCGGGTCGACCTCGAACGGGGCGTCCTCCAGGAACGGCAGGCACGCGGCGGCGAACTCGTCGGCCGACAGCGCGCGGATGTACTCGCCGTTGAACGCGCGCAGCTTCTTGACGTCGAAGAACGCCGGGGAGGTGTTGACGTCCTCGATCCGGAACTCCTCGACGATCTCGTCCCAGGGGACGATCTCGCGGTCGCCCGACGGCGCCCAGCCCAGCAGCATCAGGTAGTTGCGCATCGCCTCGGCCAGGTAGCCCTCGGCGCGGTAGTCCTCCAGGGCGACCTTGTCGCGCCGCTTGGACAGCTTCTGCCGCTTCTCGTTGACGATCACCGGGACGTGCGCCCACACCGGCGGCTCGGCGCCCAGCGCCTCCCACAGCAGCTGCTGCTTGGGGGCGTTGGGCAGGTGCTCCTCACCGCGCACCACGTGGGTGATGCCCTGGCTGATGTCGTCGACGGCGTTGGCCAGCAGGAACGTCACCGACCCGTCGCCGCGGGCGATGACGAAGTCCTCCAGCACGGCGTTGTCGAACTCGGGCTTGCCGCGCAGCAGGTCGACGACGGCGGTCTGGCCCTCGTCGGGCGTGCGGAACCGCAGCGCCCGTCCCGGCCCCGGCTCCAGTCCGCGGTCGCGGCAGTACCCGTCGTAGCCCCGGGACTGGCCGTCGGCGCGGGCGACGACGTCCTCGCGGGTGCAGTCGCAGTAGTACGCCCGGCCCTGCTCGCGCAGCCGGGTGGCCGCCTCGCGGTGCCTGTCGGCGTTGGCGGACTGGAAGTAGGGGCCCTCGTACTCCTCGCCGTCGATGCCCAGCCAGGCCAGGGCGCGGATGATGCCCTCGGTCCACTCGGGCTTGTTGCGGGAGGCGTCGGTGTCCTCGATCCGCAGCACCAGCGTCCCGCCCGACTGTTTGGCCATCACCCAGTTGAACAGTGCGGAGCGGGCCCCGCCCACGTGGAACATGCCGGTGGGCGACGGTGCGAAACGAACACGGATCGAAGAGGCGGAAGACATGCCTCCAAGCCTAGTGGGGCCGCGGCGCGCCGCCGACTCGAGCACAGCCCGCCGTTACGACCGCCGCGGTTCCCAGTGCGGATCGCGTCCGGTCAGGCCGAGCAGCCGGTCGAACAGCGGGGCCGTGCCGGGGACCGCGACCTCCGGGCCGAACGCCCCGTACTTGCGGCCGGTGTCCGCCGTGCGCTCGATGTGCTCGTAGGCGGCGCGGACCACGTCGTCGCGGAAGGCGGTGCGCTGCCCGGTGGCGGCGGCCAGGTCCCAGCCGTGCAGCACGCACTCGACGAACACGATGCCACCGACGAACGTCGCGGGCATGTCGCCCTGGCCGGTGAGGTTGGTCGTGCCCTCCCACGCGGCCGGTTCCGACCACGCCTCGGCGGCCTTGTGGACGTGAGCGGCGTACATCTCGGCCCAGTCGCCGTCGGCGGTGAAGTCGTGGTCCGGGCCGGGCTCGGCGGGGGGCGGCAGCTTGTGCGCGGCGCCCTCGGCCCGTCCGCTCCAGAAGATCATGTGGTTGACCAGCGCCCGGACGTCCCAGTCCGGGCAGGGCGTCGGCGCGTCCAGCCGGTCGGCGGGCACGGCCCGCATGACGCGGGCGGCCGCCTCGGCGGCGGGCACCATCAGCGTGCGCATCGTCATCGAGGTCTCCTTCCGAACAGGCGTCACCACGTTAGACGGCGGCACCGACGTTTTCTTGGAGGAATGCGACACGATCACGGCGGCGCCCGCCCTGTCGCCCGGCCTATCATCCGGCCTGTCGCCCGGCACGAGTCGCCTGGCACGATCGGGACATGAGCGATCCACTCGGCGACCTGACGGCCTTCCGGGAGAGCGCCGCGCCACGGCTGCGGGGCTTCTCCCACACGACGGTCCCCGACTCCCCCGGGCTGCGGCGCGCCGGGGTGGTGGTGTGCGTGCTGGAGCACGACGGCGCTCTGTCGGTGGTGCTCATCAGGCGCGCCTACCGGGGGCGGAACGCGGGTCAGTGGGGCCTGCCGGGAGGAGGTGTGGACGCGGGCGAGACCCCGGTCGAGGCGGCGTTGCGGGAGCTGCGCGAGGAGGTCGGCCTGGAAGCGGAGCCTGAGGACGTCCTAGGCAGGCTGGACGACTTCCCGGCCACGTCCGGGTTCGCCATCACGCCCGTTGTCGTGGCGTTGGACTCCCCAGGCCCCCTGCGACCCGACCCGGACGAGGTGCACTCGATCCACCTGGTGACGTTGCGGAGGCTGGCCGCGGACGACACCCCCCGCTGGGTCCCCCAACTGGACGGCGGGCGCCTGCTCCAGATGCGCCTGGGGCCCGACTGGGTCGTGCACGCGCCGACCGGGGCGATGCTCTGGCAGTTCCGCGAGGTGGTGCTGCTGGGGCGGGAGGTGCGGGTCGCCGGCCTCATCCAGCCCGACTGGACCCGCACCTGACCCTCATGGCCGCGGCGCCGCCTCGACGGGAGCCGCCTCGATGATCCGGTAGGTGGTGGGCTCCAGCCGGTCGGACACCGACACCGGCCGCAGCCCGGCCGCGGCGAGCAGGTCGCGGAACTCGGCCTCGGTGCGTTCCCGGCCACCGGTGGCGACGAGCATGTTCACGTCGCTCATGAGCGCCCCGCGGAACTCGGGCGTGACCAGGGGCGGCAGGACCGGCTCCACGATCAGCACGCGCGCGCCGGGCGTCATCGCGGCGCGGCAGGTGCGCAGGACGTCGGCGGCCTTCTCGTCGTCCCAGTCGTGGATCACGCTCTTGAGGAGGTAGGCGTCGGCGCCCTCGGGGACGGCCTCGAAGAAGTCGCCCGGGACCACCTCGCAACGGTCGGCGACGCCTGCCTCGTCCAGGGTCCGCCCGGCTCGTTCCAACGCCGCGGGCAGGTCGAACAGCACTCCTCTGAGGCCGGGCACGGCGCTCATGATCTCGGCCAGCAGCGTGCCGTCACCGCCGCCGAGGTCGGCGATCGTGCGGTAGCGGCCGAAGTCGTGCGCCTTGACGACGGCGGGGGCGACGTCGCGCGTGCCCTCGGCCATGGCCGCGTTGAACGTCGCCGACAGTTCGGGGTTGCGTGCGAAGTACTCGAAGGGGGTCCCGCCGGTCACCCGCTCCCAGGCGTACTCGCCGGTGCGCACGGTCTCGGTCAGCTCCCCCCAGGACCGCCACACCTCCGGAGCGCAGAACAGGCCGACCAGGCCCCGGATGGAGTCGGGGGCGTCGCCGCGCAGCCGCCGGCCCTCGTCCGTCAGCGCGAAGCGGTCCGGTTCCGTCTGCCGTACGGCGCCGAGCACGGTGAGCGCGCGGAGCAGCCGCAGCAGCGACGGCGCGTGCGCGCCGGTCCGCTCGGCGAGTTCCCCGGCGGTGCGGGGGCCGTCGGCGAGCGCGTCGGCCAGACGCAGCTCGACGGCCGTGTAGATGATCTGCGCGGGCATGAAGCCGAACGCAATGTCCAGCAGCGGCGATCGCGCCATGGTCGTCTCCTTGTTCCCCGGTGACTTTGTGTCTTCCCAGGTCGGGTAGGCGACACGGAGGTTAGGGGCGCGGCGGGCGCGGCGTCTTGGACGAATGGCACCCGCCGCGTCGCGGGGCCGTGCACGGCGACATATCCGGCCACGACGGGCGTCCGCCCGAGGGTGCGGAGCGAACATTTCCTCCGCTTGGTGTCAATGGCGGACTGTCACCGGATCACCGCCGGGCTCGTTACCAATCAGACAATCACTGTTTTATCGCCTTAAATAACACTAGGGGTGACTCCAGTCCCTGACACCAGGAGAACCCCATGCGCCGCAGAAGGCCCTCTGTCACCGCCGCCACCGTCGCCCTCGCCGGGGCCGCCGCGTTCGTCACCGCGTTGCCCGCCCCGCCCGCCTTCGCGGCGCCGCCGCCCCCGCCCGACAAGAGCACCTCCGTGTCGCACCTGGCCGCGCTGCGCGTCGCCTCCGAGGGGTCCTCCAGCGGCTACAGCCGTGACAAGTTCCCCCACTGGACCACCGTCTCCGGCACCTGCAACACCCGCGAGGAGGTGCTCAAGCGGGACGGCAGCAACGTCCAGGTCGGCACGAACTGCTACCCCACCTCCGGGTCGTGGGTCAGCCCGTACGACGGGGCCACCTGGACCAACCCGTCCGACATCGACATCGACCACATGGTGCCTCTGGCCGAGGCGTGGCGGTCGGGGGCGAGCAACTGGACGACCAGCCTCCGCCAGCAGTTCGCCAACGACCTGACCAGCTCGCAGCTGTGGGCGGTCACCGACAACGTCAACCAGGAGAAGGGCGACAAGGACCCGGCCGAGTGGAGGCCGCCGCTCACCTCGTTCCACTGCATGTACGCCCGCTCCTGGATCGACGTGAAGTACCGCTACGACCTCAGCGTCGACAGCGCCGAGAAGTCGGCCCTGACGCGTCTGCTCGACACCTGCTGACCCCCCAGGCGAGGCCCCGGCCGCACCGTGTGCACTCCCGGCCGGGGCCTCGCCCCTTGTCCGGGGTCAGCGGGGCGGTGTCGGCCAGGGAGCGTCAGCGGGGCAGGGCGTGCAGCCAGTCGCGGGCCTGGTCGAGGTGCTCCTCGGAGAGCCCCCGCCTCGGGTCGACGGCGACGAGCAGGTGCTCCCCCACGCCGGGTTCCGCCGCGATGCAGTCGGTGGCGTCCGGCTCGTCCTCGAACCACACGAAGGGCCGTCCCTCCACCCACCGCGCCACGTGCCGGGCCTTCCACGAGCCGAGCGTGACGCCGTTGCCCGCGCCCGGGAACGGGGGGATCGGTACGAACGGCAGGTTCGGCAGCCCCACCCTGGGGGCGATCCAGACGTTGGCCTCGTCGCACCAGTAGCTCGCCCATGCCAGTTCGGCGCCCGTGGCGCGGGCGAGGTCCCGCAGCATGGGGCCGTGACGTGAGTTGAGCCAGAGCCGGTAGGTGACGCCGTTGGGCGAACAGCGGTGTCCGCGGTAATCGCGCGCGGGTCGCTCGAACGGGTTCAGCACACCGTCCACGTCGAGCAGCACCAGAGGCGTCGCCATGACAGGACCGTAGGGCATCGGCGTCCCGGCCGTCGACGAAGCGTCCCAAGAACCGATCTTCTGCACCTTCCCGGCATTTTCGGCAGCCCGTTTTGACATGTTTGGGTCTCTTATCCGAAACTGCACCGGGTCCGACGCGGAGACGACCCGTGGGAAGGCGGTAACGACGCGTGAGCGACAACGATCCGCGGGCGGCGCACCCGTCCGCCCGTACCCGGCCGGACACCGCCGCGGCGCACCCCCGCCCCGGCGCCCCGGTGGACGCCGGCGACCTGGGCTACCGCAAGTCCCTGCAGACGCGGCACGTCAACATGATCGCGATCGGCGGGGCCATCGGCACCGGCCTGTTCCTCGGCGCCGGCGGACGGCTGGCCAGCGCGGGCCCCTCCCTGGCCATCGCCTACGCGGTCTGCGGGTTCTTCGCGTTCATGGTGGTGCGCGCACTCGGCGAGCTCGTCCTGTACCGGCCGTCATCGGGGTCGTTCGTGTCCTACTCGCGAGAGTTCATGGGCGAGAAGGGCGCCTACGTCGCCGGATGGATGCACTTCCTCAACTGGTCGACCACCGGCATCGTCGACATCACCGCCATCGCCCTCTACATCCACTACTGGGACGCCTTCACCCCGATCCCCCAGTGGACGCTCGCCCTGATCGCCCTGGCCGTCGTGCTCACCGTCAACCTGATCTCGGTGCGGATCTTCGGGGAGCTGGAGTTCTGGTTCTCCATCGTCAAGGTGGGCGCGCTGGTGGCGTTCATGCTCATCGGCATCGGCCTGCTCGTCACCGGGCACCACGTGGGCGGCCACGACTCGGGCCCGGGGCTGATCTTCCAGCACGGCGGCGTGTTCCCGCACGGCGTGCTGCCCATGCTGGTCGTCATCCAGGGCGTGGTGTTCGCCTACGCCTCCACCGAGCTGGTCGGCGTGGCCGCGGGCGAGACCCAGGACCCCGAACGGGTCATGCCCAAGGCCATCAACTCCATCGTCTGGCGGATCCTGCTGTTCTACGTCGGCTCGGTGGTGCTGCTGGCCATGCTGCTGCCCTGGAACGCCTACTCGGCCGACGAGAGCCCGTTCGTCACCGTGCTGGCGAAGCTGGGCGTCCCCGCGGCGGGCGACGTGATGAACCTGATCGTGGTGACCGCGGCGCTGTCGAGCCTGAACTCCGGGCTGTACTCCACGGGACGGATCCTGCGCTCCCTGGGCGCGGCCGGGTCGGCGCCGCGCTTCACCATGGCGATGAGCCGGTCCCAGGTCCCCTACGGCGGCATCCTGCTGACCTCGGCGATCTGCGTGCTGGGCGTGGGGCTCAACTACTGGGTGCCGTCGCGGGCCTTCGAGATCGTGCTGAACCTCGCGGCCATCGGCATCCTGGGCACCTGGGCGATGATCATGCTGTCCCACCTGCAGTTCGTGCGGCGGGCCCGGCTGGGCCGGGTGCGGCGGCCCGCCTACCGGCTGCCCGGCTCGCCCGTCACCCAGCCGCTCACCCTGGCGTTCCTGCTGGCGGTGGCGGTGCTGATGTGGTTCGACCGGGACGGGGCCGGGCACATGACCGTAATGGCCGTGCCGGCGATCGCCGCGGCGCTGCTCGTCGGCTGGTTCTTCGTCCGGCGCGGGCACCGCGGGCACCCCGGGACGGCGGGCGCGGTGCGCGACCCCGACGCGGCCGAGTGACCTCCGGCAGGGTGAGACCATGTGCCGACTTTTCGGGATGACCACCGGCGGCCCCCGCGTCCGGGCCACGTTCTGGCTGCTGGACGCCCCGCAGAGCCTCAAGGCACAGAGCCGTCGCATGCCCGACGGCACCGGCCTCGGCTGGTTCTCCCTCGGAGACGAGCCGGTGCGCGACCGGGCGCCGATCGCGGCGTACCAGAACGCCGACTTCGCCTCGCACGCCCGCAACGTGGTGTCGCACACCTTCGTCTCGCACGTCCGGTACGCCTCCGGCACCCCCGTCTCGGTGCACAACGCCCACCCGTTCGACATGAACGACCGGCTGTTCGCGCACAACGGCGTGGTGAAGGGCATGGACGTGCTGGACTCCTGGCTGACCGACGTGGACAAGGCCCTGATGGAGGGGGATACCGACTCCGAGCGGGTGTTCGCCTACGTCACCGCCGAGATCCGCAGGCACGGCGACACCACCGCCGGGCTGGTCGCGGCGATCCGCCGCATCGCCGCCGAACTGCCGGTGTACTCGCTCAACCTGCTGCTGGCCGAGGCGTGCAGGCTGTGGGCGCTGCGCTACCCCGAGCAGAACGAGCTGTGGGTGCTCAAGCCCCGGCTCGGCGGCTTCCGGCACCTGCAGTCCCCGCACGAACCCGGCAGCCTCGACGTGGTCGGCCCGAACGGCGACGGCCGTCACACCGCGCCCGCGTACGTGATCGCCAGCGAGCGGATGGACGACGACCCGGGCTGGCGGCTCCTGGAACCCGGCGAGCTGCTGGTGGTGGACGGCCTGAAGGCCACCTCCATGTTCCCCTTCGCCCCTCTGGCGCACCCGCTGACCAGCGCCGACCTGTCCGCCAGCGAGGCCGCCTCGCAGGCGGAGACCGGGCCGCCCCTGAGCTGACACGCGGCCGCGGCGCCGGACGACGGGCGGCGCCGCGGGCTGCGGGCGGCGAGCGGCGGGCCGGGAATGTCGCAGGCACCGCCTACAGTGGCCCGGGTGAGTGACGAACTGACCCTGATGGCCGTCCACGCCCATCCGGACGACGAGGTGCTCGGCACCGGCGGCGTGCTGGCGCACCACGCCGCCGAGGGCGTCCGCACCGTCCTGGTGACCTGCACCAACGGCGAGCAGGGCGACGACGACAACGGAGCCAAGCCCGGCGAGCCGGGCCACGACGCCGACCGGGTCGCCCGGCGGCGGCTCGCCGAGCTCGACGAGTCCGTGGGCCTGCTCGGTGTCCAGCACCTGGAGCTGCTGGGCTACCGCGACTCGGGCATGGTCGGCTGGTCCACCAACGAGCACCCCGGGGCGTTCGCCAACGTGCCGGTCGAGGACGCGGCGCGGCGGCTGGCGGCGCTGATGGAGCGGTACCGCCCGCAGGTCGTGGTCACCTACGACGAGAACGGCGGCTACGGCCACCCCGACCACATCCAGGCCCACCGCATCACGATGGCCGCCGCCGAGCTCAGCGGCGTGCCGGACAAGCTCTACTACACGGCCGTGCCCCGGTCCGGCGTCGCGCAGCTCACGGAGCACCTGCGGGCGTCCGGTCTCGACATGCCCGACATGGAACTGCCCGACGACTTCGGCACCCCCGACGAGCTGATCACCAGCGTGGTGGACGTCTCGGCCTACGCCACCCGCAAGCGCAAGGCGCTGGAGGCCCACGCCAGCCAGGGCGAGAACATCTTCCTGCTGCGCCTGCCCGAGGAGGTCCAGCAGGTGGTCTTCGGCACCGAGGCGTTCGTCCGCCGCTCCAGCCGCGTCGAGGCCCCCGCCCGCGAGGACGACCTGTTCGCAGGACTCCGCCCCGCCTGACCGTTCGCCGGGGCGCCCCCGCGGGCGCAGGCGGCCACCCAACGCCCGGCCGTCGGCTCAAGGCCCCGCGCGGTCGGCCGTGTCCTCGCGGCGGCGCGCCCTCAGCGGCGGCGGGCGGCCGGCCGCTGTCCGGAGGCGGGGGTGCGGGCCTGGGCGCGGAAGTGGTCGAGGACGTCCTGGCGTAGCAGGTAGCCGAAGCCCGCCCGTTCCAGGCGCAGCGCCAGCGCCGCCTCGTCCGTGCCGAGGGCGGCGGCGGTGGCGCGCAGGTTCCAGTCGTACTCGGCGAGCCGGGTGAGCAGGTAGCCCCGCCGGGTCTGGGTCTCCGACAGCCGGAAGGTCTTCAGGTAGGCGACGCGGGCGTCCCCGTCGGTGATCACCTCGCCGATGTGGTTCTCCCGGCGCGGGGTGAACGACGGCAGGAAGCGCGTCAGCTCGAAGTCGTGCAGCGCCTGGACCGATTGATACCGGGACATCTGGCCGAACAGCCCGGCCGCCATGACCTCGTCGTGGAAGTCGGCCCACTCGCGGCGGCGCAGCGCGGCCTGGGCCCGCAGGTCCGCCGGCGACCGCACCGCCGTGTCGTCGATGCGGACGGGGAACGGCGCGGCGGGCGCGGCGAGCAGCGCGTAGTGGTAGATCAGCTCCCCGAACAGGTCCTCGACGAGCGTGGCGTGCAGCGCGCGGTAGTCGTCGGGGTGCGGCACGACGAACGCGCTGGCCAGGGCGTCGGCCACGTAGACGAGCACACCGCACTGCCCATCATGGATCTCGAAGATCCGCAGGGCGTCGCGGACGCGGCGGTTGTTGATCCCGGCGCGGCGCACCTGGCGGAACAGCCGGTAGACGCGCTGCGGCGGCAGCAGTTCCAGGCGCCGGGCGATCAGCCGTCCCTCGATGCGGCGCCGCTGCGGCCCGACCTCGGCGGCGTGCGCCAGCAGGTTCCGGATGATCATCACGGCGTTGTGGTCGTTGACGTCCAGCGCCAGCGCCGCCGCGTACACCTCGCGGTAGTTGGCGAGCATGTAGGCGTGCAGGAAGTCCAGCGACAGCCGCTGCTCGCCCGCGTCGTGGTGGAACTCCCGCTGACCGGTGGAGGTGATCGCCGCGTTGACGAACATCAGCGCGTCCTCACACGCGATCAGGTCGGCGTGGGTCTCTTCGGTCATGGGCCACCGCTCGGGGTCTGGAGGGCGCCGACCGGGGAATGAGGGAGCGAGTTGCGAATCATCACTGCAAAGGTGGTGGTCCCGGAAGTCGCACCGGAGTCCCGCGGCCGGCATGCGGCACCGTAACATCACCGCTTGCGCGGATGCGCCCGCTTTTCGGCGCCCGCCGAGGACCCGGGGAAGGACACGTCGTGCAACAGCCCGAGCAGATCGATCCCACGCTGGTCGACTTCGCCGCGCTGGCCGGGTGGATGGACGCCGCCGGGCTGCCGGGCGGCTCGTTCGAGGACGTGGCGCAGCTGACCGGCGGCACCCAGAACGTCCTGGTCCGGTTCCGCCGCGGAGGGCGCGACTACGTTCTGCGGCGCGGGCCCCGGCACCTGCGGTCCCGCACCAACGAGGTGCTGATGCGCGAGGCCCGGGTGCTGTCGGCGCTGGACGGCACCGACGTGCCCGCCCCGCGCGTCATCGCCGCCTGCCCGGACGAGGTGCTCGGCGGTTCGGTGTTCTACCTGATGACGCCGGTGGAGGGGTTCAACGCCTCGGTGGAGCTGCCCGAGCGGCACGCCGCCGACCCGGCGGTGCGCCACGAGATGGGGCTCAACGCGGCCCGCGCGCTGGCGGCGCTGGGCGCCGTGGACCACGTCGCGGTGGGCCTGGCCGACTTCGGCAGGCCGGAGGGCTTCCTGGAACGCCAGGTGGGGCGGTGGATGGCGGAGCTGGAGTCCTACGCCGCGCTGGACGGCTACCCCGGGCCGGACATCCCCGGCCTGGGCAAGGTCGCGGGCTGGCTGGAGGCCAACCGTCCGGCGACGTGGCGGCCGGGCGTCCTGCACGGCGACTACCACCTGGCCAACCTGATGTACTCCTACGACGGGCCCCGGGTGGCCGCGATCGTCGACTGGGAGATGTGCACGATCGGCGACCCGCTGCTCGATCTGGGCTGGCTGCTGGCGACCTGGCCGCGCCACGGCGACGCGAGCGCGGCGCTGGCCGGGCCGCTGGGTGCGCCGGGCGGGCTGCCCGGCACCGACGAGCTCGTCGCCGCCTACGCCGAACGCGCCGACGCGGTCGCCGGCCGCGACCTGGCGTCGATCACCTGGTACGCGGTGCTGGCCTGCTTCAAGCTCGGCATCGTCCTGGAGGGCACCCACGCCCGGGCCTTCGCCGGCAAGGCGCCGAAGGAGACCGGCGACCTGCTGCACTCCATCACCCTGGGCCTCTTCCGGCGCGCCCATGCCTTCATCGCCGCCGCCTGACCCGGCGCGGCCGCGGACCGTCGTGGGGGTGGCCGGATGGTTACCTTAATGTTTCCGAAATCGGACCGCTCCACAGGGTGACACGCACCTTCCGGAAACCGCGTTCGGATGTCAGCATGAAAGCGTCCGGCGGGACCACATGGCCGACAGAACGCCCTTTCTCTGGACACCTGAGCCAGGCATCGCGCCGTCGCCACTGGCCCCGCCGGACGCTCGCGCCCCGCAGCGTGACGTCGGATTCCTGCCAGCGCGACCGCGCGTCCGAAAGCCAGCATGGGGCGCATGAGCACCGGAGAACGACGCCCCTTCAGATTCGGCGTGGTCGTCGAGAGCGCCCGGTCGGCCGACGAGCTGACGGCCGTGGCGCGACGGGCGGAGCGCCTCGGATACGCCACCGTGACGCTGCGCGACCACTTCCTGACCGAACCGTTCGGTGACCAGTTCGCCCCCATGGTGGCGCTGACGGCCGCGGCCTGCGCGACGAGCACGCTGCGCGTCGGCACGCTCGTCCTGGCCAACGACCACCGGCATCCGGTGCTGCTGGCCAAGGAGGCGGCGACGCTCGACCAGGTCTCGGGCGGCCGTTTCGAGCTGGGCGTCGGCGCGGGCTGGCTGCGCGAGGAGTACGACCGGGCGGGCATACCGTTCGATCCGCCGGGCGTGCGGGTCGAACGGCTGGAGGAGTCGCTGCGGATCCTGCGCGGCCTGCTCGGCGGTGAGAAGGTCTCCATGACCGGCCGGCATTACAGCGTGCGCGATCTGGAGGTGTTCCCGCGTCCGGCGTCCCGGCCTCCGCTTCTGGTGGGGGCGGGCAGCAGGCGCATGCTGGGGCTGGCGGGCCGCTACGCCGACATCGTGGGCATCCTGCCCCGGGCCCTGCCGGACGGCACGATCTCCGACGAGATCACCGAGCGGCTGCCCGGCACGATCGCCCGCAAGGTCGACCACGTGCGGGCCCAGGGACGCGACGTCGAGCTGAGCATGCTGGTGTCGCCCACGTTCGGCCCCGGGCCGCGCGAGGCGGCCGCGCGCGTGGCGGTGCTGCGCGGCTGGGGCGCCTCGTCGGCGGAGCTGGTGCTGGACATGCCGTCGCAGTTCGTGGGCCCGCCCGACCACATCGCCGAGCAGATGGCCGCGCGCCGGGACACCTACGGCTTCTCCTACTACGTGGTGTCCGACACGCAGATGGAGGAGTTCGCCCCTGTCGTGGCCGCGCTGGCGGGCCGCTGACGCCGGCCCGCCAGCGGCCGGGCCGTTGACACCGGCAGCCTCTGACGCTGGGGCCGCGGCGCCCTGGGCCGTTGACACCGCGGGCCGCCGGCGCCGGGGGCCGTTGACACCGGGGTGCGCGAACGCCCCGGCGGTCCGTAGACCACCGAGGCGTTCTTGCCGACTCCGCGAGGGACGTCTGTGGACGGCGCCCTCCACGGCTCCCCAGGGCGTGCCGTGTGGGCGCGCCCCAAGGGGTCCCCTAGGGGGCCGCCCCCTTACAGAGGCCGGGGCGCACCCCTGGTGCCGGGGCCGTCGCCCCACTCCAGCACCTCGTACTTCACACCTCGCAGGTGGCCCTCGCCGGTGCCCGCGTTGTACTTGCTGGCGGGCTTCCCGCCGTCCAGCAGGTAGCGGAACGTGTAGGTGTCCAGGTCCAGCATCACGCCGTTGTGGGACGGCGCGCCCGGCCCGCGGTCACCGATGAAGCCGACGCGACTGCGGCCGTTGTAGGTGACGCGCACCTTGGTCATCAGGGGCCAGCTGGGGCTGGCGAACAGGCCCTTCTGCATGGGCCTGCCGCTGGCGGGAGCCCCGGTGTCACCGTTGATGCCGGACCCGTCGTCCCAGAAGTAGGACGCGGTCGTGCGGCCCGTCAGCAGGGCCTTCTTCTCGGGCTTCTTGGCGGGCTGGGAAAGGGCGTCGGCCTGGGCGGCCTCACCCTGGGCGGCCTGGTTCTGCCGCAGGCTCAGAACGTTGTTCTCCTGGGCCGCCGCCAGCGTCTGCTGGGACGGCATGGTCTTGGGCGCGGCGGCGTCGTCACTTGCGGCGGCCACTCCGGCCACCAGCATGCCGGCCAGGCACGAGCCGGTCACGGCGGTCATGACGACATTGAGCGCACGCTGCTGCATAGGAATCCTTCGTTCGGCGGACAGGGAGCAGCCGTCTCCTGCGGGCACGCCACGGCGGCGCGTTGTCGGTGCAGGGAAACGGCTCCGAGACACAGCTCGGATGGGCCGTCGGGAAAAAAGAGACCCGTGCGAAGTGGGCCGCCCGTTGGGCAGGGTCGGCCGCGTGCGCGCACCTGAGAGCGACCCCCGGTGGCCGCGAGCGTGCGCGTACGGAATGAAACGGGTGAGATGCCTGCCGGTCGGAGCTCCAGTGCCCCCGTTGGATACGGCCGTTGCATGGTCGGCCGCGAACCGGCGAAGGGGGGTCCCGCCTGGCGGGCGGGAGGCGACGGCTATGCGATTGGCCAGGTCAATGGCTGGTTGACCAGGACAGGACTTGAGTATAGGACGATTTACCCAAGGGATGCAAAAACGGACCCGATTTTACCCTTGTGCAGGTAGATCGTCGGTTTAGCGATCTTTCAGACGAGCGAGACGGAAGTCCGCGAACCCTTGCGCCGCAGGCGATCCCGCCGCCCGGGGCCCTACCGATCTTCGCACGATCACGAAGAGATCAATATTGACGTTGGCATTGCCTTGCTCACATCACGGCGCGTCCATTGAGGTGAATGTGACGACTGCGCACATGGGATGCATGTGGGACGATGATCTCCATGACCGACCCCGCCGGCCTGCGGACGGCCGACGACGATGATCTCCTTCCTCCCCCGGGCTGGGCTCCCGGCCGGCCCGTGGCGCCCGGCACCCGCGCCGCCTGGGGATTCGCCGCGCTGGCCGCGGTGCTGGTCGCCGGACGCCTCTGGGTGGCCCCGGCGGTGGACGGCCGCGCGCTGCACGCCTGGACGACGATCTTCGTGGCGATCTGCGTGCAGGCGCTGCCGTTCCTGGTGTTCGGGGTGATGCTGTCGGCGGCGATCACGGCGTTCGTCCCGGCGGCGTTCTGGAAGCGGGTGCTGCCGTCGCGGCCGGGGGCGGCCGTGCCGGTGGCGGGGGCGATGGGTGCGGTGCTGCCCGGCTGCGAGTGCGCGTCGGTGCCGGTCGCGGGCGGGCTGATGGCGCGCGGGGTGGCCCCGGCGGCGGCGCTGACCTTCCTGCTGGCCGCGCCCGCGATCAATCCGGTGGTGCTGGTGGCCACGGCCGTGGCGTTCCCGGGCAGCCCGGAGATGGTGGTGGGGCGGTTCGCCGCGTCGCTGCTGGTGGCGGTGCTGGCCGGCTGGACGTGGCTGCTGGTCGGCCGGGGCGACTGGATCCGCGTCCCGTCCCGTCCCGAGACCGCGGGCGCCGGCCGGTGGGAGGCGTTCCGCCAGGCCATGCGGCACGACATCATGCACGCGGGCGGCTTCCTGGTGGTGGGCGGCGCCGCCGCCGCGACGATCAACGTGGCGATCCCGGCCGGCTGGGTGGACGGCGTCGCCGACGCCGGCTGGCTGTCGGTGCTGGTGCTGGCGCTGCTGGCGGTACTGATGTCGATCTGCTCGGAGGCCGACGCGTTCGTGGCGGCCAGCCTGTCGCAGTTCTCCCCCACGGCCCGGCTGGCGTTCCTGGTCGTGGGCCCGATGGTCGACCTGAAGCTGGTCGCGTTGCAGGCGGGATTCTTCGGACGGCGGTTCGCGGTGCGGTTCGTCCCGCTGACGTTCGCGCTCGCCGTCGCCGTGAGCGTTCTGGTGGGAGGGGTGCTGCTGTGACGAGGGCCGCGCAGAACCTGCTGCTGATCCTGCTCGGCGGGGCCGTGTTGTGGATCACATTGGCGACCGACGACTACCTCAACTACGTCCGGCCGGGGTTCCGGTACGTGCTCGTCCCGGCGGCGCTGGCGCTGCTGGTGCTGGGCGCGGCGGGCCTGCGCCGAGAGTGGACGGACGACGCCGCTCCGGAACACCACCGGCACGACGGGCATGACGGGCATCACGGGCATGACCATGCGCGCGGGCCCCGGGTGGCGTGGCTGCTCTGCCTGCCCGTGCTGGCGATCTTCGTGATCGCGCCGCCCGCGCTGGGGTCGTTCACCGCCGCGCGCGGCGCCGACCGCCCGGCCGCCCCGCCGCCGAGCCCGGCCGCCGAGGGCTTCGGGGCGCTGCCCCGCGACCGCGGGCCGATCCCCATGACGATGGGCGAGTTCATCGGGCGGGCGTGGCAGGCGCAGACCGGCGACCCGGCCTCGTTCGAGGGCGTGCCGGTGCGCCTGACCGGGTTCGTCACGCCCCGCCGCGACGGCGGCTGGCAGGTCACCCGGCTGCGGATGGCGTGCTGCGCGGGCGACGCCGTACCGTTCCCCGTGATCGTCAAGGGGCTGCCCCGGCCTCCCGCCGACGCGTGGGTGCAGGTGGAAGGCACCTGGCGGCCGCTCACCCCACAGGCCGCCGAGAGCGGCGTGCACCTGCTGCAGGGCACGTCCGTCCGGCGCATCAAGAAGCCCGCCAACCCCTACGAGTGACCCGGGCCGTTCCGTCGCCCGCCGCCGATACGGTGGCCGACGGAACGGTGAAGGGAGCGGGCATGGGCGGCACGGCGCTGGTGCTGGGCAGCGGGGGCGTCACGGGCATCGCCTGGCAGTGGGGCGTCCTGGCCGGGCTGGCGGACGCCGGTGTGGACCTGACGACGGCCGGCCTGGTGGTGGGCACGTCGGCCGGTTCGATCGTCGGCGCGCAGGTGGCCTGCGGCGTGCCGGTCGAGCAGCGGTACGCGGCCCAGCTGGCCGCCCCCGACGGCGAGCTCCCGGCGCGCGTCGGCCGGGCGGTGCTGGCGCGGTGGGCGTGGGCCGCGCTGCGTTCCCGCACGGCGGCCGAGCTGGGCGCGCGGGTCGGCCGGCTGGCGCTGGCGGCGCGCACGGTGCCCGAGGCGGAGCGGCGGGCCGTGATCGCGGCGCGGCTGCCCGTCCACGAGTGGCCGCGGGACCGCCGGCTGCTGATCACGGCGGTGGACGCGGCGACCGGCGCGTTCACCGTCTTCCACCGCCATCGGGGGGTGCCGCTGGTGGACGCGGTCGCGGCGAGCTGCGCGGTGCCGTGCGTGTGGCCCCCGATGACCGTCGGCGGCGTCCGCTACATCGACGGCGGGGCGCGGTCGCCGGTCAACGCCGACCTGGCGGCCGGTCACCGCCGCGTCGTGGTGCTGGCGCCGTCCCCCCAGGGGTTCGGGCCGGTCGTGAGCCTGGCCCGGCAGGTCGCCGAGCTGCGGCGGCAGGGCGCCCGGGTCGCGGTGGTCTCGCCGGACGCGGCGGCTCGCGAGGCGTTCGGCGGCAACTCGCTGGACCCGGCACGGCGCGCCCACGCGGCACGGGCCGGACGGGCGCAGGCGCCCGCGGTGGCCGATGCGGTGGCGCAAGTGTGGAAATGACCGCGGCGACGTCACCCGGAGCGTCGGTCCACCATTCCGTGCTGCGCGGCGGACGGCGACCCTCACGCGGGCGGGAGATACCAACGCGCCCGGGGCTCTGGCCCCGGGCGTTGGTGGAGACCGCGTCGGTGTGCGCTCGGCGAGCCGCCGGGGCTCAGCGCGAGGGGAAGACCGTGGGGAGCAGCGGGCCGCCCGGTGCGGGGACGGCCGGTGCCGGGGTGAACGCCGGCGCGGGGGGCAGCGAGGACATGTCCGGCCGCTGCGGCGGCGGGGCCGTCGGCGGCGGAGGGGCCGCGTGGGAGCCGTCTGCGCGGCGCGGCTCGGCCGGGAACTGCTGCTGCGGCGGCATGGGCGGTTGCGCCTGTGCCTGGGCCGCGAGCCGGTCGCTGAGCACCGCCATCAAGGCGCGCGCCGTCTCGTCGTCCATCCGCATCAGGACGCTGGGGCGTCCCGAGGGATCGACGAACGGCGACACCGAGGGCGCGGCGCTCTGCTGCGGCAGTGCCAGCCTCATCTGCTCGCGCAGGTCCTGGGCAAGGCGCAGCGCCTGTCGGTCGCTGTCGCTCAAGTGTGCGGTCATCGCGATCTCCGGGGAGTTCACGTGCGGGGGGTCCGGGGGCAATCCTGCTAGGAATAGCGTGCAGGTGCAAGAGCCGATGCACGTGCAGATCAAGAAAAGATCGCCGCGCACCGGCGCCGTCCCACTCGCCGCCGTCCCGGTTTCCACGTCCTGACCTGCGGCGGAAGCGGGGGTCCAGCGGCGGGGAGCCGGGAGTGTGGCGCACGCCTCATTTGGCGCCGCTTTCCCGAACGTCCCACCGGCTGCACCAGCCAGCGCTACGCCGCCATCGTGACGCGGCGTCCGTGATCAGTCCATGCCCGGGAGGCGGCCGGCCGGGCCCGCCTCGGCGCGCGCCACGGCGACCGCACCGCCGCATCGCGCCGACCTCGCACAAGACCCGCGGCCGTCTCTCCGGAGCCCGGTTCGGACGGACGGGAGAGCCCGTGATCGACGGAACCCGCGCCCGCCGGTTCGCAGCCGTGCGCGCAACATTCGCCGACATTTTCGCGCGACGCGACGAGATCGGCTGCGTGACCGTGGCCGGTCGCACCGTCGTCTACCTGTGGGCGGGCACCCCCGCGACGGCCGCCCGTGGCGGACCGGCCCGATGGTGAACGTGTCAGCCGTCGGCAAGGGACTGTCCGCGCTGGCCGCCGCCCGCCTCTTCGAGGACGCCGGCTCGCCCTGGACGCCCCCGTCGCCTGCTACCGGTCGGGCTTCACCGGGCGCGGCGATGCGTCACGTGCTCAGCCGCCAGGCGGGCCGCCCACCGCCGAGCGCCGCCGCGTCGCCGGCTTCCACCGGCCGGGCGACCCGCCCGAGAACGACCGGCTGACGGAGCACAACCGCGCCCACTACTCCTGTCTCTTCTCTGAGGCGCTCCTCGGCGGAGCGCCGTCCTTACTCCTGTACGCGCCGGTGCGGCGCTGGAGTGTCGGTGGCCGCGGATAGGGTTGCCGCCTCGGACGGGGATGGAGGTCGCGCGTGGGGGAAACGCTCGATCGGCGTGCCCTGAACCGGGCCACGCTCGCGCGGCAGCTCCTGCTGCGCCGCGCGGAGACGGACGTCGTGGCGGCGGTCGGGCGGCTGGGCGGGATGCAGGCCCAGGAGCCGAAGCCGCCGTTCCTGGGGCTGTGGTCGCGGATCGCCGGGTTCCGCGCCGAGCAGCTGGCGGCGGCCCTGCACGACCGGCGGCTCGTCCGGGCCACGATGATGCGCGGCACGCTGCACCTCGTGACCGCCGCCGACTACATCTCCTTCCGCGCGACGCTGCAGCCGATGCTGACCGACGCCCTGCGCGCCCTCGGCTCACGCGCCGAGGGCCTGGACCTCGACGCGGTCCTGCCGGTGGCGCGGGACCTGCTGGCGGACCGGCCCCGCACGTTCAACGAGCTGCGCGCCCTGCTCCAGCCTCATTTCCCGGAGGTCAACGAACGGGCGCTCGGTCACGCGGTCCGGATGTGCCTGCCGCTGGTGATGGTGCCGAGTGACGACCGCTGGGCCTTCCCTCGCTCCGCCGAGTTCGCGCCGGCCGACCAGTGGCTGGGCGACGCCCCGTCCGGCGCCCCGGCCCCCAGGGGCCTGGTCCTGCGTTACCTCGCGGCGTTCGGCCCCGCGACGGTGGCCGACGCGCAGACGTGGTCGGGCCTGTCCGGGCTGGGTGAGACGTTCGACGGGCTGCGTCCCGCGCTGGACGTCTTCACCGACGAGAACGGCCGTGAACTGTTCGACCTGCCGGACGCGCCGCGCCCCGATCCGGGCACGCCCGTCCCGCCGCGTTTCCTGCCCGAGTTCGACAGCCTCCTGCTGGCGCACGCCGACCGCAGCCGGGTGATCGCCGACGCGCACCGTCCCCGGCTCACCACCAAGAACCTCCGCGTCCGCGCCACGTTCCTGTGGGACGGCTTCGCCCTCGGCACCTGGGAGACGCAGCGCAGACGAAGGGCCGTCACCCTGCGCCTGCACCCTTTCGAGGAGCTGCCGGGCCGGGCCCTGGACCAGCTGGCCGCCGAAGGCGAGGCCATGGTGCGCTTCGCCGAACCCGACGCCACCGACGTCACCGTCACCCTCCCGTGATCGGCATGCGCGGCGGGCCGGAATGCCCGCCGGTTATTGCGACGACGCACAGACCGGCGTTCTGGTTTACCGCGAACGCGTAACAATGCGGAATGCCGACGCCGTGCCCTCGTCACAAAGCCGTGATCTGCGCGTCGAACGTGGCGGGTCTCATATCGCGGACCGCGCAACGGCGCCATGCCGCCGCGTCTGGGCTGGTCAGCGGACAGGTCTCCGCAGGACACCAAAAGAACTACCGCAAATCGGACCATCCCGGCGACCCGGCGGTGCAATGGCCGCACGGAACGCCGTTCGCCGAGTTCATCGCGGGCGACACTTGATCTGGAGGCCGCGGAGGCATAACTCTGTGAAGGTGCGCCGCCCCGAATAGTGATCAATCCGAGACCTGCGCTGATTGAAAGTTCCATCAAATCGGCGCAAGCTATCCCGCAGACCGGTTAAAGTCCCCGCACCCCCAACCCCGACCGCCGACAGGAACGCGACCATGTTCGAGATCTGGGAGACGAATGAGCCCGCCCGGCTCATCAGCGACGCGGGCACCCTCAAGGTCGCGCTCGAGAAAGTCGACACCATGTGCCGGCTGCGCCACGACCAGGCGGTGGCCCAGGTCGGCGAGCGCAGCGACGAGGGCTACCACTTCGAGATCAGGGACCGGGACGGCCGGGCGCTGGCCCGTCTGACGTACGTGCCGGACACCTCCCGCGCCTACCAGAGCGTCGTGGTGGAGGAACTGCACGGCGAGGACGCCACCTGAGCCGTCCGCCGGCCGGGCCGGCACCGCGGCCATGTTCGCTACGGGGGATGACAGATGGTCGACGCGCTGATGACGCAGGCGCTGCGCGCGCTGTCACGCCTTGACCTGCCCGCGTTCCGCGCCTGCGTCGCCGAGCTGGCCGGGTGCCGCGAACGCCTCGTCGACCGGCTGCTGCTGGCCCGCCTGCAGGAGGCGGTCACGGCCGCCTGGCACCGCGGCTGGCAGCCCGCCGACGTCGCGCGCTTCACCGGCCGCACGTTCGGCGACCGGCACCGGCGTCTGGTCGTGGACGTGATCGCGGCCGAGTCGCGCGCCTACCCCGCGGCGACGACGGACGACGCGTGGCTCGGCCAGTTGTCCGCGCTGGACGCGCGGGTCTGGTGGACGCATGACCACGAACTGCCGCGCGGCTGGTGCCGCCGCGAGGGCGTCGACCGCGCCGTGTTGCTCGCCTGTGCGCTGGAGGTCCTGCACCTGCTGGGCACCCTGCCGCGGCTGCCCAAGATCGCCCCGCTGCCCGGCGAGCCGTCGTCGGCGTCCGCCGGGCCGGTCGACGAGCGGATGCTCGCCAAGGTCCGGGCGCTGCTGGCCAAGGCGGAATCGACCGAGTTCCCCGAGGAGGCCGAGGCGCTCAGCGCGCGGGCGCAGGAGCTGATGGCCCGCCACAGCATCGACCACGCGCTGCTGGCGGCCCGCGCCGACGGCGCCGAGGCGGCCGTCGGTCCCGCCGGGCGGCGCCTGGCCGTGGACGCCCCGTACGAGTCGCCGAAGGCGGCGCTGCTGACGGTGGTGGCCGAGGCCAACCGGTGCCGCGCCGTCTGGCATCGCGAGCTGGGCTTCTCCACCGTGCTGGGCTTCCCGGCGGATCTGGCCGCCGTGGAGATGATGTTCACCTCCCTGCTGGTGCAGGCGACCACGGCGATGGTGCGCGCCGGAGCGCAACGGGACGCGGGGGGACGATCCCGTACGCGCTCGTTCCGGCACGCCTTCCTCAACGCCTACGCCGCCCGCATCGGCGAACGGCTGCGCGACGCCGCCGACCGGGCCGCCCACGCCGCGAACCGGGCCGCGCACGCCGACCGGGCCGCCGCCCACGACGACGCCGGGGGCGGGACGCCCTCGCAGAACGCGGAGGACGAGCTGCTCCCCGTCCTGGCAGCACGGGACCGCGCCGTCGACCAGGCCGTCGACGAGCTGTTCCCGAACCTCACCAGAGGCCGCGCCCGCGCGGTCTCCAACTACGAGGGCTGGGTGGCCGGACGCGCCGCCGCCGACCTGGCGGGGCTGGGCTCGCACTGCGAGATCGGCGACCGCCACCGGTGACATCGCGCCGGGCCGCGTCTCCGCGGCCGTGCGCGAGCATCCCGGCACCGCCGGTGCACCGGCACCGGCGACCGCGCGGCCGGCGCCCTGCCCCGAGATGGAGCCGGCGCCGGGTCAGCCCTTCCTGCGCCGTGTGTTGCCGCCGCGTCCGCGCAGCGGGACGCCGGCCTCCTTGAGGATGTTGTAGATGAATCCGTACGACCGGCCGGTCTCGGCGGCCAGGTCGCGGATGCTCTCGCCGGACGCGTATCGAGGGGCGAGCTCGGCCGCGAGCTTGGTGCGCTCGGCACCGGTCACGCGAGTGCCCCTCGCCAGGGTGCGGGCCACGGGTACCTCCTGAATCGACGTGTATGTCGGCTGCCCGGCGGGACGTCCCCCCGCTGTTCAGCACGCTGTTGATCTACCCAACCTACACATTCCCCGCAAACAGGCCGCCAATGCCGCACGAATCGTCACATGAACGGCCGATGGTGGACTTTTCCATGGCGATCGGCAAGTCGCAACCGCCGCGCCGGTGACGATCGCCACGTCCCGGCCCCCCGACCCCGCGCGGTCCGGTCCCATCCGGCCACCTCCGTCCACCCGGCGAACGCCGCTCCCACCCTGTACGGACGAAGCGGCACGGACAGCTCGATCATCACCAAAAGACGCGAACCGGCGACCGACCGTGACCTGGGCGAACACCCCTCGAGCCGTCCCTGCCCACCAGCGCGCCCGGCCCACGCACCCCCTTCGCCCGCGCCCCCTCGCCGCCGGGGCGGCGGTAGGTGGCCAGGACCCGCCGGCGGCGAGCAGGCCGGGGGGCGGCTGGGAAGGCGCACCACGCAGATCGCGCCGTTCGGCGCCTGTTCGCTTTACCCCCCTCCCGCACCGACAATCGGTCGATCACCGCAGGGAAATGGCCAGGAAGCGTTTACCTGACGGCGTCATAAACGTGCCGTGGATCGATTTTTGCCGCATGTGACCTTTCACTCGAGGAGGTAACGCTGATCACATCTCGCCGCGTCCCCCTCATGCTCCGAGGCGCGTGTGGTCTTCGCCTCAGACGACGATGCCGAGGTGAATCGGAGCCAGAAACCGAAGCCGTCCCCGCCCCGTCTGAGTCGGAAAGTGAATGTCGGCAAAGCCGCGCCGCTACTGCGCCAGGCGGGGTTCTTACGAGGCCGGGAGAGTCCGTCGCCGCGCTGGTGACGACCGACCTGAACCTGCCCCCGACCAGCCAACTCGCCGTGACCGCGACGCACATCCCGGCCTTCTCGGACGCGGACGTACTCTGCGAGAGCCGCAAACTGCGGGTGCGCGCTGTCGAACATCCGGTCCGCCGACATCCGGCCGAGTTCGAGCCGCCCGGCATATCTGTCGTGACCCTTCATTCCGGAGAGGCGCTCGATTTCGGCACGGTCGACGGTCAGGACGTGACTTTCTGCTCCCGCTCCCGCCACCGTCCGCTCCCGCACCGAAAGCACCCGAACCACAGGCCCCCGCGCCGCCAGCACCGGAACCCCGATCCCCCAGCCCACAGGCCCCGCCCCACAGGCAGCCGCGCCTCCGCCCGCGTCCACACCGCCCGCCGCGCCGGACACGCCCCGCGCCGCCGACACCGCAACCCCCAGCCCACAGGCCCCGCCCCACAGACAGCTCCGCCCGCCGCCACAGCGCCCGCCGCGCCGGAGACGCCGCCTATCGGATCACCGGCGCCACGTTCAATCCGCTCCCCAGACCGGCCGGCGCGCCGCCGAGGGCTGGACACCCCGGGCCGCACAATCTGATCCGGCGTGGCCTCCGCCCCCACCCGGCTGCTCGGGCGAGCAGCCGGATCGAGGCGCGCGTCTTCGGCGCCGGGGCAGGTCCGAACGAACGGACACGCCGCACAACACCTTCACCCCCGGCTTCGTCGCCGCCCGCCAGACCCACCGCACCGCCGGAACGATCCGCTTGCCTCCGGCACCGGCGCCTCCCGCTTCCCCACCGCGTTCGTCGCACGGGCTTCTCGGCGCACGCCGACGCGCCGCCGAGCTGGAGGCGGAGAACGCGCGGCTGCGCGACGCGCCTGCAGGGAATGGACGCCCTGGAACTGACCGCCGAGTCCGGACGGCACGCGACGAGGTCGCCGCCCCGGCAAGCCAGGCGACCGAAACGAGAGCGAACCCGGCGCAGGCCCGCCGCAAGATCCCGGGGTCCCGGCAGTACGGGCCGAAGACGGCAACGGATACCTCTGACCTGCACCGATACGGGCGGACGGTTGGTGATCGCAGACTCAGGAGGAACCGCACGCCGCGCTGGAGGCGCCGGCGCGGGATGCCGTCGTTCGCGCCGATCGCCCCGCTGGTGGTCGAACTGGGCGAGGAAACCTGACAGAAGTCGTCAGGTTTCGGGTCGAGCATGGGTTCACCGGTCGGCGCCGATGGCGGACGTGGACCGGGACCTCACGAACAGATGGATGGATGGGAACGACCCTCAGTGCGCGAAACACCAGAAGAACTCAAAGAGCTCCAGGCCCTCCTGGACGCCTCCCTCTCCCGCTCCACCTCGCACCTCCGCTCGATCATCAACGCCGAGAGCACACTGACGGCAGAGCAGCTCACCGGGGTCCTCACCGGCATGTGCACCCTCGCCCTGTCGACCGTGACGGCGAAGGGCGAACCGCGGATCAGCGGTGCGGACGGGCACTTCCTGCACGGCAAGTGGCACTTCGGGACGGCGCGCGGCGCCGCCAAGGCCCGTCATCTGGCCGCCCGTCCCGCCGCCAGCGTCGCGCACATGCGCGGTGAGGATCTGGGCGTGTTCACTCACGGCACGGTGGAGATCCTCAATCCCCAGGACGGCGAGCCGGCCGCGGACTGGCCGTACCTGCTCGCGTACTTCAAGGACTTCTACGGCGACGACTCGTTCGACTGGGACAACGACGTGGTCTACTACCGGCTGCATCCGCACTGGATGAGCGTCTACGCCCCCGACATCTCCAAGCTCACCTCCCTGTCCTGATCCGCGGCACGGGCCGCATGGGACCGGCCACGTGCTGATGGACGGAAGGACTCGGCGAAGCGGCCGCTCTGCGCCATTGATGACGAGCGGCCGCCGCATAGAGATCGGTTTGTTCGGCATGGGCGGGGCCTCTCCCGCCCATGCCCTGCTGCGTTACGAGAAGGCGGACGAAGGTTGACGGCATTCGTACGGGACGTCGCGAGCATGGGGCTCGAGACCATCGACGTGGTGGGCGCTCGTACCAACAATCTGCGGGACGTGTCGGTGAGCATTCCCAAGGGGCGGCTGGTGGCGTTCACCGGAGTGAGCGGCAGCGGCAAGACCTCGCTGGCCATCGACACCCTGCACAACGAGGCCCAACTGCGGTATCTGGAAGGACTTTCGCCGTTCGTACGGCAGTACATCACCCAGCGCAATCGGCCGAAGGTCGATCGCGTCCGGGGACTCGGCGCGACGCTCGCGGTCGACCAGCGCCGCCTGAACCGCAACCCCCGCTCCACGGTCGCGACGATCACCGGCATCGACGGGCACCTGGGGCTGCTGTACTCGCGCCTTCCGAGGATCGGCGCGGACCCGGCGGCGGACAGCGGGGACGGGCATCTGACGACCGCTCACTTCGACCGCAATACGCCCGAGGGCGGCTGTGCGGACTGCCACGGGGCGGGCGGACGCTGGCGGGCGCAGGAAGACCTGATCATCACCCACCCGGAGCTTCCGCTCTTCGAGGGCGCCTCGCCCTGGTACGCGAAGTGGCGGTCGGGGGAGCACCTGTTCGTGCCGGCGCTCGCAGAGAAGCGGGGCGTGGACCTCGCCCTGCCATGGCGGTCGCTGCCCGAGGAGTTCCGTCACTGCGTGCTGTACGGCACGGGTGACGAGGCGATCGAGGCGAGCGTCGACATACCGAACAAGAATGAGACGGCCCGGATGACCTACACCTCGAGCCGGCCGCTGCGGGGCGCGCTCGCCGAGGTGGAACGGGTGTTCGTGAACGCCCAGACCGCCGGCGCCAAGCAGCGCTACCTGCCGTACATGCGCAAGCAGCCCTGCGGAACCTGCGGCGGCAGCGGCTACGACCGGGTGGCCCGGTCCGTGCGCCTCGGCGGGCTGACCTACCCCGACCTGCTCGAGGTGGAAGTACGGGAGGTGCGCGGCTGGGCCGAGCGCGTGGCGGACGACCTGGACGCCCGGGAGCGCGAGGTGGGTGAGCCGCTGCTGCAGGACCTGGGCCGCAGGCTCGCGATCCTCGACCGGCTCGGCCTGGCCCATCTCCAGCTGTCCCGGGGGGCGGCGACGCTGTCGGGCGGTGAGCTGCAGCGGACCCGGCTCGCCGCGCAGCTCAGCACCGAGCTGAGCGGCATCATCTTCGTCCTGGACGAGCCCGGAACCGGACTGCATCCGGCCGACAAGGCGCACCTGCTCGACATCGCCCTGGAGCTGCGCGAGGCCGGCAACACGGTGCTCCTGGTCGAGCACGACCCCGAACTGATCGCCCGGGCCGACTGGGTGATCGATATGGGCCCCGGCGCGGGCCGCCTCGGCGGTGAGGTCCTGGTGTCGGGGCCTCCCGCCGACGCGGTCGCCCACCCGACGTCGCTGACCGGCCGCTATCTGGCCGGTGAGGGGCCGCGGCTGCGCCGGGCCCGCCGCCCGGTCGGGGAGGACACCGGCTGGGTGGAGTTGCACGGCCTGCGCGCGCACAACGTGACCGCGGAGCTGGTGCGTTTCCCCGTCGGCCGGCTCACCTGCCTGACCGGGGTGAGCGGCAGCGGCAAGAGCAGCCTGCTCGGCGCGCTCGGGACGAACGCGCAGGCCGCCCTGAACGGGACGGCGACCGACACGGCGCGGAAGGTGACCGGCCTCGCGGGGTTCGGCTGGGTCGCCGTCGTCGACCAGGAACCGCTCGGGCGGACGCCGCGGTCCAACCCGGCCACCTACAGCAAGGCGTTCGACATCGTCCGCAGGCTGTTCGCCGAGACCGACTTGGCGCGCGGGCGCGGGGTCGACGCCTCCTGGTTCAGCTTCAACACCGCGGGTGGCGGCCGCTGCGAGACCTGCACCGGTTATGGCCGCAAGCTGGTCGACATGCACTTCCTGCCGGATGTGTGGGTGGTCTGCGACGCGTGCGAGGGGCGGCGTTACAAGCCGGAGGCCCTGGAAATCGAGTATCAGGGGCTGGCCATCGATCAGGTGCTGGAGCTGACCGTCGCCGAGGCCGCGGAGCGGTTCCGCGCGCCCCGGCAGCTCGCGGAGATCCTGGGAGCCCTGAACCAGGTCGGGCTCGGCTATCTCCAGCTCGGCCAGAGCGCCACCGAGTTGTCCGGCGGCGAGGCGCAGCGGCTGAAGCTGGCGTCCGCGATCCAGCGTGGCGCCGCGAGCCGCAGGGCCGGCCTCGTCGTTCTCGACGAGCCCGTCTCGGGCCTGCACCCGTCCGATGTCCAGCGTGTGGTGGACGCGCTCGATGTGCTGCTCGACTCGGGCAACACCGTCGTCGTGGCCGAACATGACGTCCCCGTCGCCGCGTCCGCGGACTGGGTGATCGACCTGGGGCCGGGTGCCGGTCCGGACGGAGGTGCGGTGGTCGCTGAGGGCACCCCGGACGTCGTCGCGGCGGCGGACACCCCGACCGCCGGTTTCTTCCGCCGTTACGCGGCGGGCCTGCCGCTCCTGGAGATGCGGGAAGGCGCGCCCCGCTGAGGGGCCGGAGCAGGCCACCCGGAAGCTCGCCGAGGGCGGGGCGGCATCCGCGCCGGTGACGTCTACGTCATCTCCACGGGGGCGCCTTCGGCGAGCGGGACGGTCGAGATCGGCATGACGCGGCGGCTGGACCCGACGGACCGGGTTCGCGGGCTCGGCGACACCGCGATTCCGTGACCGGGCGAGGTCGAGCGGAGACCGTCAAGCAGGTCGGTCAGTGTGGCCGATGCCGGTCGCCCTTCTGAGGCGGGAGCGCGCATGTCGGCCATCGCGGTAAATGTCAGAGGCCGGTGTCGACTTCGGCCGGCGACGTCACGGCACCCGCATCCCCCGAAGAGAGGTGTCACTGATCGTTTCCAATGCCGATCACGAAGCGGGATCACACGACTACCCGCTCGGCCGGCTCGCGCTCGAGCGGGAGGGGGAGCAGGCCGCCCACCGGGCACTCCAGCGCGTCGAGGCGGAGGACGTGCGCCGGGCCTTCCTGCGCTATCCCGCCGAGTTGCGCCGAGCGATCCTTGACGTCGTCGGCCTCCCGGACCTGCGGAAGGTCAGCGGACGGGCGGCCGGCACGGTCCTGGCCCGGCTGCGCGGCGGACGGCACAGCTCCCGGCTGCGTTCGCGGGTCGCCCATCCCCTGACGCACGGATACCGCAACTGCGACGGCCTGACGGCGGACGAGTGCGTCGGCCTGCTCGGCGGTGACGAAGACGTGCTCCGGCGGGCCGGTTGCCTGACCTTCAACCTGCTCGTCCAGTCGGCCGCGCCACGGTCCCTCACCCGCTGGGCCCTGGCAGAGGTCATCGCGCACGACGCCCAGCTGGCCCCCGTGGCGCTGACGCAGCTGCTCGGCATGGCCGACGAACTGGACGAGCAGACGGTCGCCTGGCTGCACGACACCTGGACGGCCCTGCGCACCCGCGAGCCCCGCCTTCCGGAGCATCCGCGGCTTCCCGACACCCCTCCCCTGGCCCGCGCCAAACCGCACTCGCACCCTCCCGAACCGATGGAGACCCCGATGAAGACGCCCCCGTCGCAGCCGCGGTCATCCGGTGACGGCGATGCCCGGCGGCTGCTGGACGACGTCGAGGCGGCCTTCGACGAGGCCGTCTCCGCGGCCGACGCGGTGCGGGACGCCGTGACGGCGCGGCGCCGTCCCGGCGACACCGATCTGCGACGGCTCACCGAAGCCGCACTCGCCTTCGACCGCCTCCGCACGGCGCTGCCGGGCGACGCCGCCGTCCCGTCCGAGCCCACCCTGCACGACATGCGGGCCGCGCTGGACGAACGCGCCGTGACCGAGGGCAACGCCGCCCTCATCGGAAGGCTCACCACCGTCACGGGCCCGTCGGCGGTCGAAGAGGTCCTGGCCGAGATCCGCACGGCCGCCGCGCGTGGCGAGCCGTCCGGGCTGGCCGTGCTGACCCGGCTCATCGACGCCGCCGCCGGGGACGTCGACGTCGACGAGGTGGGCGCCCTGTCCGGACAGGCGCACGAACACCTGCCCGGTCACTGGAGCAAGGCCATCACCTACGCCGCCCTCGGCCGCCTGACCCTTGCCGACGTCCCCGGGAGCGCCGGCGCAGAAGACGACGTCCCCACCGTCGAGCGGTCACCCTCCAGCCCGGCGCAGAAGGCCGTCTCAGCCTCGCTTGAGCCCACACCGCCTTCTCCCTCAGCCCCGGCCCCCGCATCCGAACCCGACGCCGTCTCCACACCCGAGGACGCAGCCGCAACATCCCAATCGGCTGAGGCGGCATCGCCCTCCGAGGCGCCGGACGACCTGGACGCGCTGCTGATCGCCGATGGTGAGCAGCGGGCGGCGGCCGCCCGGGTGTCCGCCGCCTCCGCCGACGCCGTCACCGCTCCGTCCGGCACGCGGGACGTGACGACGCAGCCGCAGGCACCCATCACATCCGCAGACGAAACCGACGAAACCACGGATGGCGGCTCCGAGCCGTCCGACGCCGCCCCCGAAGCCATCGCCGGCGACCCCGGGCGGCGCCGGGCGCCGGCGGCCGAGGCCGCCGCGCTCCGGGCGGGGCGTCCCGCGCTGGCCGGCTGGGTGCGCCTGGCCGGCGGCGCGCCCGAGGCACAGGCGAGGGTCCGCTGGGCGGCCGCGTTGGCGCAGGAGACGAACGCCTCGGGCGGGCGCCTGTCGTCGGCGTACGTCGAGATGGTCCGCGGGCTGGACGCCGCCGCGCTCGACGACGACTCCGCCGGACGGCTGCTGGCCTGGGCGTCGGCGATCCGGGCGGGCATCGTCCGGCCGAGCCCCGAGTCCGCGGAGCTGCTCAGGCGGCACGCCCCGGTCGTGGCCGCGCACCGGGGCCTGGCCGCGCTCGGTGACAGCTTCCTGCGCGCCGCCAATCGCGGCGACTACCTGGTGCCGGGCGTGTCCAACGAGCTGCGCGACACCCAGCGGGCCGAGGAGCAGCGGCGGCTGCGCTCCGCGCAGGCCCGCCAGCTGCTGGCGGAGGGCCCGCGCAAGAAGATCAAGTACCAGCTCGCCACCGAGGTGTGGAAGCACCTGCTGCAGGACGACGGGGAGGTCGGGCGGCTGCTGGCCCTCGCCGCCGCCGACGCCGAGGACCGCGCCGGGCGGGCCGGCGCCGACGTCGAGCGGCTGCGCGCGGCCGGCGCGGTCGAGCGGCTGATCGACGACACCACGGCCGACCTGCGGGGCGGCCGGTCCAAACGGCGGATCGAGGCCGCCGCCCGACGCCGCCTCGGCGAGCTGGTCGACGAGGCCCTCGACATCGTCCACGACTGGAGCCGTGCGGCGCGCGAGGTGCTGGTCATCCGCGACGCCAAGCCGGAGCACCTGGGGATGCAGCAGCGGCTCGCCCAGCTGCGCGGTGAGGCGTTCGAGGTGCGTGACGACTGCGTGGCGGAGCTGGCCGAACTGGAGCGGGACGCCCCCGACCCGGTGCTGGGCGCCGCCGCCCGCACCGCCGGCTCCCTCCTGGAGGACACGCTGCGGCTGCTGAGCGGCGCCCCGCTCGGCGCCGAGCCCCGCACCCCCGACCAGGTGACGGGGCAGGACCTGCTCCTGGCCCCCGGTATCGCGCTGCGCCCCGGGTCGTTCCAGCCGCGCGGCGTCCCCGCGCTGTCCCAGCTGCTCCCCCTCTGCGACGGCGGCACCCCCGACTGGACGGCGGCGTTCGACGCGCGCGCCCAGCGCGACGACCACGTCGGCACCGAGGCGATCGTCCGGGCGCTGCGCACCGTCGACGCCGACCTGGCCGCCGCCCTGGAGCGGCGCCGCGGCACCCTCAAGGAGCAGGCCCGCAGGGAGATGGGCGAGCTGCGCGAGAAGGTCGGCGACAAGCTCGCCCAGATGCGCCGCGACGGACAGCTCGACGAGAGCGCCGCGACCCGCCTGCAGACCCGGCTGCGGCCGCTGAACGACCCCGACCGCGACGACTTCGACCGGCTGCGCGCCGTCGCCGAGTCCGTCGCCGCGGAGGCCGACGAGATCGCCGCCCGCCAGGTCGCCGGCGTGCGCGCCGACCTGGAGGCGCACCTGGGCGAGCCGTCGGTCGCCGCCGCGGCCGACCGGATCCGCGAGTACCTGGACCGGGGCGACCTGACCACCGCCCGCGAGTCGCTGGTGCAGGCCCGGCAGGGCCGTGAGCTGCCCGAGCCGTCGCGTGAGCGCGGCCACCTGGCGCGGTTCTTCCCCGCCTTCCCCGACGCGTTCGAGGCGCTGGGCTCGTCGCGGCGCAACGAGCAGGTCAGCACCGCGATCAACACGCTCATCGACGCCATGGAGCACGGCGGACGGCTCGACGACGACCGCCTCCGCCGCCTGCTGTCCGGCGCCGGTCTCGACCTGACCGCGCTGCGCCGTCCCGGGGTGAGCCGGGAGGGCCTGCGCAAGTGGCGCACGGTCGCCCAGGGCCCGAAGGCGGCCGGCAACCTGCTCACGGCGATCGAGCCGGTGCTGCGGATGATCGGCCTGGAGGCCGCGGCCCGTCCCGGTGCGGCCGAACGCGCCCGCACCTGGATCGAGCTGACCGGGGTGCACTGGCGGGGCCCGGCGCTGCTGCCGCAGTTCGGGACGGGCATGAGCCCGTCCGGCGACACGCTGCGGCTGCTGCTGGTGTGGCAGCGTCCCCGCCCGCAGGAGATCGTCGAGTGGTTCAAGGGCGAGCCCGCCGACCAGACCGTCCTGGTGTGGTACTTCGGGACGCTGTCGGCGGCCGACCGGCGGCGGCTGGTGCGGGCCGCGCGCCGCCGCCCGCACCCCGTGGCCGTGCTGGACGACGCGGCCATCGGCTACCTGGCCTGCCTGCCCGAGTGCGACTGGACCGACACCGTCGAGGTGCTGGCCCCGTTCACGTCCTTCAACCCGTTCATCCCCACCGGCAACGTGCCCGAGGAGATGTTCTACGGGCGGCAGGAGCAGTTGCGGCAGGTGATCGACCGCAAGGGCGGCTCGTTCGTCTACGGCGGACGCCAGCTGGGCAAGTCGGCGCTGCTGCACGCCGCCCGCCGCCAGGTCGACCGCGACCCCAACCGCATCGTGATCTTCAAGAGCATCTCGGCCGTGGGCCGCACCGACCCGGCGGACGCGGTCTGGGCGAGGCTGCGCCGCCCCCTGGCCGACGTGGGCGTGCTGTCCCCCGCCCACACCGGCGGCGACGCCGAGGAGATCCGGGAGGCGATCCGCGCCTGGCTGGCCGGCGATCCGCAGCGGCAGCTGCTGATCCTGCTGGACGAGGCCGACGAGTTCCTCAACCGCGACGCCGACAGCGCCCGTTTCGCCAACGTCAGCGCCCTGCGCGACCTGATGAGCGAGACCGACCGGCGGGTCAAGGTGGTGTTCGCCGGGCTGCACCAGACCGCGCGGTTCAAGAGCCTGCCCAACCAGCCGCTGGCGCACTTCGGCGAGCCGATCTCCATCGGCCCGCTCCAGCCGCAGGACGCCTTCGACCTGCTCACCAAGCCCCTGGCCACGCTGGGCTTCCGGCTGCCCGAGACACTGGCCGCCCGCGTCATCGCCGAGGCCAACAACGCGCCCGCGCTGATCCAGCTGTTCGCCGACGCCCTGCTCAAGCACCTGCAGCGGCAGACCGCCGACGAGCACCCCCTGCCGTACGAGGTGACCCGCGCCGACGTGGACGCCGTCCGCGAGGACGCCCGGCTGGCCGAGGGCTTCCGCGAACGCTTCGACTGGACCATCAACCTCGACCAGCGTTACAAGGTCATCGCCTACGTCGTGGCGTTCCGCGCCCTGACGGAGGCCGCCGACGCCACCGCCCCGGCCGGTGACCTGTTCGGCGAGTGCCGCCAATGGTGGCCCCAGGGATTCGCCCAGTGCACCCGCGACGAGTTCCAGGGCCTGCTGGACGAGAGCGTCGAACTGGGCATCCTCCTGGCCGAGGACGGACGGTACCGGCTGCGCACCCCCTACATCCTGGACCTGCTGGGCGGCGAGGAGCAGGTCCAGGAGTCCCTGGACCAGGCCGAGGAGTTCGAGCTGCCGGACTCCTTCGACGTCCACTCCTACCGGTCGGTCTATCCGAGCGGCCCGGAACGCTGGGAGCGTTCACCGCTCACCAGCGGCCAGGTGTCGCGGCTGCTGCGCAGGGCCAACCTCGTCCACGTCCTCGCCGGGTCGGCGGCGCTGCGGCTCGAACACGTCCCCAACGCGCTGCGCGCCGAAGAGGACCACAACCCCCACGTCAAGGTGCACGTGCTCCAGAGGGGCGGCACCTTCGACGCCCTGGTCGCCAAGGCCCGCACCCGCCGCGGCCACACCCTGATCGTGATGGACCTGCGCGAACGCACCGCCGAGCAGGCCGCCGCGCAGATCCGCGAGGCGTGCGAGACCGTCACCCGGCACCACTCGTCCCACGAGGGCACGCTCGGCGTCGTCTTCACCGCCCCACCCGCCCTGGCCCCCTTGTGGCTGGCGGCCCGCACGGGCGGCGAATCCTCCCTCGCCCCGGGCGGGAACGCCGAACTGATGGAACTGCGCCGATTCGACCCGCCCTCGATCCGGCAGTGGATGCGCGAGGAGGCGCACGCCTTCCAGACCCCGCACAGCCAGCAGAACCTCCTGGCGGCCACCGGCGGCTGGCCGATGCTCATCAGCAAGGTCCTGGACGGCGGCGCCGTCGCCGACCCCGACGCCGCCCTGGACAAGTGCCACCGCCTCCTGCGCGACACCCCGCAGGCCCTCGTCTCCGCCGCCGGCGTGCACTGCCGGCCGCCCGTGCAGGCCGCCTGGCAGGCGCTGGTCGACATCGACGAACCCGGCACCCCCGCCGACCTGGCCGACCTGCTCGCCCCCGGCGAGGAGGCGGACCACCCGCTGGGACCCGACGCGCTGCGCCGCCACCACTTCCGCTCCATCGCCGACGTGATCGAGGTGCTGCGCATCCTCGGCGCCCTGATCCCCGCTCCCGGCAACCCACACGAACTGGTCTGCGAACCGGTCCTGGCCGGCGCCACCCGCGGCGAGCAGGCATGAACGGTCTCCCACTGGACGCCGCGCTGACGGCCGCCGCGACCGTCGTCCTGGCCCGCGACACCTATCAGGGCCCCGACCGCACCCCTGCCGACCTGCTCCGCAACCGCCGCTCCTGGCTGCTCGGCCTGATCGCCAAGTCGTCCGCCCTCCGCGCCGAGGCCCGCACCCTGCTCCCCGACGAGCACCCGGCCCGGCTGCTCCTGCATCCGGACACGGACGTCGCCACCGCCGCGACCCGGTTCGCCGCGCTGTCCACGACCGCCCTCGAACGCCGCGCCCGCCAGCTCACCGAGCGCAGGAACCAGCTGCAGCAAAAGCTCGCGTCCACCCGGCGAAAACTGGAGTACGAACAGAAGGACACCGCACGCCTGCGCTCAGAGCTGGCCGTCGCCCGGCAGGCCGCCGCCGACGCCGAGCAGGAGATCACCGACCTGCGGGCACGCCTGACCGCCCACCACAACCGCCTGAAAGACCCCCGCTCCCTGGCCGCCGCCCTCCTCACGGCACTACCGCAGGACGCCGACGACACCCTCCGCACGAGCCTGCACAACCTGATCGCCCCACCCCGCGCCACCGCGTCCGTCCACTCACGCGACCTGCGCGTCACCCCCCTCGGCGGCGACGACCACATCGGCGGCTCCTGCCTGCTCGTCGAGTCCGGCGACACCCGTCTGCTGGTGGACGCGGGCATCCGCCCCGGCGACACCCCCGAGCCGCCCCGCGACATCGCCACGGCGCTCCAGTCCCGCCCGGAGGCGGTGGTGGTCACGCACGCCCACGCCGACCACTGCGGCTACGTCCCCGCCCTCGCCGCCCGGCTGCCCCGCCTGCGCGTCGTCGCGACCCCCGAGTCGTGCCGCCTCATGCCCGTCATGTGGCAGGACTCCCTGAAGGTCATGCGGCGGCGCGCCGACATCCGCACCTCCTACGGCGGCTCCTGGCAACCGCTCTACGACCACACCGCCGTGGACGACGCGGTCGCCCGCCTGGAAGAACTGCCTTTCGGCGCCCCCCGCCGCATCGGCGACCTGACCGTCGAACTGTTCCCCGCGGGCCACATCCTCGGCGCCGCCGGAGCGGTGATCCGCGCCGGCGACCGCCGCGTGGTCGTCACCGGCGACATCTCCGGCTTCCGCCAGGAGAGCGTCGACGGCTACCGCCTCCCCGACAGCGCCCGCGGCGCCGACCTGCTGGTCCTGGAATCCACCTGCTGCGCCGAAAAGCACGACGACCGCGAAACCCGCGTCACCGACCTGATCTCCACGGTCACCGACGTGTACGGGGCCGGCGGCCGCGTGCTGATCCCCGCCTTCGCCCTGGGCCGCGCCCAGGAACTGGCCCTGCTGATGCGCACCCGGCTGCCGCACGTCCCCGTCCTGGTCGACGGCATGGCCAAGGACCTGACCAGGACGTTCGAGTCCGTCACCGACCTGTCGATCTTCGGCGGCAACGTCGCCCCGGCCCCCCGTCCCCCGGCCTTCGACCGCTTCACCGAGGGCGTGGTCATCGCCACCTCCGGCATGCTCACCGCCGGCCCCGCCGTCGAATGGGCCGCCCGCATCCTCCCCGACCCGCACAGCGCCGTCCTGCTCTCCGGCTACCAGGACGAGGAATCCGGCGGCCGCCGCCTCCTCGACGACGCCCGCCACGGCGCCCCCGACCACGAACTCCCCGCCCGCCACGGCACCCGCTCCGTCCCCCTACGCGCCCGCGTAACCCAGATCCGCCTCTCCGCCCACGCCGACCGCCACGGCCTCCTCGAAATAGCCGACGAGACAAAACCAACCCAGGTCATGCTCGTCCACGGCCTCCCCTGGAAACAACACGCCTTCCGCCAGTCGCTCCACATCCACGGCCACACCACCACCCCCACCGCCCCCTGGCAGACCACATAGCCACCCACCAAAAGCCGCCGCATCCCCCGGGCGCCAATTCCGCCCACGCAACGCCTACGGAAGGGCCATTCCCAGTGCACGGGTGTGCCGCAAGACTGGCACGGCATCGCCGTGCCAGTTCGCCGGATCGCCCGCCCAGGAGCCAGGAGAGGGTATCGGCATGCTCGCAGTGAAGGCTTGTCGCCGATCGCTGCGCAGGTCTGCGATCCGGTTCAGCCGTGCAGCAAAGGATCCCTCGAGAACCCGCCGCGCCGCTACCCCGTTCCCTCCTCATCCTGATCAAGCTCATCCAGCCAGCGCTCGAAAAGATCCTGTACCGATCGAATTTCCTCGAGCTTAAGGCTGGAGAGCGAGCGAAGGGCCAGCAGAGAGATATCCGGCAATCCCAAGCGTCCCGAACCCTGGGCGGTAGCTGTGGAGCGGCAACCCGAAGGGGCCAGAGTCCACCCCCCTCAGGCCGATCCACAATATTCCGACGCTCCACAGGAGCCCAACATACGTTCTGTTGGGACACAGGCCCTCCCAGACCGCGATTCGGATTTGGATTGCACTGCACTCCAACCGTCGGCACCTGACGTCACGAGATCGCGACCCAGCCGACGGCCTGCGCTCCCGGATGCGGTCGACAGGCGCGACCGGCCGGGATGCCGGGAATGGACCGGTCCTCCACGCCCTGCGCCAGGGCAGACCGTGATTCCAACTTTGGCGGTCGCGGAGCTCCTGGAAGATCTACCGACAAATAGTTGACAACCCGGCCGGAGTCGTGAGGCGGAGCAACGCGAGCCCACAGGGGTGCCCCATCGAGCCCCCGGGGCGGACAGGATGCGCTCCGCTCAAGGCCATGACACGTCCGGTCAACGAATTGTTCGCCACTGCATCACCGTGATCGGTCCAGTAAGCCCGTTCTCCCTATCCATGCAGAAGGTCACACGGCGAACAGTACGCCGCCGGCTTCGGGCTCGCGTCGAGGGCCTTTGCGCTGCACGTCCGTCACCTGAAGAACGCCTGAGTCATGCAACTCGGAGAGCGAAATCAAGGGGCCGCTGCATATCTCCTGAAGAAGTTCTCGCTGCAACGGTTCGAGCCGAAGGCATCCGGTCAGCACGGAGAGCAAAGCAAGGAACTCGTCGGTGAAGCGACGGTTCCAGCAAGTCACTCTGATCTCGTCCAAAGCCGACGTACGCCGCTTGCTGCGCGGCAAGATCATGCGTTCGTTCAACCAGTGCCAGACAATCCTGCGTCCCCCTACGTCGGCGTTCAGGACTTCCGGCGCCACTGGTCCGAACTCACCTCCACCGATCCGAAGAGTAGACGTGAGCTCATCATATTCAAGGCTGTCCGGAAGCTGCTCCGGAAGATCGATCACTGGAGCGAGGCAGCGTACGCCATACTTTTTTACCACCCCGAAGTCGCCACGCTCTTCCTTCCATCGACTCAGGCGGCGAGACCCGTAGGTGTGCAGCCACACAAGCTCGTCGCCGATATCGAAGCTCTTCCGCCAAAGTCGCGGATCGGCGCTCAACGGCACACGAACGCCTGGAATCCTCAACTCGTCCTGAAACCGCCGAGTGTAACCGGGATGGGCGATGACGGCGGCGACATATGCCAGTAGATCAGCGGCTGAGATGTCCCGACCGAGCCGTCGCCCGAGTTCACTCAGAAAGCCCGGCGCGATGTTCGGTTCACTTCCTCTTCCATCACGCCACAACGGATGCACCCCGCCCGCACGACCATTGAAATGATGCAGATCGGGAACGAGGCCGGTGAAAACCACCGCCGGACCGCTTTGTACGTGATGTGCGTCCTGCTGGCACACGTAGATCTGATGCTCCGAGCGGACCTGCCAGAGCGGGGGACGTGCCATGACCAGCAGACGGTTGTCCGGAATCAGCCACTGTCTGTCAAAGGACCGGTAGGACACCTGGACGGGTTCCGGGCAGGATCCATGCTCGCGGGAGAGCGGTCTAGGCATCGAGGGAAATCCTGGAAGCGGCCCGACCACCTTGTCGACGGTCCGATCGCGGGACTCACGGAAAAGGGTGCGTTGCTCCTCACGGTCGGCGCTGACGAATCGCTGCCATCGGCGTCGCAGTATCTCTGGAGTGGGTGCGTACACCCATGTACGGCCGGGCGTCACGCCGCGCGAGCGCCAGGGCATGATGTCGCTGAGGGCGGGCATCTCCTCCCACTCTTCGTTCACGACCGGCAGGAACGGGGCCTCCCAGCGACAGGCACACGGCAGCCAACTGGGATCGGACGGGGTCACCGACGTCAGACGGGCGAACTTCTCGTCGCGGGTTCCCTCAAGAGCGAGGTAACGGACGTCGGCGGGTTGTTCCGCCTTGGCGTCGGCACACCGTACGAAGACCACAACGGAAAGTTGCCTGCCCACCTCTGGGCCGAATAGCCGGGTGGGCGTCGGCGGGCGGTCTCCCTCCGGGGACAGGTCGATGATCCAGCCGTAGTCGCACTTTCTGCGCAGGTACTCACGCATTCCGGCGAACGCCTTGCCGGTGAGGAAGCTCGACGGGGTGATGAAGGCCACCACGCCGGCCGACGTGTCGGGATCGGCCTCAAAAACCTTCCACGCCGCCCAGCGCCAAAAGTACCAGGGCATGCCGTGCAGGTCGGATTCGTACCTGCCGCCGCCCGGCGATCTGAACTCGTCCAGCGAAGGCCGCTCGGCGAACGCCTGCCAGCCCACCGCTCCACCGCGCCGCCGCTCGATCCACGGCGCCCTACCCTTGGCGTTCTCGACGTGCGGCGGGTTTCCGATCATCGCGATCACAGGAACCTCGCGCTTGATGCGGTTGGCCTCCTCTCTCGACTGCTCGATGATCCGGTAGGGGGCGCCCAGCCGTTCCTGCCGCTGCTTCGGGTCCGCCAGCGCGTCGGTGAGGAAGCGCAGCTCCCTGGCGGGGACCTCGATCCCGAAGTGGTGCTTCAGCGCCTGGTGGATGCGCAGTTCGGCGACCGCGTACGGAGCCACCTGGATCTCGAATCCGATGAGCCGACGATCGATCAGATCCTGAAGGTAGTCGCGACGGGCACCGTCGCCGAGCAGGGAATCGGTCTCCGCGGAGACCCGACGGATCACCTCGACCAGGAAGGAGCCGGTTCCCATCGCCGGGTCCATGGTGATCACGTCGTCGGAGAAACCTCGTGGTCGATCGAGATGGCTGCGGAGCAGCCGGTCGACGAAATCGACCAGGAAGCGCGCGAGCCGGGTGGGAGTGTAATAGGAGCCGGTCGTCTTTCTGAGGTGCGGGTCATAGACGGCCAGGAAGCGCTCATAGAGTTCGGCGTAGGCATCGCTCTGGTTGTCGTTCAGTCCTACCCAGTCCACCGCGCCAATGACTCTGCGCAGGGTCTCTATGGTACGGAGCTCCTCGGCGGCGGACCCGTCGACGAGCACCGCGAAGGCACGCCCCATGAGGACGTGCTTCTTGGTCAGCAACCGTGCGATCTCCTGGACGGACGCACCGTCGAAACTGATTCCGTCGACGCGGGCGAGGAGCATGGCGAAGGTGACCGTCTGGGCGAAGGCGTCCGCGAAGCCTCGGTTGTCCAAGCCCGGGAACAGCAGGTCGCGCCAGTCGTCGGCGAGAAGGATGAGATGCTCATGGGCTGCGTGCTCCGGTCGCCCGGTGAGGACCGAATACACCTCCTCGTTCAGCAGGTCGCACAGGCCCGCCACGACTTTGATCAGTTCGGGCAGGCTTCTGGGCTGCTTGGGCACCCACAGAAGAAAATCCTCGATGAGCCGGGTGAAGTCGTCACCGGATACCGTGAGCGGCTTCCGCCTGTCGTGCAGACTGCCTTCCAGGCGCACGACCGGTCCGGCCGGATCACCATAGGTGTAGCGACACCAGATGAGACCATTGGTGTAGATGAGGTTGGGCAGGGCCGTCAGTTTCTCCCATTGCTTTCGTTCGCGCGCCGTGGGTTTCCAGCCCGGTTGCAGCGGGAGCTTCTTGTGCGGAGCCTTCAGTTCGATGTATCCGACGCGCACACGGCCCACGTCGACCGCGAAATCCGGCCTGGCGCGCAAGTCTTTGAGGGCGACCTCGCCATATGGCACGGCCTGCAGGCCGATCATGTCTCCCAGCCGTCGCAGCAGGTTCTCGAGAGGGCCTCGTAGCTGATCCTCGGCCGAGCCGCCCAGGCCGCTCTTCTCGGCGACCAGGTGTCCGAATTCGGCCACGGCCGCGGCGACGGTGTCCCCCGAGGGGGCCGTTCGCCGCTGACTTCGGTGCGGTCTCCGCCGAGGCAACTCAGCCATAAGCGCTCCAGAATCCGTTCGGCCACCGACTCAACCGTGACCGCGAAATTCCGTTTCATCAAGAGGCGCGCACTGGCAGGTCATGGCCTTTTGCCGTTCCGGCCAGACGAAATTAATTTCGGCCTGCCCGCAACACCAGATTGATGCGGGCCGCACAGAACATCACTGAGACTACTGGGATTGTCGCGATACAGACGGCCTTTGAGTCCGCCCATGCGCTGATGCGGCCGAGATCGTGAAGGCACGCGCACGTCACTGCGGATCGCTTCTGCTAACGCCGGTCGTCGTCGCGGGAGAGGACGCGACGTCTCGGCGGCCCGCGCTCGCCTTTGCCCCTCCTCACGATCTCGACATTGCCGGGACTCCGGCCCCACAGCCCACGGTCGGTGGCGGCAACCATCCAGCCCCCCCCGCGCGGGCACGCCTGCGAAGTGCACCTGACAGCCGCCCCGAAACCGGTGATGTCGGGGCAATCCATCGACCAGCCCGCAAGGTGTTGCCCCATGCCCCAGAATGTCAGGACCATCGTCTCCCCGCTCGTAGCAGAACGGCATGCGGCATCCAGTGCCGCCCGTACCAGAAAGGTGTCCGGATGAAGGCCGGCGAGACGACGCTCCGCGAGCTCATCAGAGGGGAACAGCAGTTCGTCATCCCCCTCTACCAGAGAACCTACTCGTGGGGTTTCGAGCAGCTCGACAGGCTCTGGACGGATGTGGTGAACCAGGCCGGCGCGCTGGCCGCAGGTGGATCGACCACGCATTTCCTGGGATCGGTCGTACTCGCCCCCAGCCCGAACCTGTCCCCCACGACGTCGCAGTGGATCGTCGTCGACGGCCAGCAGCGGCTGACCACGCTCATGCTGGCTCTGTGCGCGATCCGCGACCACCTCGCCGCCGAGGACCCGGTCCACTTCGCCCGTATCAACGAACTGCATCTGATCAACAAGTTCAAGCAGGGCGACCTGCGGTACCGACTGCTGCCCACCCAGGTGGACCGTCCCGCCCTGATGGCCTGTGTGGACGGCACTCACCACGGACAGGTCAAGGGTGCGATCGGGGACGCCTACCAGTTCTTCCGCAGCAGACTGAGCGCCACGGAGGACCCCGCCGACCCCCATGACGTCGAACGGCTTGAGAGCGTCGTGCTGGACCGGCTGGCGCTGGTGCAGGTCGTCGTGGAAAAGGACGACAACGCCTTCCGCATCTTCGAGTCCCTCAACAACACCGGTATGCCGCTCAGCCCGGTGGACCTCATCCGCAACTACGTGTTCATGTGCCTGCCGAACCGCGGCGAGGAGGTCTACCGGCACCACTGGACGCCGCTGCAAGAGGGGCTTCGCGCCAAGCACGGCAACAAGGCCCTCGAAACGCTGATGTATCTGGTTCTGGTGCTGAACCGCGGCGAGGACGCCACCTACTCCGACGTCTACCGAGGTCACCAACAATTGCTGGACGAAACCGGCGGCGACGAGAAGAAGGTCGAGGAGTACGTCGCCGATCTGGCACGCCGCGCCCGGCACCTGGAGCTGATCCTGGACCCGAAGGACGAGCCCGACGAGCGGATCCGCGGCGCGCTGGCCTTCCTTCACGAATGGCAGGCCCAGACCGCCTATCCGACGATCATGCGACTGCTGGAGCTTCGCGAGGACGGCGAAGCGTCCGACGACGAGGTGGCGCGGGCTCTCACCTACATCGAAAGCTTCCTGGTCCGCCGCATGATCGCCAGTGTTTCCACCAAGAACCTCAACCGGATCTTCCAACGGCTGACCGGGCGGCTGTCACCGGACGAGCCAGTGGACGAGACGGTGCGCTCGGCCCTGTCCCCGGCGCGGCTGTACTGGCCCACGGACGAGCAACTGCGGGCGGCCATCCGCACGGGCGCGTTCTACTGGCAGGGCCGGGCCGTGCAGCGCAAGCTCGTGCTGCGGCGACTCGCCGAGACCTTCAAGCAGAACGAGCCGGGCTGGCTCAGCTCGAAGAAGATCACCATCGAGCACGTCATGCCGCAGCACCTCACCGACGCCTGGCGCGCCGAACTCGGCGCCGACGGCGACGATCCGGTCACGGTCCACGACGAGCTCGTGCACACCCTGGGCAACCTGACGCTCACCGCGTACAACTCCGAACTCGGTGACATGCCGTACTCCGACAAGCGCAAGCGTCTCGGCCAGACCGGCATCGCGATGACCCACGCCATCGTGGAACAGCCGCACTGGCGCAGGACCCAGATCCTCTCTCGCGCCGACGATCTGGCCGATCGGGCCGTCACAATCTGGCCGGGCCCGGACGAGCAGGAGCGCGGCGAGCCTCCCCAGCGTGACTGGACGCCTCTGCACGACGCACTCGCCGCCATCCCCACGGGCACGTGGACCACGGTGGCGGCGCTGTCCGAAGTGATCGGCTCGGCGCCGATCCCCGTCGCGGTCCACCTGTCCTCGGTACCGCTGCGCAACGCTCACCGCGTGCTGTCCGCCGAGGGAACGCCGCCGCCGGAGTTCCGCCACCTGGACGACCGCGACGCACGAGAGCTGCTCACCGAGGAAGGCGTGGTCTTCGATGACGACGGCCGGGCCGACAAGGCCCGGCGTCTGACGGCCCGCGAGCTGGCGCAGGAACTGAAGCTGCCCGGCGCCGAGGACATGCAGGACGCCGAACCGGCCGACATCGACCTGAGCAAGCTGTCCGAGCACGAACACCGCTTCCACCGTCAGGTCGGGGACCGCAGCGGTCCAGATGTCGCCCGCGCCGTCTCCGAGCTGATCGACCTGTGGCGCGCCAAGTTCAACACCTTCTGGTTCGGCACTTCCACGACGGCCCGGTGCTCGCCCTACCTCCGGCACGGCGGCACGGACTACTGGATGCTGAACATTTATCCCGACTCGGTGGAAATCCCGTTCACCGCGTTGAGGCGGCGCCCGCCGTTCGACGATCCCGCCCTACGCGACGAGCTGCGCCAACGCCTCAACGAGGCACCTGGTGTCGAGATCCCCGAATCCAAGCTGGGCCTCTACCCGAACTTCCCCATCGCCGTGCTCACCGACCCGGCCGCATGGGACGTGGTCGTCGCGACCCTCGAATGGTTCGTCGCCCAGGTCCACAAGCACTCCGCTCCCTGAGCGGCGCGCCGCATGCACATGGCACGACGGCGTGCCCATCGAACCCGGCACGCCGTCGGCCCCCGCAAGCTGACCAGCCGGAACGCTTCGCACTGGCCGCACTGGGGGCCGAGGGCATCGCCGAGAGAGTCAGCCGTCGGAGAGTGGCAGGCGGGTGAGGGCGGTCGTGTAGAGGTGCGCGGGGTCGGCCGGATCGGACTTGACGTAGCCGGGTAGGGGCGGGACGTCCTGCGCGTAGGGCAGCAAAGCCGCGAACACCTCGGTGCTGCTGCCGGGGCGCGCTGCGGGGTCCTTGGCCAGCAGGGCGTGGACGAGGTGCTCCAGTGGTCGTGGCACGTCGTCGCGGTCGGTCACCAGGGGTGGGGGCGGCTCGTCGCGGTGCCGGGCGATCTCGTCCATGACGGAGGACGACTGGAACACGCGCTTTCCGGTGAGCAGCTCGAACAGCACGCAGCCGACCGCGTACAGGTCGCTGCGGACGTCGGCCCTGGTGTGGCCGTCGATTTCCGGGGCCATGTAACGCAGCGAGCCGGGGGCCTCGCCCGGGCGGGTGATCTCCGAGAAGTCGCCGGAGTCGAGGGCGGCCGCCACCCCGAAGTCGAGGATCTTGACGGTTCCGTCGCGGGCGAGCACCACGTTGGCCGGGGTGAGGTCGCGGTGGATGAGCCCGGCGCGGTGCGCGGCGGCCAGGGCCGCGCACATCTGCGCCCCGATCACCGCGGCCCACGGCACGGGCAGCAGCGCCGGGGCCTGCTCGGCCACCAGGTCGCGCAGGCACACCGCGTCGCGGACGAGTTCCATGACGATGAACAGGTCCGCGCCGTCGACGCCGAAGTCGTACAGCGCGGGAATGCCCGGGTGGCGCAGGCGCCCGAGGACGCGGGCCTCCCGGTAGAAGCGGCGGCGGGCGGCGGCGTCGTCACCGTGCCGGTCCGGGCGGATCAGCTTGAGCGCCACCTCGCGGTTGAGCCGGGCGTCGGTGGCCTGCCAGATCTGTCCCATGCCGCCGACGCCCAGCGGCGGCCCGATGACGTACCGTCCGGCGACGCGGTCACCGGGCGCGGTCATGAGGCGGGCAGGAACGGGCTGGCGGTGCCGTGCCAGGTGATCAGCAGGGAGTCGCGGGCCCGGGTGGCGGCCACGAACAGCAGGGACCGGGCGCGCTGCAGCTCACGGCGGTACCGCAACGGGTCGGTCGTCTTGTACTGGCGCACGTACGCCTGCGGCACCAGCCCGTCCCGCACTCCCGCGATGATCATGTGCTGGTACTCCAGGCCCTTGAACCGGTGCATGGTGCCGACGTGCACGACGTCGTCGAGCTTGGGGCCGTCGGGTCCGATGGCTGCGGCGGGGATACCGGCCTTGGCGAGCCGCTGCTCCACCTCGGCGACCATGTCGCGTTCGGGCACGCAGACGGCGATCGACGGGGCGTGGTCGCCGATCCGTTCCGCGACGTGCTCGGCGATGATGTCGAGTTCCTGTTCCCAGGAGTCGGCGCGGCGGAAGTCCGGTCGCGGACCGCGCAGCACCGAGCGGTATCCGGCGAGGTCGTCCCGGCCGTCGTCGAGGTCGTCCCAGGACTCGTCGCCGAGCAGGCCGAGGGCGGAGCCGAGGATCTCGTGGGTGGTGCGGTAGCTGAGCGTCAGCCGTGAGGACCGGCCGCGGATGTTGATGCCCAGGCTGCCGAGGGAGACGTAGTTGTCGTAGATGCGCTGGTGGGTGTCGCCGACGAGGAACATGTCGTTGGGACCGGGCGGGACCATGGCGCGCAGCATCTTCCAGTGCGCGGCGCTGAGGTCCTGCGCCTCGTCGACGACGACGTGCCGGTAGCGGGGACGCATCAGCGCGACGGAGCCGTCGGCGGCGTGGACGTTCGTCTCACCTGACTGGTAGTCGGCGATGCGCCGGGCGCGTTCGATCTCCAGGCGGGCGGCGCGTTCGGAGACCTGCCGGTAGGTCCACAGGTTCTTCTCGTCGAGCCGCATGGTGTACTTCTCGACCAGCTTCCAGATCTCGGCGCGCTGCGCGCGGCCGATGTTGCGGCCGCGTCCGGCGCGGCGGGCGCGGAAGTAGTCGGTGCGCGAGTTGACGGCCTGGCCGAGGATGACGTGGGTCCACTCGGCGTGCAGGAACTCGGCGTCCCAGGCGGTCTCGCCGAGCTCCATGAGCAGGTCGCGCCATTCCTGCAGCGCCTTGGCGTCGTCGATCCAGCGGCGCTTGCCGCCGGGCTCCGCCTCGGTGACGATCTTGGTGGCGAGCTTGTCGATGTTGACGATCTCGACGCGGGCGACGGTCTCCGGGCCCCCCAGGTCCAGCAGCCGCTTGCGCAGGTCGGCGGCGAGGTTCTTATTGAAGGTGGTGAGCAGGACCGGTTTGTCGTCGCCGGGCGGCAGCCGGTCGACGAGGTACTTGACGCGGTGCAGCGCGACGATCGTCTTGCCGGTGCCCGGGCCGCCGCTGACCCGGGCGGGGCCGGAGTACTCCCGGTCGACCAGCTTGCGCTGGGTGGGGTGCAGGAAGACCTTCCAGCGGCCGAAGTCGGCCTCCAGCACCGTCTGCAGCTCGATGTCGTCGGTGGTGACGGTGGTGGGGCGGGCGAGGGCCGCGGCGTAGTCCTCGGTGTCGACGTCGGTGTAGGTGACGGGCCGGGTGACCTGTTCGAGCACCTCGTCGAACGTCTTGCCCGAGTACAGCTCCAGCAGCACCTCGCCGGTGTGCGCGGGGGCGTACTCGATGAGCCCCATGAGCTCGTCCTCGGTGGTGATCTTGAAGATCAGCGGGAGGAGCGGCTCGGCCACGCCCAGCTCGCGCAGCTGGGCGGCGGTGTGCGCGGCGAACAGCGGGACGGACTCGGCCGCCTCGGCGCCGGGCGGCGCGGCGTCCTGGCGGGACGCCGCGCCATCGCGCGGTGCGGTCTCCTCGGCCGGTGCGACGGTTTCGGACGCGGCGGGTTCGCTGCGCCGCGGCGGGACGGGCCCAGTGTCGGACGGGATGCCGGGCGGGGCGGTGATGCTCTGCTCGACCGATACCAGGTCCACGAACTCGATGGCGCCGGTGACCTCGTTGATCTGGTACCGGTAGCGGTCGAGGTGGTCGTAGGCGTCCTTGCGGTGCCGGACGCCGACGAGGATGTAGTCGCGGTTGCCGGCGTGCAGGAGCAGCGCCCGGTACTCCTGGGTGATGCGCGCCGAGTACAGCCGGGTGTGCCCTTGGAGCTGTTTGAGCTGCAGTCCCGGACTGTCAGGGTTCTTGCGGAACTTGTGCTGGAACTCGTAGATGGCCCCTTTGACCACGCGGGGGAACTTCTGGATCTCCCGGTCGGCCTTGTCCAGCAGACGCAGCGTCGCGTCGCCCTGCATGCTCACTCGCTCCTCATGATCCGGGCGGCCAACTCGTCGGTGTCCCACCGGAGCGCCGTACGGGTCTCCCAGCCCGCCTGCGCGTACGCACGGTACCGGTCGGTGGCCTCCTGGTCGTTGCCGCTCAGCACGACGGCGACCTTGGCGTGGGGCCAGGCAAGCTCGGCCTGCCACGCCTGTTCGCCGAGCTCGTAGCCCACCTCGGGGGCGGGGACGCCGCGCGCCATCAGCTCCCGCGCGAGCTCCGCCAGCCCGGTCTCGTCGGGGTCGAGCAGGTCGAGCGCCTCGGCCCACTCGCCGTCCGCGGCCGTTTCAGCCGGCACCGTCCGTCCCAGCACGGGGGTCGGGTCGGACGTGGTGGCGTCCGGATCGGTGACCGGGGCTCGCGAACCCGCCTGGCCGCCGTCGCCGGGGCCGGCGTCGGTGGCCCGCCCGTCCCCGTCCCCGTCCTCCTCCTCCAGATCCAGCGGGAAGCGGCTCAGGACGCTCCGCAGGCCCTCTCCCCCGGTGACGGCGAGCGTCGCCGGGTCGAAGCCGTCCAGGTCGGTGAAGGCGAGCTGCCCGCCGTCGCCCGCCCCGAACGACAGGAACTGCAGCAGATTCCCCCAGTACAGCCACGCCTTCCAACGGCGCTTGTGGCCGGGGTCGCCAGCGACGGTCCGGGCGCGGTCGTCGATCATCGTGAACGCCGTCCACGTGCTGGTCCGCGCGTTGAGGACGACCGTCAGCGGGCAGCCCGCACGGTCGTGGGTGCGGACGACCGCAAGCTCCTGCCCCGGCGGCATCGACGGCAGCGGGGCTCCGCGCAGCGCGGCCATGATCAGCTCACCGAGCCCCGGCGCGTCGGGGGCGGTGCGCACCATCTCGACGCCGGGCATCAGCAGGCCCGTCACGGCCGCCTCGGCGCGGTGCAGCCAGCGGTCGTTGTCGGGGTCGGTGAGGAACGCCAGCAGCGTGCGCAGTGGGTTGACCCAGATCAGGTCGGCCAGTTCCGCGGGCTCGCCGCCGAACTGTCCGTATCCCTGCCGTGCCCGTGCCTGCGCGTTGCCCTGGTACGGCTGCCACACCGGGTCGGGCGGCTCCTCGCCCGTCTCCCATTCCCTGATGTCGTCCCAGGTGAGCTGGAACACCACGCGGCCGTGGGCGCGCAGCCGCGCCCGTTTCGCGGCGTCGTCGGCCAGGCGGTTGGCCTCCGGGGAGGCATGGTACTCGTATCCGTCGAGGAAGACGGCGACCTCCAGCGGGGTCGCGTCCAGCCGCCGGAACAGCACGTCGGGCCTGGTGCGCTTGATGGTGTTCTGGAGAATGACCTGCCAGTGCACCACCGTGCCGTCCGGTCCGGTGATGCGCAGGTCGGCGGTGCGGCGGTCGTTGACCCGCCCGGCCAGGCCGAGGGCTCGCCCGGCTCCGGGAGCGCCCGCCCACTTCTTCAGCGCGGCCAGGAAGCGGGCCTCCAGCTCGCTCTCCACCTGGTCCCAAAGGGAGATGTCGTCGGTGCTGGCCACGGACGCTACCTCCCAGGTGTCCAGGAGGTCGCGCAGCATCTCGACGGCCAGGCCGCGGTCTGCCTTGTCGAACTCGCTCTCGTCGGCGTGGGCGAGCAGGCAGCGGTGGCAGGCGGGTTTGCCTTCGTCCTCGGCGCACGGGCAGTTCTCCACCACCGCCAGCGCGTGTTCCAGGACCTCCTTGAAGCCCTCCTCGGTGGACATGCGGTGCAGGTAGCCGGTGCCGCCCGGCAGGGTGTCGTGCAGGACGAGGAAACGCCGTTCGTGGCCGCTGTGGTGCAGGTGGTCGGGCATGGTGGCGGTGACCACGGCGAGGTGGGCGGGGTCGCCACCGTACTTGCGGGCGACGCCGGCCATCAGCGCGGTCTTGAACGTGGCGGTGCGCTCGGGGATCATCGTCGTCGCCACGGGCACCAGGATCCGCAGCGCCTCGGTCTCCAGCTCCCGCGCCAGGATGAGCCGGACGGGTTCGACGCGGTCACCGCGCCGCTGCGGGCACCAGGGCCGGTGGTGGTTCTCCGAGGTGTCGTAGCCGGATGTGGTGCCGCCGCCGAGCTGCTGCTGGCCGGGCCGTTCCTCGTCGGCGGTGGCGCCGCCGCAGGCCGGGCAGACGGAGAACGGGTTGAGGCTCCGCAACTCCCCGGCGAACTCGTCCCCCGCCGGGCGGTCCATGCGCAGGGCACCGAGGTTGAACTCGCGGATCATGGCGCGCCGGGTGAAGTCGACGCCGAAGGTGCGGCGGGCGTGCCGCCACGAGCCCCGCTCGATGGTCTCGTTGGGGACGTCCACGACCGTGGCGGTCTCGTAGTAGCGGCGTTGCCGCTCGTCGTGGTCGTCGCGGATGCGCACGTCGTCGCGGCGGTCGTGCGCGGTGACCTTGGTGGGGACGAGCACCGTGTGCAGGGCGGCGCCGTCTCCGATCTTGGGGTTGCGGCAGCGCGGGCACGGCTCGGTGTTCTCGGCGGCCGCGGTGGTGCGCACGTAGCCGCACTTCTGGCAGACGCGCCACTGCCGCCAGGCGGGACGCTGCCGCGAGCCGATGTCCAGGCCGTCGATCTCGTGCTGGTAGCCGCGGATGTAGAAGTGGTTGCCGGGGGCGAGCTCTGTCAGCACGCTCGGGGACGAGCGTTCGTAGGAGCGAAGCTCGCTGTGGTAGCGGCGGGCACCTCGGCCGTCGCCGGCGTCTCGGCCGGGCGGCTGCCGGTCGCCCAAGCCGTCGTCAACGCGCTCCTCCCACGTCACCGTGGCCTCCAGCGCGACGGGATCACCGACCAGCGAGTAGTTGGGCAGCAGCCCGAGCTCGACGAGGGTGCCGTGGGCGTCCGCGCGGCCGATCTCACCGATGCGGCGCCGCACGGCGCGCAGCTCGGCGTCCAGTTCCCGGCGGCGGATCCGCTGCTGCGGGTCGGACTCCACCATGGCGGCGACCGCGGCTTCGATCACCTCGATGCGGCCGCGCAGGTCGGCCAGCCGCTCGTCCCAGATTCGCGCCGCCCGCCGCACGGCGTCCTTGATGCCCGCCGTGGCGAAGTGCCGCAGCCGTTCGGCGGCCTCGGCGGTGACGCCGCGTTCGGGGTCCCCGGCGACCGGGCCGAACAGCGCCAGGAACTCCTCGGCGAGCGCCGCGCCCTCGGCGACGGCCGCGTCGGTGAACGGGGCCAGCCAGCCGGAGTCGCCGAACAGCGCCGAGGCGAGGCGCGGCAGCGGCAGCACTCCCGGGAAGCGGTCGCGGGCGGCCAGGTCGATCAGATGCGCGGTGTACTGGCGCTGCAGGATCTCCACGGCCGACAGGAAGCAGCCGGGCGGGACGATCTCACCGGCGATCATGTCGCGGGGTTCGGCGAGGTAGTAGCGGTCGCGGGCGCGGCGACCGAGGAAGGTCAGCAGCAGCGCGTTGCCGCTGCGACGGCCCGCGCGTCCGGCCCGCTGGACGTAGTTGGCGGGGCCCTGCGGCAGCGAGGCCAGGATCACGGCGGACAGGTCGCCGATGTCGATGCCCAGCTCCAGGGTGGGCGTGCAGGCCAGCACGTTGGGGTTGTTGTAGCGGAGGTGGCTGTCCTTGAAGGACTGCTCGACCGTCTCGCGCTGCGCGCGGGTGAGGGCGCCGGTGTGCTCGGCGGTGATGACGCGGAACGGCTCGGCCCTGCGGTACAGCCGCCGGTAGTAGTCGTCGGCGAAGCGGTCGTCGTCGTTGATCTCCAGGTGCCCGCCGCACCGGTAGCGCGGGCAGGGGGCGCCCACCCACTGGTGGGCGGATGCCGGATGGACGGTCTGTTTCCAGTTGCAGACCGTGCAGTGCACCCCGGCCCCCTCGACCACGTCGTCGTCCAGCGGACGCACCTGGATGTGGCCGGGCAGCAGCCCGTACACCTGCGTCGCGCCGTCGCCGGCGGTGCGTCTGGCGATGACCTCCTCGTCGACGAGCAGGTCGAGCAGGCGGCCCAGGTACCCGGTGACCGCGCCCGCGTCCAGGCCGAGGCATCGGGTGGTCCAGTCCTGGTACCAGTTCTGGCGGCCGGTGATGCCGTCGAATTCACTGCGGTCCTTGCGGCGGTCGAGCACGAACCGGGGTGCCGACAGCCCGCGGGGGAAGGCGGGCATGCCGTCGGGGCGGCGCCCCCAGATGGTGGTGAAGCGTTGGGTGCCCGCCTTGTCGATCCACGGGTCGAGCCAGTGGTGTTTGATGCCGCCGCGCATGCGCATGCGTTCCAGCAGACCCCGGATGTAGCGGACGTAGGTGTCGTGGTCGGGCAGACCGCCTAGCGCGGCGGCGGTGCGCAGGTGCAGGTCCCTCGCCAGCTCGGCGATGCGGTCGGGGTTGTCGAGGACGACCTCGGCGGCGGCGGTGCGGGTGAGTTCGAGAGTGCGGCCCTGGCGGGACCGCAGTCCGAACTCCATGACGGTGGCGAACGCGAGCCGTTCGCCGATCAGGTTCCACGTCCTGGCCGAGCCCTCGGTCTCCCCCGCCAGCAGCGCGTCGACGTCCTCGCGGTCGTGCAGGTCGGGCGGGACGACCGACGGCAGGTACTTGGGGTCGCTGGCCTCCTTGACGACCTCGGCGATCAGCTCGTTGAGCGGCATGGGCCGTTCCGGGTCGAGCCGGGAGGCCAGCAGCAGCCGCAGCGAGAAGCCGTACGAGCGGTTGGCGACGAACCCGGCGCGGTGCGCGGCGTCCTGTACCGAGTCGTTGAACAGCAGGGTCTTGCGCTGCTCGACGGGCAGCCGCCCGCTGCTGAACAGTTCGGTCACGGCGACGGAGGCAAGCGCCGCCAGGCCCGCGCCGAGGAAGCGGGTGCCCTGTTCCATGCCGCAGGCCGGGCACCGGTCGATCCCCGCCGACCGCCACGCCTCGCGGTCGTGGCGCAGGTCGGCCAGGACGTACACGTTGCGGATGTCGCCGCCGGCGGCGTCGGGCGTGTCCCTGGCCGGGTCGACCGGCCGGAGGTGGTGCCCGCCCGACTCCAGCACCAGCACGGGAGCGGCGCCGGACTCCCCTGCCAGCTGCGCCTCGACCTCGCTGCGCGTCGCTGTGATCATCGGCCGGACGAGGCGCTTGTCGGCGATGGCCGTCCGGTAGATCCGCGCCGGGTCGGTGATGAGATTCTGCGCGTCCTTCTCCGGCGAGATGGCGGCCCATCCGGCCCGCCCGCAGTGGCGGCAGTAGACGGCGGGCAGCAGTTCCCGGCCGCCTCCTGCCATGGTGGAGTCCGCATCCAGCGACGGCGGTGCCTCGCCGAACCACCCGAACGCGGGCTTGGGGCCGACGGCGCGCAGCAGCCGCGACACCGACCGTACCCACAGATGCGTTTCAACGTGCAGGAACGGCGCCTTGCCCGCGGGGTCGTCCGGATCACGGGCGATCGACAGCAGCGCCACGAACCGCGCCAGGGCCTGGGCGGCCTGTTTCGGCGACAGGCGGATGGCGGCGCCCCAGTTGTAGGCGCCCTTGCGCGGGAGAAGGTCGAGGATCTCCTCAAGCGTGTGCGGCCGTCCGTCCAGTACGTCGAGGACGGCGCTGGTGAGGATGTGCTGCCGCAGCACCGTGGCGAGCTCCTGCGGAGTGAGCGACTCGCGGCCGGTGACCGCCGCCATCACCCGGCCCATCGCCGAGTCGTCGCCGTGCGGGTCGGGGATCGCCGCGAGTTCCTGCGCGTCGGGCAGCGGCAGGGTGTAGTCGATGTCGTCGATGAATTCCTCGGGCGTCAGCCGTTCTTCCCCGATCACCGAGTCGGCGCGGAACGGCGTGCCGAACACCGTCTCGGCGACCGCCCGGATCTGGTCGCCGTCGCCGCCCTCCCCCAGCGTCGCGCTGGTCGCGACCGGGCAGATCCGCCCGAGGGGCCGCCCCGGCTCACTGTGCCCGGTGGCGGCGGCCAACCGCCGCAGCAGCATCGCGACGTCCGTGCCCTGCGCGCCGTCGTAGGTGTGGAACTCGTCGACGACGACGTAGCGGATGTCGGCCCCGTCCCACAGCGGCAGGTCGTCCGCCCGCTGCAGGAGGATGTCGAGCATCTTGTAGTTGGTGATGAGGATGTCGGGCCGCGTCCGCCGGATCTCGGCGCGGGCCGTCAGCACGCGCGGGTAGCCGGCCGCCGGGGTGTCGCCGATGTAGAGCGCGGTGGACACCTGTCCGAGCCCGCTCGTCTTGAGGTAGTCGTCAATGCGCTGGGCCTGGTCGGTGGCCAGCGCGTTCATCGGGTACAGCAGGACGGCCTTGACCCCGGTAGTGCCGCGCTCGCGCTCGCGGCGGCAGTGGTCCAGCACGGGAATCAGGAAGGACTCGGTCTTCCCGGACCCGGTGCCGGTGGTGATGAGGGTCGGCTGCGGTTCGTGCCGGTGGCTGGTCAGCCGCTCGAACGCCCGGACTTGGTGGCGGTACGGGTTGAAGTCGGCCGGAGCCCACTCCAGCAGCCGCCGCCAGCCGTCGCCGGCCCGCCGGAACGGCGTGCGGATCCGCAGGTAGGGGCCCCGGAAGATGCCCAGCTCCGGGTGGTTGAGGAACTTCTCCAGCCCCTCGCGGACCTGGTCGTCCGCGAGCGCGAAGGTCGTGGAGAGATACTGCGTGAGATTCCGCCGCACCTCATCGGCAGCAAGAGTCGGTCTCACCTGCGCCCCGCCTTCCCGTCCGTCCCGGCATCCTATAGAGATGACCTTGACGCCACCAAGGCGCGTCATGACGGCCATTGACGCTGCACGTCAGGCGGGGAAGAGATCTGCTTACCATCACGGCGCCGCCGCCGCGTGACGGTGAACAAAGAACAAGGGCCGAATCAGCCCTATTTCGGTTAGTTTAGCCACTACGGCCTCAAGCCCGCAATGAGTTTCGGCCAGCCGGCCGGTTCCACACCTCGACCAGCCGACCCCGTCCCCGGCACGGCGGGCCTCTCGTGTCGCCACAGCGCGAAGCCGCTCGACGGCGACACGAACAGCCGACGCGAGTCGCAGCCGACACAGCAAAGGACATAAGGATCCAGATCCCCATCATCATCGCGACCACTGCGACGACGTTTCGATCGCTTTGGCACGCTTGAAGTCGTGTCGTCCATCACGACAAGAGAGTGATCACGCGAAGCGCTGGTACGACAACGGCGGTAGGCGTGGAAATATCAAGGAAGTCCGGCATGGCCGAAACTGTCCACGACGCTCACCACCATGCGGCTTGACTTGGATAACCGCCCACGAGACGCTTGGCCACACAGCCGCGTCGATGTGCCCATGGAGGGGATCATGGCACTGCGATTCATCGGAATAGACCCGAACACCAATGGCGGCAATTGCCCGTCGGTGTGGATCGATCCGGCGACCGGCGACTTCCTGTTCCAGGGGTGGGAGGTCACCGATCAGGCCGACCTCGCCCAGATCACGACGCGCAGCCCGATCGCCGGGCACGAGAAGATCGTGCGGCTGCCGGCCCGTATGCGAGAGATCATTGCGGAGGCATGTGGTGACGGAGCGGCCGACCTTCGATGAACTGTTCGCCGGATGCAAGCGGTCGGCCGTGCATCTGGAGATGCGGGACATGTACACGCCCGATGACCCGCTGTATCTCGACTGGAAGGCGGGCGTTCAGATAGACCCGCTGAGGGAGTTCAGGGACTGGTACGACCTGATCATGTCGGTCGTCGAGCGCGGAGTCGAGGTGCGGCGCGCGCGAATCGTCTCCGAACCGATCACAGATTTCATCCGGCATGAATACGAGGTGACCCCCGTCCTCAACATTCCGGCCGGGGAGCGTGTCCGCTGGCTTCCCCGCCGCCGGGCCTCTGATCTCGCCCTGCCCGGAAACGACTTCTGGGTGTTCGACGACCGGCTCGTCCGCTTCGGCCATTTCGCCGGAGACGGCGCCTATCTCGGCCAGGAGATCGTGGACGATCCCAAGGTGGTCCGACTGTGCTCGACCGCCTTCGAGGCGGTATGGGAACGAGCGATCGACCATCAGGACTACCGCCCCTCCTGACCTGCGAATCGGCGGTTGCAGCAGGATGACGGAGCGGCCGGACGAGGCGAACGAGTTCTCGGGCGAGGCGCGGAATGTCGTGCAGGCGCGCGTCGTGCACGGCGGGATCAGCCTGTCCGCGTCTCGGCGTTCTTCTCCACCGCCGCATCAGCTCCCGATGAGTCCGACCGGCTTCGTCAACCGCGACGCCGGGATTCGGGAACTCGACAGACTCCTCGCCGCCGCCGACGGCCGGGGCGAACGCGGCCCGGTCGTGCTGTCCGCGGTCGCCGGCGCGCCCGGCGTCGGCAAGACGGCGCTCGCCCTGCACTGGGCGCACCGGGTACGCGAGCGGTTCACGGACGGCGACCTCTACATCGACATGCAGGGGTACGGACCCGGCCCTCCGGTCACACCGATGCGGGCCCTGGACGCCTTCCTGCGCGCTTTGGGCACCGAAGGCGACGCGATCCCTGAGGCGCTGGAAGATCGGGCGTCGCTCTTTCGTTCGCTTCTTGATGGGAAGCGCGTGCTCGTGGTCATCGACAACGCGTCGTCGTCCACGCAAGTGCGCCCCCTGCTTCCGGCATCGCGCGACTGTTTTACGGTGGTCACGAGTCGCAGCGCGCTTCCCGGGTTGGTGGCGAGAGAAGGAGCGGCACGCGTGACACTGGACGTCCTGTCACCGGGAGAATCCGTGGAACTCCTGGCCGAACTCGTGGGGCGATCCAGGATCGACGCGGCCCCCGCCAAGGCGCGACGGGTGGCCGAACTGTGCGGATATCTGCCGCTGGCGCTGCGTGTCGTCGGTGAACGCGCCGCCGCCCGGCCCCGGCTGTCCCTGCCCGAACTCGTCGACGAACTGGTCGGCGAGAAGAACAGGCTCGACGCGCTGGCCTCCGCCGAGGATGAGCTGAGCGACACCCGAGCCGTCTTCTCCTGGTCATATCACGCACTGACCACCGAGCTCCGGCAGGCATTTCGACGGCTCGGCCTGCACGCCGGCCCGGAGATCGACCCGGGCGCCGCCGCCGCGCTCATCGGCACGGACACGACGACGGCGAAACGCCGATTGCGGGCACTCGCCGATGTCCACCTCGTACAGGAGCCGTCCACGCAACGCTTCCGGATGCACGATCTGCTGCGGAGATACTCTTTCGAACGCACCACTGCCGAGGACTCGCAGGAGGAACGCACTCAGGCCGTCCGCCGAGTGCTGACCTGGTACCTGCTCACCGCCGACGTCGCACGGCGCGCCATGCTGCCCTATTCCGCGGCGGTGCCGCTGGTCCCCGCGCGCGGCGTCGAACTGCCGGGCGAGTTCGACGATCGTTCGCAGGCGATGGACTGGTTCGATCGCGAACGCGGCAACATCCTCGCGGCCTTGCGGCAGGCGAGCGCATACGGCCAGTTCGATATCGCCTGGAAACTCGCTATCACCGTGAGCGGATTCCTCGAACTGCGGTCGCACTGGTCGGACTGGGAGGACAGCGTCCGCGCGGGCCTGGAGGCCGCACGCACACTGGGCGATTCGTTCGGCGAGGCCGTATGCCGGCTCATTCTCGCGGACGCCGACTGGCGCGCCGGACGGGCCGAAGCCGCCGCGGAGAATTACGAGGCCGCCGCGCGGACGGGCCGGCTGCTGTCCGTCGGCTGGATCGAGGGGTTCGCCTTGCGCGGCCTCGGCCTGCTGCGCAAGGAACAAGAGGATTTCGTCACCGCGCAGCACCTGTTCGAGGAATCGCTGCGCGTCTTCCGTTCCAACGGCCCACATCGCGGCGAGGGAATGGCGCTGCTCAGCCTCGGAGAATGTGCTCGAGCGCTCCACGACATTCCACGGGCGGTGGCCTTGGGACAGGACGCTCTGGCGATATTCCAGGAGATCGGCGACGCCTGGACCGTCGCCTGGGGACGGCTGTCGCTCGCCGAGAGCCTGGCCGAAAGCGGCCAGGCGGCCGAGGCCGTGAGCCGGCTGCGCGAGGCGGCGGAGGCCTTCGCCGAGTTCGGCGACCGCCGCAGCCAGGCAAGGGCCCTCGCCTCGGCCGGTGACACGCTGCACCGGTCGGGCGGCGACCTGAGCGAGGCCCGCGCCCACTGGCGGGCGGCGGCGGAGCTGTACGAGGCGCTGGGCGATCCCCAGGCCGAGCAAGTCCGCGAACGCCTCGAAGATTCGCCTGGCTGATCAACAGGGTCTCGGCATCCGCGATGCGCATGACGCATCCATCAACGCAAGCGCCATGCGAGGTCGGCCCGGCCGGATGCGGGTCAGCCTACGGAGATGGGCCGGCCCGGCTCGGCGGTCAGCAATTCGATGGTTCGCGGGAGCCGGCTCTGCAGGTCGTAGATGCGACGCCTGCGGCCGGTGGCGACGTCGTAGCAGGTGCTGAAGCTGCGGGCGACCGGGCCTTGGACGATGAGCGTGCACGTCCGTGGTTCGACCCGATCCACCCGGTGCACGTCCTCGTGGGTGAGAAGCATCGTCTCGCCTTCCCAGACGGTACGGGTTCGCGAGACGCGTATCCGTTCGTCTCCGCCGATGGCGAAGTCGGAGACGTGCAGGGCTCCGGACAGCACTCGCGAGCAGAATCCGTACCGGTGGTTGTGCACCGACGCGGCGAAATCCATGGCCTGTGCGAAGACGTCCGGCGCTTTGTACTCGTGCAGCCAGACGGTGTACTGGCCGGGCTTGGCTCCCAGGAACCATTTGAAGTGGGTCGTACGCTCCAGGGACCGGTCGGCGATGCGTTCGAGTTCCCGCTCCGGTTGCGCGGCCAGCCATGAGGCCAGTTCCTGCGGCACCGTGGCGGACGCTAGGAGGTCGCGTGCCGCCCGCAGCGCTTCGTGGCCCTCTTCGCCGCCCCATGAGAGCCGGTCGAGAACCGGGAAACCACTCTCCGGGCAGGCTCCAGCGAACAGGTTCATTGCCTGCGCTCCAGTGACAGGAGAAAGATACGGATTTCGACGGCTCAGCGGGTGGTCTGACGATCCGTCCCGTCGGAGGAGCCGTGGTTCTTCTCGTAGAAGTCGACGGCGCTGTTCACCAGCCCCATGGTGAATTCATCGATCTTGACGGGTGGGTCGTCTATCCGGTCGATGGGCAGCCACATGTGATCCATGTTCGATCCGTCGCGTAGCTCGACGTCCGGACGGTCCGCGGCGACGACGAAGTTGAACTGGATGTGCTGAAGGGGCTGTTGGTAGTACACGCTCTCGAACCATGTCATGCCGAGGTTGCGCAGCACCCGGCCGCGGATTCCGGCTTCTTCCCACAGCTCCCGCAGTACCGCCTGCTCCAGGCTCTCCTCACGCGGCTGGATCTTCCCCGCGGGAACCGACCACTCCCCCGGCATGAACTTCTGGTCCAGGCTTCGGCGAAGGAGGAGGATGCTGTCGTGGTGGAAGGTGGCAGCGCTGACCAGCACGCCGAACACCTTGTCCTTGAGCGGCCCGATCACCACGTCCCGGGAGGACGGCGGCGGGGACTCATAGCCGTTCGAGGAATCTTTTGAAGTCCGCAACGTACCTGGCATGCTCTTCGCTCCATCTCCGCACGTCGTCCGACGTGACCGGTCGGCCGGCGAGCTCTGTCAACTCCTGCAGAATGTCCGATTCGGGCATGCTTCGAGTAATCTTGAGCGGATTTGCCAGCCCGTACCGGCCGAGCAACTCCTGGGACTGCACCTCGTAGAGGAAGGTACCCCGAGCGAACTTCAGAGATTCAGGAAACGGCTTATTGGCCGAGTCCGGCCCCTGATACCAGGAGATGTAGGCCGCATCATCGAACATCTCAATCCGGGTAGCCGCGACATCCTGCACGAATGCGATTTCCGGACTGCAGAAATTACGGCATTCGTACAGCGCCACCACCGACATCAAGATCTCTTCCTTGATCTCCGCGGCGAGATCTTCCACCTTTTCCGTACTGCCGGTCTGATCCTTCTTTATGGCGGCTCGCGCCTCAAGGACCTCGCGGTTCCTGGGATCCAGCATGATGATGCGCACGTCACGGAGGTTGCCGCGCGGCGCTCTGTGCAGGCGCGCGGGGACGTACTTGGCGCTGGTGCCGCGGAAGTAGTAGGAGCGGGTGTTCGCGAGGCTGTCGGTGACGTGGCGGTTGTACTCCTTGTCATACCGGTCCCCGGCGCCATAGGTGCCCGTGGGCATGTAGCGCTCGTCGTAGCCGTCCAGCTTGCCGAACAGATCGTCGGAGAGCTTGCCGATCGTCCCCTCGATCCGTTCGAGCAGCAGCCGCTCCTGCACCTTTCCGCTGAGGTGAGAGAAGATGCCCGCGAACACCACCGAGGCGATCAGGTTGAGCCCAACGGCCGAGGCGATCTCGCCACCGCCCAGATCGTCGTCGAGAAACAGCAGGAACACTCCGATGCCGATCACGACGGCGCCCGCCAGCAGCATCGCGTACTGCGTCAGCGTCCTTCTCGCCCAGTGCGTCCCCGTCTCGGACACCTCACGCCTCCCCGTTTGACCCCGCCGGACACAACTCACCGGCGATCAGCGGGCACGCACCCCCGGCCACGCGGACACACCGGCCCCGCAATCATTATGCGCCGATTTGCTGAAAAATCAAGCATATTGTCCATCACAAGACAGACGAAGATGGCGCAAGGGTGCGATGTGGCCCGTTCCAATCACCCTTCACCTGCGACCGCCCCCGCCAATCACCAGTTCAGCAGCGTCCCCGACCGCATCCTTTGAGATGCAGCACAACCCCACTCAGAGTCACCTCTCGACGCCACCCTGCAAGCAAGATCATGCGAAATGTGACATAAAGGATGCCTAGTGTCCTGAGTCGTTAATTTGCTGGCAGTAGGCGGCGAGGGTCTCAAGGATCTCGTCGGCGGGTTTGGTCCAGACGAACGGCTTGGGGTCTTTGTTCCACTCGTTGACCCAGCGGCGGACGTCTTTCTCCAGCTCAACGACGCTGCGGTGGGCCGAGCGGCGCAGTTTGCGGCGGGTGAGCTCGGCGAACCAGCGTTCCACCAGGTTGAGCCATGAGCTGCTGGTGGGGGTGAAGTGCAGGTGGAAGCGGGGGTGGCGGATCAGCCACTGCTTGACCTTCTCGGTCTTGTGGGTGGCGTAGTTGTCCAGTACCAGGTGCAGGTCCAGGTCCTTGGGGACGGCGGCGTCGATCAGCTTCAGGAACCGCAGGAACTCCTGATGGCGGTGGCGGCGGTAGTGCTGGGCGATCACCGAACCCGACGACAGATCGAGTGCGGCGAACAGGCTGGTGGTGCCGTGCCGCACATAGTCGTGGGTCATCCGGGCCGGGGTGCCCGGCATGACCGGCAGGATCGGCGCGGTCCGGTCGATCGCCTGCATCTGGCTCTTCTCGTCGACCGCCAGGACAAGGGCGTTCTCGGGTGGGTTCAGGTACAGGCCCACCACGTCGCGGACCTTGTCGATGAACTGGGGATCGGTCGACAGTTTCCAGGTCTGCACGGTGTGCGGCTTGAGGCCGAACGCCCGCCAGATCCGCGAGATCGCCGACTGCGACATCCCGGTCGCCGCCGCCATCGACCTGGTCGACCAGTGCGTGTCCGCGCCCGGCGTCTCCTCCAGCGTCCTGACCACGACCCGCTCGACCTGATCGTCGGTGATCACGCGAGGCCGGCCCGGACGCGGCTCGTCCGACAGGCCCTCCAGTCGCCCGGCCAGGAACCGCTTACGCCAGCGGGCCACCATGTCCCGCGAAACGCCCAGCTCAGCGGCGACCGCGGTGTTCGAGGCGCCCCGGGCGCACGCCAGCACAATCCGCGACCTGACCGCGAGTGCCTGCGAGGTCTTCCGGCGACGCGCCCACGCCTCCAGCGTCCGCCGCTCATCATCGGTCAACACCACGGGCTCAGACTTGGGGGTCGGCACCCACCCACGATACCGACTGCAAGAACATTAATGACTCAGAACACTAGTAGTGTCCTGAGTCGTTAATTTGCTGGCAGTAGGCGGCGAGGGTCTCAAGGATCTCGTCGGCGGGTTTGGTCCAGACGAACGGCTTGGGGTCTTTGTTCCACTCGTTGACCCAGCGGCGGACGTCTTTCTCCAGCTCAACGACGCTGCGGTGGGCCGAGCGGCGCAGTTTGCGGCGGGTGAGCTCGGCGAACCAGCGTTCCACCAGGTTGAGCCATGAGCTGCTGGTGGGGGTGAAGTGCAGGTGGAAGCGGGGGTGGCGGATCAGCCACTGCTTGACCTTCTCGGTCTTGTGGGTGGCGTAGTTGTCCAGTACCAGGTGCAGGTCCAGGTCCTTGGGGACGGCGGCGTCGATCAGCTTCAGGAACCGCAGGAACTCCTGATGGCGGTGGCGGCGGTAGTGCTGGGCGATCACCGAACCCGACGACAGATCGAGTGCGGCGAACAGGCTGGTGGTGCCGTGCCGCACATAGTCGTGGGTCATCCGGGCCGGGGTGCCCGGCATGACCGGCAGGATCGGCGCGGTCCGGTCGATCGCCTGCATCTGGCTCTTCTCGTCGACCGCCAGGACAAGGGCGTTCTCGGGTGGGTTCAGGTACAGGCCCACCACGTCGCGGACCTTGTCGATGAACTGGGGATCGGTCGACAGTTTCCAGGTCTGCACGGTGTGCGGCTTGAGGCCGAACGCCCGCCAGATCCGCGAGATCGCCGACTGCGACATCCCGGTCGCCGCCGCCATCGACCTGGTCGACCAGTGCGTGTCCGCGCCCGGCGTCTCCTCCAGCGTCCTGACCACGACCCGCTCGACCTGATCGTCGGTGATCACGCGAGGCCGGCCCGGACGCGGCTCGTCCGACAGGCCCTCCAGTCGCCCGGCCAGGAACCGCTTACGCCAGCGGGCCACCATGTCCCGCGAAACGCCCAGCTCAGCGGCGACCGCGGTGTTCGAGGCGCCCCGGGCGCACGCCAGCACAATCCGCGACCTGACCGCGAGTGCCTGCGAGGTCTTCCGGCGACGCGCCCACGCCTCCAGCGTCCGCCGCTCATCATCGGTCAACACCACGGGCTCAGACTTGGGGGTCGGCACCCACCCACGATACCGACTGCAAGAACATTAATGACTCAGAACACTAGGACTTGCCTTCTCTCCCTTGACGAATACGCCCGGCGCTATCGAACGATTGATCACCCAGGGAAGGAGGGATCAGTCGATACGCCGCATCACGCCACGATGCAAAGCGACGGGCCGAGTCGGCCTCTCCGGATAAACGCACAGCTCAGACGGTCAGACGGATTCAACGCGACCGCGACCGACGCGAACGGCGGCCCGCCTGACGATTCCCAGAGATCTCCCGATTCACTGAGATTCTCAACATGAAACTTCGGGCGAACCTCGCGTCCGCCCGGAATGTAAGCGCCAGTGAACATGCTGCCGGCAGGACACAGCCGCCCAACCAGGCTGTAAGTAAGCAAGACCATGGGGTGAAGCGCTTACGAGAGCTCAACGGCCACCGCAGCGCCGCTCGCCTCAGCGCTGCCGACCACACACCGCGCCGAGCGGACGAAGATAGATGTCCCAGTAGGGCGGGATGACGCCCGGGATCGGCCCCTTCCTGCCGACCAGGCGCCATCCCGTCTCCTCGTACAGGGCGTGTGCCGCGCTCGCCGAAGGCTGCACCGACAAGACGGCCCGTTCTTCGTCCCTGGACGTCAGCAGTGTCTCCACCAGCCGCCGTCCGATGCCCCGGCGCCGCCACCGCGCCGCGACGGCCAGATCGATCAGCGCGAAGGTGCGCCCCTCCCACTCCGCGACGATGTCGTCGGGAAGGGGTTCGGGAAAGCGTGTCCACCACCGATGGTCGGGCGGCAGCCGGTGACCGTAGGCGAAGCCGACAAGGTCGTCCGGGCCCGTGCCCGCGACGGCGATGCCGAACGTCGGGTCCTCACGGATCTCGCGCAGCGTCGCGTCGTGGTCCTGCGGCGCCGTCGGCGCGTACTCGAACGGCGGCCGCAGGAAGACGTCGTCGTGCAACGTCCGGATAGCGTCGTGACAGGCCACGGCCAGGTCGCGACCGCCGACACGCACGCTGACGCGAGAATCCATGGTGACTCCTCAACGAAGGCGGACGTTCACCTGACGCGGGGCCCGGCTCATCCGTCGCCGCCGTCGACGTCCAGCCGTTCCGCGCGCTCACGCAGGTCGGCCAACTGGGGATCGTCGAGGGAGTCCAGAATCGTGAGCGCCTCGGCGGACGCCCGCCGGACCTCGTCGAGTCTGCCGAGCGCCTGCTGGGCCTCTCCGATGCCGATCAGCGCCCGCGCCTCGTTGCGTTTGTTGCCGAACTCGCGGAACACCGCCAGCGCGTCCTGGTTGTGGGCCAGCGACTCGGCGTATTCTCCGGCCTCACCGAGGGCGAGCCCGAGCGCGCACCGGCCCCAGGCGATGCTCCACCGGTCGCCAATCTCGGTGAAGATGGTCACGGCCTCGCGGCAGCGTTCCACCGCGGCGGCGTGATCCTGCCGGGCCCGGAGGCAGTCACCCAGAGTGATCAGGGCCATTCCCCGGCCTCGTTGCTCACCCGAGGTGCGGAACACCTCGATAGCGCGCTCGATCGCGTCCACGGCCTCGTCGATGCGCTTCTGTTCGTAGAGGATGACGCCGGTCTGCCGGAGGGAGAATCCCTCGATCCACGGATCTCCCACCTCCTGGGCGAGCCGCGTGCTCTCCCGGTAGCACTCCAGAGCGCCGTCCCTGTCGCGCAGCAGCCACTTCGCGTCGCCCAGCCCGAGGTAGTTGCACGCCTCGCCGTAGCGATCGCCGGCGTGACGGGCCGCGGAGAGCCCCGTTTCGTGGTTGTCCCGCCACGCCGTCCAGTACCCGCGCAACTCGAAGAAGCCGCACGTGACAGCCGGTAGCCGCCAGGCGATGTCGTACTGCTCTTCCCGCATCGCCGTTTCCAGCGCCGACATCAGGTTCGTGCGCTCGAGCTCGAACCATTCCATCGCGGCGTCGACGTCAGGGAAGGTCAGCGGCTCGACCGGCAGATCGTCGTCCGGCAGCGGCACGTCGTGAAAGTTCGGCAGGACGACCTTGTGCCCGTTGTCGACGGTCCGCAGATACCAGACCAGCCCACGCCGCCGCGCGGTGGTGACCTGGTCGGCGGCCTCGTCGGCACGCGCCTGTTCGAGTGCGTGACCGCGCAGCAGCTCGTGAAGGCGGTATCGGTCGCTTCCCGTGAACTGGAGCAGGTCGGCGTCCACCAGGACGTCCAGTTGCCGTCTTGCCGCCTGGTCGTTCATCCCCACCAGCGCCGCCGCGACGGGCAACGAGAACTCCGGCCCGGGATGCAGCCCCAGCAGGCGGAACGCCCTCGCCGCGGACTCATCGAGAGCGCGGTAGGACGCGGAGAAGTTCATATCCACGTCGCCATTTCACCATGAAAATCCAAGCCGTCAAGCCCTTTGTAGCACCCTTTAAATTACCCACAAATCCGACAAGCGTGCACATTATTCAACAGACTGACGGTGATTAAGTAGGATTTTCTCTCGCCAGTCAGTCAATGAAAGTGGCGTTGTTTCCAAACCACCGGAACCGGTTTCTTATCAACGCCCTTCGACCCGTAACGAAACCACCGCGTCACTGCTTGATCGGACGTCGTGCTTCGGAACGGCCGTTGTAGACGAGGTCTGGTGGATCTGCCCGCCGCAAGAGGCCGGCAGGCATCCAGAGAACGTGAAGAACTCCGCCCGCCTGACCCGCCAGGGGAGGCATTATCGATCAAACAGATCTTCCGTTCTCCGGCGAGGCTTCATAGACACCCGCACGCAACATGGCTTGAATCCACGAAAAAGATCTCGGCCCTGGCAGCCGTCATCGTGCGGACTCCACCGGATCTGGGTCCGTCAGGGCGCCCGCACCTCACCCCGAGTCGCGTGCCGCGCACTGACGGCGGGCCCGGCCGCATGCGCAAGCAACGCGGACCTACCGTACCTGACGCGCCGGAGATCCCCCGCATCGGGACGGTGGGTGACCTACGCGCCTGACCTCACCCCGACAGAGAGCATTTGGCCGCTGGCCAAGCGGGATATCGGCAACCTCGCAGCCGCCCATATGGGCAAGGTCACTCGCGCGGTCAAGCACCGGATGAAGACGCTGCAGTACCGCCATGAGGCGATCAACGGGCACCTGGCCGGCACCGGCCCGTCCCTTGCGGCGCACTCGTCAGAAGTAGCCGAAGAAGCGAGCCCACCAGGTGGGCCGCTGGACGTGCGAGGGCAGCAGGCTCGGTCCGTCGTAGTCGCGCTCCAGTAGTTCCTCTGGAACGATCGCATACCCGAGGTCGGCCAGTGCCTGATTGACCTTGCTGAGATCGGCGGCGTCCAACGCGCCATCAGCTTGCGCTTCCTCGGTGCCGAGGAAGGCTCCGGGGTTGTCGGCGCAGACCAGGGCCAGTGACCCGAACTTGCTCACGCAGACGACGATCCGAGTCCCGCACACGGTCGCCTCCGCCGGGACGGTGACACGCCCGTACTCACTGGAGTCCTGCGTGTCCCGCTCGGTGGCACAGCGCGCGGCGAAGTCGTCCTCAAGCCGTGCCACCAGGCGGTCGAACAGCGCACCGCTCTCCCTGCGATCGTAGTCACGGGGCCACTCAAGCCACTCGGGATCATCGAGCCCGCGCAACAAGGCCAGCAGATCCGCGTCGCGTTCCGTCACCCGCACATCTTGGCGCCGCAGCAGCCGAGCTCGCGAGCCCGACAAGACTCATCGAAGTTCAGTAGCCCACGAGATGTCAGACCAGATTCGCCGCTCTCAGCACTCGGCATGCCGGATGTCGACAACTGGCGTTGGAACGTCTAGCCACTGAGCGAACCGCGCTTCGCCCCAAGGACGGCAGTTGCTCAGCGGTGCTCGCGGTAGCGCTCGATCGCACCAAGGATCACTTCCGGGGCGATACGCACTGCGGTCTCACCTGGGAGGACATTCTCCAGTTCGTTGGTGGTCGCCTGGTCGAGCTGGACCCCTTGGACGACGAAGTCCCCGTTCTCGGCCAGGTAGACGGTGGGGCACCCCTCGCCGCCAGAAGCCGGATCCTTGTACAGCTTGGTGAGCTTCATGACACCCACTCCTCTCCATCCGCCTCGCACTGCGGATCACGCGATGATCACGAACAGGAAATCAAGATCGATTGTCTCGGTCAAGATCCACAGGTGCGCGATCATCCATTTAGGGCATGCCGAAATCCAGGAAGCGCGACAAGCGGCATGCCATGACGAGGGACCTCAGACGTCCCGACCACGCATGCCACTGGGCGAGGTGGTACGACAAGTCGACGGAACAATCGATGCTGGAGCGAACCATTCAGCCGCGTCCCCCGTCTGCCAGGATGCAGACGATGCGAAGCGCGGCGTCGAAGATCATTGGCGCTTTGACAGTGACGAGCCCAACTGGTTCCCGGGCTGTGTCTTGCACCTGCACAGCCCGCCACAGGACATAGATCACCGACTCTTGGTCACTGACCGGCCCGGGGCATCGCAACCTCGACCTGTGTACTGAACCGCTGGAATCGTCCATGCGCTGATGGATCTTCATGCACGTCATCGACCTCCCCATGACGCAGGGCCGCATCCGTGTGCTGCACCAGCCATCCCGCACCAACGCAACGCCGCCTCCCCAGTCGCCCGGCCCCCAGCATCGGTCGCACGCCGCGTCGGCCCTCCAGAAGTCCATCGCGAGGCCTACGGTCAGCCCGCAGTGACGTAGGGGCTCAACAAAGTAAGGAGCCTCGGCCCGCTTACGGACCGAGGCTCCGAACTTCCGAGCTTCCTAGCCGAGGTCAAACTCGCCCTGCTTGACCTGCTGAGCGAACGCCCGCCAACCGTCCGCACGGACGATCAGCTTCGGCCCCTCCGGATCCTTGGAGTCCCGCACGGCGACCACCATGTCCCGAGACGCCACCTCAACGCAATCGCCACCTGTGTCGCCACTGTGGCTACTCTTCCGCCAAACAAGGCCCACTTCGACGCAGTCTCCGCCCGTATTTGTGCTCCAACTACTCTTCCGCCACAACAAGGTAGCTGAATCCGGTGTTGTCATAGGCACTCCAATGCCGCCTGAACCAATCTCAAAGACGCATCAGCAGGTTCGGCCACACCTCTGATCAGATCGAAGCGTCGGGCGTACTGTCGAACTACGCTGGGTTGCGTGATGAGCTGGCCACCCACATGACCGTCGATATACACCAGATCGGAGCCATCGTCAAACCCCAACAAGGTCATGGAGCCCATCACTCCGGCATAGGCACCCTTGCTGAAGGGGACGACATGCATAGTGATGTGGGGCAGTTCGGCCAGGTCAACCAGGCGTTCAAGCTGAGCCCGCATGATGGTGTCGCTCCCGACTGGCCGCCGAATCACAGCTTCGTCGAAGATGGCGACGACCCCAGGCGGGTCCTCGCCGGTGAGGATCTCCTGCCGCGCCAGTCGGGTTGCAACGAGTTGTTCCGCCTCCTCGCGTGTCCTGCCATTCTTAAGCACCTCAAAGGCGTAGTCCCACGTCTGAAATAGCCCGGTCACCGCCATGGCCTCGAACTTGTACATCAGAGCAGCCTCGGCCTCCCTCTCCAGGAACTCCGAAAAGCCGGGCGGCAGTATCTGAATCTCGTCGATCTGCTGCATCCATTTCCAGTTGCGGTGAAAGCTCCCGTTGGTCTTGAAGAAGGTGTCGCAGTCCTTGGCGAACGCCTCTGACGGTGTGGCCTGACGCTGCTCGATCTGGCCGATCCACTGGGGGGTGTAGCCGAGGAGTTCCGAGAGCTGGGGACGCGAGAGGCCCGCCGCCTCGCGGTAGGCGCGCAGTTCCGAGGCAAAGTAGTCGGCGGGCGACTGGGGAACACCAAGATCGCGGGGGCGACGAGGCATCGGGACCTCCAGACGTTCGAAACCTCGATGGTTTCTAACAGCATCGAGGGGTTTTCTCGACCTGGGCTTCTGACTCTTCCAGGGCCCAGATTGATTACAGCATGCTTGTGGGAGGTAACGCAGCGAAATCACGACACAAGGTCGCCCACATGACGAACCCGCCCAGCCACCCGAGAGATCAGGAACTCATCGAACTCAGGGTCGACTTCCCCGGACACCGCATCTGGAGGGCTGTCGGACACGACGGTCGACTCGGCGAATGGGTCGCCACCCTCCGAGACAGCAGCGCCGGCGTTGACGCGACGTGCATCTGCCCCACCGCGGCCGAGTTGCGCGAGGCCCTGAACGAGGAGCGCGAGCGGGCGCGGAACCGGAGGCCTTGGTGACGGCGCGACACAACCGTCACCGCGAGGGGCCACGGCTCAGGATCGCGTGGACCCGTAAGGAGAGGGACGACCGCGCGGACGATGGGCGTCCCCCCGGGCACATCGCCCGCGCGGTGCCTCCCCAGACCCACCTCGACAACCTCGCCGCTGTGCTCACCCGAGCGGGCTGGTCGACTCGGACCCGCTACTCGGAAGCCCAGCCGATGCTTCACGTCTTCGCTGCGGCGGCCCCGCAGATCGGCGAATGCATCAGCGTCGCGCCAGGGCCCCCGACCGGTCGCGCCTGGTACCGATCCAGCAGGGGCGTGCTGCTGACCCCGTGCAGCGATCCAATGACCGCCGCGCGAAAGATCGCGGCCCTCCTCACGCCGTACGTCAAAGCCGCGCTGCCATCAAGCCCGCGAGAGTCCGAAGGCAACGTCCCCTGCTGGTGGGGCCACCACACGCGCCGATGGCGGGGCCTCATCGGCAAGGGCCGGTCCGCGCGGCTGATCTCAGCGGAAACGCTGGAAGAACTCGCCAAGATCATCGCCCAGACCAACAACCAGAGATAGCGCCACCGCGCGCGGCCGGGACCTGCTTCCCTGGCCGCGCGCCATCGTGAGGGCAACAACGAAAACCAGAGGCGCAACGATGTCGACCAAGACCGACTACATGCTGATCAGCATTCCCGCTTCCCCGGCCGCTCCGGGCCTCGCCCGCACCCTGACCCAGGACCAACTCAATGAATGGGACTGCCTACACATATCGGACGACGCCGCTCTCATCGCATCAGAACTGGCCACTAACGCGGTCGAGGCGGCGCCGAACACCCATATCCGATTCCAACTCAGCCGCCGCCCCCTCGAAATCCTGATCGCGGTTTGGGACACCAGCGATCGGCTCCCCCAGATGAGGCCGGCCCCCGACCTGACCCCGGACGCGTCCGCGCTCTCCGGCTCACCCGCCAACGGCCTTGGTGGCTGGGGGCTGCCGATCGTCTCCACGCTCGCCGTCAACTGTGGCTTCATCCCCGAGCCCATCGGCGGCAAGTGGGTCTGGGCCACCCTCAAGCCCTAACTCGTACCAGCCCTCAGACGCCTCCCGCCCGTGTCCCAGCCCCTCATCTCCGAGCACTCCAAGAACGCGCAAGGCCACGACAGCGAAGGCTCGGCACGCCACCACCCGCATCCGCGAACAACGCCCACCGCGCCGAGGCTCCGCCTTCAGGCGTCCCCCTCGCCCATGCGCTGCTCATAGGCGGCCGCGTTGGCCGCCGCGCCCTCCACGATGCACCACGCCCCACCGCTGCCCGGTGTGAGGCATTGACATACAGGCGGGCAGAGGCTTACCCAGACGAGTTACCGTCTGCGGGCGTCCACCCCTCAGCCTTCGCCTGCTCCAAGCGCTCCGAGAACACGGCATGCGCCTGCCGATACTCTGCCTCCCGATCCGCCTTGTAAAACGGCGGCGTATACCCCTCCGGCGGCGGATTCTCTTGCGGATCAGCCAAGTACCTAATCAACTGCTTATAATCTTCTTTATTTTGGCCATGGCCATAGGCATTGAAGTTTTCGGCAACTCTTCGCCCTTTGCGATCAAACCACATCGCACTCTCGTATATGGCCATTTGAGGAAAGCGCGAGCGATAGAGCACAGTCAGCTCTTGGACGCCGATGCCCAACATCAATGCCGCAAGGACATCAAGTTCGACCATCGCCGCACGCCGGGCGAGTTCTGTTCGGAGAGGCGTTCTAGGCGTCCAGTCACCATCTATCTCATGGAGCGGGTCAATTCCATCCCACCTACACGTCCACGAATCAGAGCGCCAATCTACCGAGAAGAGCTCGCGCCAGAGAGGGGCATATGCTGCAGTAAGGCAGTTTAGACGCAGAGTTCTCAGCAGCAGTGCTTCCATGAGTGGATGGTTCATATCAGGACAAGGCAGAGAACAAGCGTCCGCAATTCCTAGGTGGCCGCGTCCCGTGACACGCAGAATGTAGTCAATCGGAATTGACGTCCAGAGTCCCGCGACCGCCGCGGTCTCCCGCTTACTCGAAAGCGCCATTGAGCGCACCCCAAGAATATGTGTGGGACCGGGTGGCATGAGAGCAGCGTAAACACTACGCTCCGTATTGTTTGGAATCATTTCGCGCCAAAAGACGCGATAGAATTCCGCATAGCGCTTTCGGGATTTTTCTTCGAGACGAGCATCGATGGCCTCGGTTGTCACGTCTCTGAATGGAATACCTTCAGATAGCGCAATAGCTTTGCGGGCATCTTCGAGTTCCTCAGGCGAGTTGCGTAGAGCAGCAAGTAGGTGTCGATCCACCCACCTGTCCTGCGCCCGCTGAAAACGATCCAGATCAGTTGCACGCTGATAGCTTGTCGAGGGAACTGCATCTGGACTGAGTGTGGCAACATTTATCTGTGGATCATTCCTGCCCATCTTGGGAGGCTGCTTAGCGAAGGGAGTGGCGGCAGCAAACTGCGGGCCCCGGACGATCACTTCCGACCAGTCTCTAGGGAATCCAACTTTCCACTCGATCAGCCCTTCCCTTACTGCACCAGTTTCATCATAGCCTGCGGTGATTTGCGGCTGCAGCTCCCCCAGCCTTCTCTTCACGCTAGATATGGCCGATATTGCTGCACGCTCCGCCGTAGTAACAGGATAGAGAAGCTTTGTTTCGACTACAGAAACATCTGACGAACCAGTAAGCAAGCGCCACTCTTGGAGCGTCTCCTCGTCCACCCATGTCAGGCGATCGCGGTGAGGTCGCAAGTCCCAATATCCTTGGTATTTGATACCAGGATGTTCGCCCGCACCATCGTGCTCGAACGAATTGATCAAGGCGTCGACATCGTATAGCCAACTTACGTGAACAAACCCGATGGCTCGCTCTGCACCGTAGACCTGTACGCCAAACTCGATATTCCAGTCAATATCAGCAAAGAGGAGGCGCCGATTCTGGAAGTGTGCATGCATGCGCAACCGCCTGTACGCCGCAGCACGCAGCCTTCCTTCACGCGCACCAGTAAAGTGAGAGTCTGGATGAATTAGGCCAGCTATGCCAAATCGACCAAGGTTTTCCCATACGCGAATCATGAAGGCGCGATACAGATTGGGTGCCAGGCCAACCATTAGTGGATAGCTAGCCACAGAGCACAGGAACAACGAGAACGCCACGTTTCCAGCGTATTCATGCAGAAAAAACTGTCGCGATTCCCCTTCATTCAATGCAATAGTTTTGCGTTTCCTCCATTCAGTCGCCGACGGCTTTTCTGCAAGCTCAAACCAGGGCTCCAGTTCGGCCAGGATGGGAGATTCTTCCCAGCGGGGACGAACCCAGGGTGGGTTGCCTACCTGCAGGTCGAAGCCGCCCTTGTTGAAGATTTGGGCGTAGTGGAGTTCCCAGTGGAAGAAGCCTTGTTCCTTCGCGATATCTTCGGCTGTGTCTAGCCAGGGGAAACGCTCGCCCAGGTGCCACGGATCTTCCATGCCCATCCAGGCGGGGAGTTCGTCCTCTAGGTCGTCCATCTGAGAGAGAAGGTCGAACTCAGGGAAGAGCATCTCCTTCGAGACCTCGTCGGTGCCGAGGAGGGCTTCGGCGAAGTCGAGCCAGTCGTCCAGGTCGGCGAGCGGGATCACCTGGCGGCGGACGATGCGCTTGGGCTTCGGCTTGGGCCTGGGACGGGGCTTGGGGACGGTGATTTTCTCCTGGACTGGAGACTCACCGAACAAAGACTGCGCTTCCCAGGTTTCGGGGAAGCCGGTCGGTTCCGGGTCGGGGGCCTCCAAGGGCTCAGGAGCGGGCGTGGGGAGCGCGTTGGGCTTCAGGCGTTCATAGATTTCGTCCGAGCCGTCGAGGAGGCCGACCTTGTCCAGCGGCCAGAACCACAGGGCGCACCAGGCGTCCATCACCGTCTTGAGGCGCCAGTACGGCGTGCCGGGGAGGGTGAGGTTCTTCAGGACGTCTTCGCGGCTGATGGCCTCCTTCGATTGGGGCAGATCCTCCGCGCCCCACACGTCGATGCGGCGGCTGATTTCGCGTTCGGACAGCTCCAAACGCTTGATGACCAGGGACCACAGGTATTCGGCGCGGCGGGACAGGCCCTGGAGGCGTTCGACCTGGCTGCGCGACTGGCCCTGCTTCTTCTTGGGCGCCGGGTCCTTGAGGAGGGCCTTGCGCCAGTTGGCCAGGGCCTTCGCCTCGTCGGGGGCGAGGTTCTTGGCTTCCTTTTCGCCGGCGACGGCGCCCCAGCCCTGGGCGGGCAGCAAGAAGTGGTGGATGTGGCCGCTGGGGATCGTGCCTTCGCGGAAGGGGTGGTCCTTGGGGGCGGTGGTCAGCCACGCCTTCTTCTTGAGGTCGGCCGGGGCGTACAGGCGGCGGCCCGCGCCGATGAGCGAGTTACCCCGGCGCAGGTGCAGGCCGAACCACGGCGCTTGGAGGCCGGGGTACATGACGTTCAGCCACAGCGACACTTCCGCCAGCTCGACGGCGGTTTCGTTGAGGTCGACGCCGTAGGAGTTGTGCAGGGCGATGTACGCCTTGACCTTCTGCAGCTCGTCCGGGTACCGCTCGGCGGGGATCTCCTCGTTCAGCTCGGCCTGGCGCCGCTTGAGGTACTCGGCGGCGACCTGGTTGATGGCCTCGTTGAGGAACGCGCCGGAGCCCAGGGCGGGCTCGCAGATCGTCCAGTCGAGGATCTCGCGGGCCCGGGTGGTGGTTCCGTCCTGGTCCAAGCGTTCGCGGAGGGCGAGCTGGACGGTGACCTGGGTCAGCGATTCGGGCGTGTAGTACGAGGCGCTGGTCTGGCGGTCGCGGCCCGCGAGGCGGTAGACGAAGGCGCCGGGCTTGTACCGGACGCGTTCGTCGGTCTTGATGCCGTTCTCGTCCGTGCGGCGTACGAACACCGCGTCGTCATAGTCGTCGATCTTGGAGGCCGGGATCATCCAGGAGCCGTCCTTGGGGTCGCCGTTCTTGGCGACCTCGTACAGCTCCTCGTTGGCGATGAATCCCGTATACGACATGAGTCCCTCGTACACGGCGCCGAGCTGGTTGATGCCGAGCTGCGCGTACGAGATGAAGCCACCTCGCTCCTTGCGCTTGCCCTTGGCGAGCATGAGCAGGCGCAGAACCTTGTAGAGGGCCTCGTTGCGCAGGCGGGTGTCGAGACGCTTCGGCTCGGGGTCGTCCTCGTCGAGGACGATCTCTCCGATGAGGCACGTGCGCGTGGGGTCGAACAGGTCGGCCTTGAGGGGCTCGAAGCGCAGGCCCTCGTCGTCCGACTCCACGTCGACGCCGCGGCGGGGGTTGTGGCCCTCGTTGACCATGCGGAACAGCAGGTCCAGCGACTCGTACAGGTGGAAGCCGCGGCGGGACTCCTCGGACACCAGGTCGCGGACGATCAGGTCGCCAATGCGGGCCATGCTGTAGCCCTTGACGTACGCCTCGTCGTCGGTGGGCAGGATGCCCAGCTCGGGCCGCGCCTCGGCGTACAGCAGGAACAGGATGCGGTACAGGTAGCGCAGGGACTCGCGTCCCAGCTCCTTGGCGAGGGCGGCGGGCTCCATGATCTGGTCGGGCCGCACGTTCTGCTCGCGGATGCGGTCGAGAACCTCGTTGGCGATGATCTCGACGGAGTCGCGCAGGCCGTCGCGCAGGTCCTTGGAGACGCCTACGGCGTGCTGGCGGGAGCCCGCGAGAAGCTCGGCGAGCTTCTCCGTTCCACCTTCTTCGGGTGGGAGGAGAGAGTCTGCGCCGAAGAGGGCGGCGATGGTGTCGAGCTCGGCGGGCAGGGCGTTGCTGCGGCCGAGCGCCACGTCCAGGCTGACCGCCAGATACCGCCCTTCGCCCCAGGTCATGCGGTCGGCGAGGACGATCACGCCGCCGGCGAGGATGAGGACGTAGCGGGGCGGCTCGTCGCCCGCGAACAGCCACGACGCCAGGCGGTCGCCGGTCTCGATCGTCTCGCGGTTGTCGAGCTCGACCGGGGTCAGCAGGAGCCCGGCCTGGTCGGGGTCGAGGGCGGCGTCCACGTCGGGCGCCCAGCCGCATTCGATCGCGACGACGGACGGGCGGTCGTGCGGTTCGGCGTGGGCGACTGCCACCTCGTACTGTTTGTCGGCGCGTTCGACGAGCAGCGTGCGGGGCTCGGCCTGGAAGCCGAGGGCGCGCAGGACGTCGCCATGAAGCTCGTGCAGTGCCTTGCGCCAATCCTCCGGGTCCTGGCGCACGGTGCCGCCTTCGCGGATGTTCTCCAGGAACTCGGCGAAGAACGCGCGGTCGCGGAAGTATGGCTTCCTCAGGGCGCGCAGGCCGCTGCGCGGCGTCTGCTCCCCCGCCTTCTCACGTTCGGACCAGCGGGCGAGCAGGCCGTCCTTCTTCTTGAGGTCCTTGGGCAGCACCTCGGCCAGGTAGTGGGCCGAGAAGTAGTCGCCACGGTTGACCAGAGAGTCGTACGTCATGCTCCCCACTCCGTCCGATAGTCGGGATGGTCGAGATACACCTCGGCGAGCAGCCTGAGCGTCGTGCAGGGAGATTCGTCCGAACAGGTGGGGCACCGGCCGTCGGGTCCGCCCTCGTGCAGCCGGAGAATCTCCCGCTTGGCCTCGATGTCGGCCAGCACGCGGCCCGGGGAAAGGCGGGACAGGTACGCGGCGATGTTCTTCTCCAGCGGGGCCCGGCCAGGCTCCTCCCCCGCCTTCCACGGCCCGTCCGGCTCGTACTGGCTCGCGACCTGTTCGTCCTCGCTCATGCGGGCGCGAAGGAACTCGACCAGATCGTCCATGGGGGGTGCCGTGAACATCGTGTGCGGCACGGGGCGGATGCCCAGCGCCGGAGGATGGGACTTGCCCGCCGGGACGACCGGGTCGCCGAGGAAGGCGACGGGCTGGTAGAGCGGCAGCGATTCTCGCTGGCCGACGAGTTGGTCTCTGGAGACGTACCAGGCCCGTCCGGCGGTGTCGGTGATGAACCCGTAGGGCGACCCGTCCTCCCATCTGCTGATGCTGCCGTGCCGATAGCCGTCCGGCCCGATCTCGCTGCCGTCGAACTGCGCGTCGAGCCAGATGAACGGGTACGTCAGGTCGTAGCCGGGTTTCAGCGCCTCCTCGAAGAGGTGCTCCCAGGCCGGGGCGTGGTCGACGGCCTGGATGAGGGCGCGACCGCACTTGATGTCCTGTTTTTTACCGGCGTCGTCGAGGTACGTGGCCACGATGTCGGGAATGACGACCCAGACGTCGAGCCGGTGGAGCCGCTCCACCAGCGGGACGAAATCGGCGTCCCCGGTGATGAGGACGGCGATGTCGTAGGCGCCTTCGAGGGCTCGGTGGAACGCCTCCAGAGCCAGCAGGACGTCGGCGCCCTTCTCGCCGTGGCGGTTGTAGCGGACGTCGTGGCGGTGGATGCCCTCACGTTCCAGCACCGCGTCGAAGGTGGACGACGGGTCGGCCCCGCGTCCTCTGACGTAGTGCTTCTCGGTGACGACGATGTCGTGGACGTCCTGGTCGGCCACGCGGCTCACGTACCAGCGCATCAGGTCGTGGATCCCCGCGAAGGAGGGACGGGCCTTCCACTGGGAGTGGCGGCTGAAGTACTGGCCGAGGTGGTGGAGCCATCCGCCGTCGTAGAAGACGCCGAGGCGGGTGGGCGGCGAGTCGGGTGGGCGGTTCATGTCTCCGCCTCCAGCACCGCCAGGATGCGCAGCAGCGGCTCGCCCGTGGTCTCCAGGCTGCGCAGCAGGCGTTGCTGTTCGGCGACCGTGCCCTCGACGGCGCCGCGTTTGCGGGCGCCGCGCCAATCGTCCGGCAGTCCGCTGAGCGTCATCTGCTCCCAGTCGCGGAGCCGTTCACGGTGTTCGCGCAGCGGCGCGGTGACGCGCTCGGCGTACTCGTCGCGTTTCCTGTCGAGCCACCTGCGGGCCTCGGCGACCGCGGGACGCACGAGGGCCTGCAGCCGCGGCAGGTCGACGGGACGCATCGTGTTGATCATGTCGGGCCCGACGCCGGCCTCCTCCAGGACCTCGGTCATGTCGCGGATGACGGGGGCGTCCGGCAGGCCGCTGACGGCCATCCACTCGACCACGGTGGGCTGGCCGAGCGCGTTGGAGTAGATGCCCTGCACCAGGAACACCGGCCCGTCCACCCTGGCGGTGAGCACCGGGGCCTGCTGGCGGACGAGCTGCACCTGCACCTTGTCGACCAGCCACTCCACCATGGGGTGCAGGTCGGAAAGATAGGCGATGTCCGGCCACAGCGTCTTGGTCTTGCGGGCCTCGTCGAGCTTGCGCTGGGCGAGGCCCCGGTCGAAGGTGACCTTCATCCGTTCGGTCACCTTGTGGGTCTTCAGGTACGAGGCGGGCAGGGCCGACAGGCGATGCACCAGGTCGCGCGGCGGTTCGAACGCCAGCAGTTCACCGTCGTCGTCGACGCGCAGGCCGGGGCAGACGGTGTTCAGCGCCTCGCGGACGAACGCCTCGGTCGAGGCGAACAGCCGGGGCACCTTCGCGCGTCTGGGTTCGGCGATGGCGTCCTGCTTCTCCACCGTGCCGAGCAGGTCGGCCAGGAAGTCGGACTCCGGGGCCGCGGCTTCGAGGGACTCCTCGACGGTCTTTCCGGCGAGAAGGTCCTTGATGAGCCGGTCCTCTTCCTTCTTGGCGGTGAACTCGCGGGTCACGCCCTCGGCGGTGCCGAGGCTGCGGTGCGCCTGCTCCTCGCGTTCGAGCAGCTTCTCGGCGACGGTGGTGTCGTCCTTCGCGCCCTCGGTTCGGGACGTGAGGATGAGCGCGCGGAACTGCGGCTGGTGCTGCTGCCCGTACCGGTCGATGCGGCCGTTGCGCTGCTCGATGCGGATCAGGCTCCACGGCAGGTCGTAGTGGATCAGGTGGTGGCACTGCCGGTGCAGGTTGACGCCTTCGGACGCCACGTCCCCGGTGAACAGCAGCCGCACCTTGCTGTCGGCCAGGGAGAACTCTTCGACGATCTCCTGTTGCTGCTGGTCGGAGCAGCCTCCGTGCATGAGCCGCACCTGGTCCTTGGTGAGCCCCAGCTCGCCCGGGACGGTCTCCACCAGCCACTCAAGGGTGGGGATGCTCTCGGAGAACACCACGGCGCGGGTGGTGCTGCCCTCGCCGACCCCGATCTCGCGCAGCTGGTCGACGAGCGCGCGGCGCTTGGCCGAATCCTTGTCCTTGATGGCGTCGACGAGGCGGGCGAGCTCGTTCAGCGCCTCGATCTCGCGGGGCTCGGTGGCCTTCTTCAGCCGCTTGGCGACGGTGGAGCCGAGCGCCTTGTGCGACGACAGGAACGCCTTGAGCAGCGTGTAGGGGAACAGGCGGCGGTCCTGGCCGACTGGTGACGGGCCTGTGCGTTCGGGGCCGTCCAGCCACACCTTGGTGAGCTCGCGGAAGATCGCCTCTTCCTTGTCGGTGGCGGCGCAGCGGATCGGGACCGACGGGCCCCGGTCGGGCCACTTGGTGCCGATCTGGTCGCGCACCTCGTCGGCGATCTTCGTGCGGCGCAGGTAGAGGTGCTTGATCTGGTCGGCGGTGTAGTCGTCCGGGTCGGCGATGGCGGTCGGGTCGAGCAGGCGGATCAGCTGGGCGAACGACCTGGCGTCGCCGTTGTGCGGGGTGGCGGACGCCAGCAGCAGCGCGTCGGTGTGCGCCGCCAGCAGCTTGGCCAGCTTGTTGCGCAGGTTGCCCTCGTTGATGAGGTTGTGGGACTCGTCGATGACGACGGCGTCCCAGTGCATGTTCTCCAGGTGCTGCCCGTACCGGCCCTGGTTCTTCAGCGTGTCGACGGAGATGATGACCCGCTTGTAGTACAGGAACGGGTTGCGTCCGGCGGGGATGTCGCGCTGGATGCGCTCGATGCCGACCGAGTCGAGCCGCACGAGCGGGATGGCGAAGCGCGTCCACAGCTCATGCTGGAACTGTTCGAGGACCTGCTGCGGCGTGACCACGAGGATCCGCTCGCCGCGTCCGCGGCGGATCAGCTCGGCGAGGATCAGGCCGATCTCCAGGGTCTTGCCGAGGCCGACGACGTCGGCGAGCAGGATGCGGGGTCGCAGCCCCTGCAGCGCCAGCTCGGCCGGGCGCAGCTGGTAGGTGAGCGAGTCGAGCAGGAAGCGGTCGGCCAGCGCCAGGCCGCGTTCGGTCTGCGGCAGCGGCGTGCGCCGCAGCACCGACTCCAGGAACAGCCTGCTCTTGGCGAACGCGGAGGTGGTGTCGGGCACCAGCTCGGTGTCCTCGGGGCGCAGCGGCCGGACGTCGTCGATCTCGGTGAAGAACACCGCGTCCTCGTCGCGGACGAACTCCGAGACCCCCACCGCTTTGATCATGTAGCCGTCGCGGCGGGTGGGGGCGCAGGTGCGCACCATCCACTCGGCGTCGCGGACCTCGATGCGCGCGCCGGGGGCGAAGGGAGTCGCCTGGTCTGCCGCGGACGCCCCGGTGGGGGCGGTCGCCTCGGCGGTGGTCACTCCTGGAACTCCTTCGTTGGCGGGGACGGTGGGGGGCTGCGGGGGCCGGGGGTCAGAGCCTGACAGCTCGCTGGTAGACGTTCTCCAGCCGCTCGGCCAGGGCCTTGACCATCGGGGTGGCGGGCCGTGTCTCCCGGCGGGCGGACCGTGCGGGCCGCGGCCTGGGCGGGTCCAGGTCGGTGGGCGGGTCGGACGGCCGCGCCACGTAGGTGAGCGTGGCGAGGTGGATGCGCGCGTCGCGCCGGCTCAGCCCGGCGACACCGTAGACCTGCTGGAACTCGTCGGCGGCCTCCGCGAGCGTGGGACGGGCCTCCGGGGCGAACGCCAGCATCGCCGCGATGACCGGCTCCAGCGTCGGCGGCACCCCGGACAGGTCCGGGGCGGTGTCACGGTCCGTGATCGCCCTGAGCAGCGCCGGGACGGTCGGCCGCTCGTATGGGTAGTGGCGGGCGAGCGCGTACAGGAGGGTGGCGCCCAGCGAGTAGACGTCCGCGGCGGCGCCCGCGTTCTTCGGGGACTCCACCTGCTCGGGCGCCGAGGTCAGCGGGGTGCCGAGCATCATGCCGGTCGCGGTGAGATGGTGCTCGGCCTCGGCGAGGGCGACGAGCCCGAAGTCGATGACCTTGGGGCCGTCGAGGCCGAGCAGAATGTTGGCCGGCTTGAGGTCGCGGTGGAACAGCTTGGCGGCGTGGATGGCGGCGACCCCCTCGGCGAGGAAGTCGCCCAGGGCGGCGCCCATGTCGGCGGTGAGCTCGCCGTGCTCGTCGACGAACTGCCTGAGCGTCAGGCCGCGCACGTACTCCATGGCCAGCCAGGGCTGCTCGTCCCCCGGGTCGGAGGCGGCCACCAGCGACGCCACACGGGGCCCCTGGACCGCCTCCATGGCCTCGATCTCCCGGTCGAAGCGCTCGCGCAGCTCCTGGTGATCCGCGAAGTCCTTCCTGATCACCTTGACCGCGACCGGCTGCCCTTCGGCGGTGATCCCGAAGTAGACCGCGCCCATGCCGCCCTCGCCCAGCCTTCCGTGCAGTGCGATGCCCCCGATATCGCGGGGGTCGGACGGACGGAGCGACTCCATAACCACCTGCCCAGTCGCGACGGTGCGGACCGCGCCGACAGAGATGATCAAGCTGCCGGGCAGCCAGGATATGGCGTTCTCCACGGTCATGCGGCCCCTACCGGAGGGTCGCCGAGGGCGCGCGGTGCGTGACCGAAGCGGCCGGACGCGTGGCCGCACCGCGCTTGACCTCCGCGGGTGGGGTGTCCGCGCAGGTCGGTGGGGTGCGCACCGGGGGCGAGGTATCGCTTGAGGCGAGGTCATCCGGCCTCCGCCGGGTCGCCGTGCGGAATGGCCGTTTTCGGACGCAGGCTCGTGTCAACCAGGCCGTCACCGATGAGCCGAGCCAGCTCGGTGCCGCGTTCGGCGGCGCTGCGCAGCCGGGTGTCGAGTTCCTCCAGGCGGCGGAACACCTCGCCGTACCGGCGCTGGTCCGCCAGTGGCAACAGGGACACCTCCGCGCGCTGGACCTCCACCCGGTAGCTCGACGACATCACGGAATAGTGCCGGAGGTTGAACGAGCTGCGCAGAACTCCGGCGAGGTAATGCGGGTCGAGCCGCCGCGGGTCGGGGCGCAGCAGGTAGAGGTTCCGGCCGAGCAGGGCGCCCGCCCCGGTGCCGTGGTCGGTGACGACGCGTGCGGCCGGAGCCCTGATGATGGATGGGACCACCACGTCTCCGGTGCGCAGTTCCACCGCGTCGTCGGGGCGCTCGCCGTCCAGCACGGCGGACGGCGGGCCGCCGACGACCACGTCCTTACCGGTCAGCACGGCGGTCGGTGCGGCGGATCGCTGGGACGCCGGGACCTCGTCGGGCTGGACGGCGGCGAGGTGCGGCGGAGCCCGGTGCACGGTGACCAGGCTCATCCGGGCCAGCTCCGCCACCGTGACCAGCGGCGCGTCGGAGGGCGCATCCCCCGGCTCCACCTCGGGCACCAGATCGGTCAGCCCGGCGAGGAGCGCGGTCACCTCGGCGCGTGCCTCGGTGACCCGTTCGATGGCGGGCGCCGCCGCGGGAGCGGTGATGTACCGGGCCGGGGTCAGGTCGACCTCCTCGTCCAGCAGGTCGATGATGCGGACGGCGCGGCATCGGCCGGGGGCGTCGAGTTCGTCCTCGGGTGCGGCGGCGAAGCGGCGCCAGCATTCCACCGCCAGGGCACCGAAGTCGTCCATGGTGGCCGGCGACGCGTCGACCATGAGCACCTGGCTGGGCAGCCGGTCGTCGGAGACGGGCCGCCGCAGCACCCAGAGGGCCAGCGGAACGGCCACATTCGGCACGGCCTTCAACGGCAGAGTGACGACGGCGCGCAGCGCGCCGCGTCGAAGGAGCTGCGCGCGGATACGGCGACCGGCGCTGCGGGACGCGACGGCCGGGGCCATCAGCAGCACTGCCCATGCGCCCGGTTTGCAGTGGGACAGTGCATGCTGGACCCACGCCAGCTCCGACTCGGTGCGTGGCGGCAGGCCGTACTCCCAACGGGGATCGGCGGCCAGCTCGTCGTGCCCCCAGTTGCGGTCGCCGAACGGAGGCGCCGAGACGACGAGGTCGGCCTGAGCGGCCGGGAACGCATCATGACGTAGGGAGTCACCCGCGTGCACCTGCGCGTTGGGGATGCGCAGAGCAAGGCGTAGGGCGGTCAGGCGGGCCACCGCGTCATCGATGTCCTGCCCCATCAGGCCCTCGGGCGGGCGGGGGCGGTCGAGCGCGCCGAGCAGGAACGCGCCCGAGCCGCAGGCCGGATCCAGCACGGTCCGCGGGTGCTCGTCGATCAGGTCGAACGCCAGCCGGACCACCTCGCGGGGCGTCTCGTACAGGCGTCTTTTGTGCAGGTCGAGGTAGCGCTCGCGCAGGAACTCGAAGATCTCGAGCGGGCCGCGTTCAGCGGCCATGGCCGCCAGGCTGCGGAGAGTCGGCACCTGCTCGGGCCGCAGCGCCTCCGGAAATGTCGTGTCGCCCGGAAGCTCGGCGAGGGTCGCGCGGATCTCGCCGGGCAGTTCGGCGGCGATCTCATCGTCGGCACGCGTGGCCATCTCGTCCCAGTGGCCCGGAATGCGGTGGCGGTAGAGCAGGAAGGCGCCGGCGAACGCCAGGACGTCGGCGAGATCCACCTCGTCCGCCGCCTTGCGCAGCTCCTGCCACAGATGCTCGTCCGCCGTGGAGGCCTTCAGTTTGCCCTGTGTCCGCAGCCACTCCAGCACTTCGGCGAGAGAGAAGGACGGGCTGGTGGCGGTGCCGCCGACGGGTTGCGGGAAGTCGTCATGCCGTTTGCGCCAGTTGCTGACCGCGGCCCTGCCGACGCCCGCCAGGCGGGCGATGTCGGCGGCGGTGACCGTCGCGTCGTCTGCCACTGGGTCTCCCCGGCTCGGGCGCCACCGGACGGCGGCGCGGACGTTCACACGCTAGCCCAGCCCTGGTGACGACTCAACACACAGAAGCTCGGTTGATTGAATTCACATTTTTCCCAAGGACGTGACCTGCGGAGATACATAGAAGACCCTGTCGTCGCATCGTTGGTCGATTGCGTTCACACTCTTCCTTTGGTTGACTGTGAACACGCCAGCCGTCACGCCCCCTGTGAACGGAGCCGTCCATGTTGCTCACCACCATGCCCCTCCGGCAGTTCGACGCCGAGGTCGCGCTGCTGCCGCCCGTCCTGGCGGTCCGCGTCCAGCGGATGCGCGCCTGCGCGACCCGCGCGTACGGCTGCGACTGCTGCGGGGCGGCCCGGGAGGCACTGCGGCTCGGCTTCGCCGCCGTCCGCGACGGCGCCGTCGTCCGGGCGGAGGAACTGATCACCGAGGCCGAGCGGCGGACGGCGACCGGTCCCCATGCGGCCGGCTGTCCCCACCTTCCGCCCGCGCCGCGGCCGGTCCGGGCCACCGACCCCGCGTCGCACGGGCAGGTGCGCGCCTGGGCGGAGCGCGGGGGCAGGCTGGTCGCGGCGACGGACGCCAGCTGGAAGAAGGGCGCGTTCGGCACCGGATACGTGACCAGCGACGGCCGGTGGGGCATGCACGGCCGCCGCCTGGGGCCGACGGAATCGGCCGACCGCCGCGCCGTGCTCATCAGCGAGCTGCGCGCCGTCGCGCTGCTCATGTCGCGTCTGGAGAGGGAGGCCGCGCCACTCCTGCTCGTGGACAGCCTGCGCGCGGTGCGCATCCTGCGGGCCTGGCAGGAGGGAGACGTCGCCCGCATGCCCGACGGCTACAGCCTCCGTCCGCGCCGTGACGGCGCCCCGACGCTCGTCCGGCTGGCCCGACACGTCGCGGCACGCCGCGGCCTGCGCGTCGAGCATGTCCGGGCCCACACGGGCCACCCGCTCAACGAGGCCGCCGACTCGCTGGCGTCCATCGCGCGACGCCGCATCACCGACCCTCTCGACTCCATCGGCCGCGCTCACGGCCTCGTCGACGCCTTCGTCCGCGCTTGGCACGACGGCGGCTGCCCTGACGCCAACGCGGCCTGACAACACTCCTTTCCGAACCTCGAGCGAGGACATCGCCATGCAGACCAACACTTCGCACCGGACGCGCGCGCTCATGGGCGGCGCCTACGCCTTCCTGGTCGGCGCCGGACTGGCGGCGGTGACCGCCTGCGGTCCCGTCCCGGACACCACGGAGGCGCGCTCCTCCGACTCCGGCGGCCGAGCCACCGCGACGTCCAGCAAGAAGCGGGACGCCGAGAAGCCGGTGAACGGAATCGGGAAGACCTATCGCGACGGCAAGTTCTCGTTCACGGTCACCAAGGTGAGGAAGGGCGTGCGGCGGGTCGGTGACGAGTACCTCGGCCAGACCGCCCAGGGGCAGTTCGTGCTGGTGCACGTCACCGTGCGCAACACCGGCGACCGGGCCCGCACGTTCGACGCCGGCAACCAGAAGCTGATCGACACCTCGGGCCGCGAGTTCCAGGCCGACAGCGAGGCGGTCATCGCCATGGGCGAGGAGTCCAGGTCGTTCCTGGAAGAGATCAACCCGGGGAACGGCGTGAAGGGCATCCTGGTCTTCGACGTGCCGCGCGGCGTCAAGATCAAGGCCATCGAACTGCACGACTCGATGTTCTCCGGCGGCGTCACCGTTCCCCTCGGCGGTGACTGACCGAACAGATCGGCGGCGACCGAAAATGGCCGGGCGCATCGGTGAATTCGCGTTTCCTCCGCCCATCGGCGGAGCCTCGCCTACGATTCCGGCATCCGCGCACCTGGTGAAAGGCGGGCGCATGGACCCCCTGTTCGGCGATTCCCCCGAACCCGAAGACGAACCACTCCCCGCTTTCGAGCTCCCCTGGGACGGCCCGGAGGAGTTGAGCGTTTACGACCCTTCGTTCTCAGCACGGGTCGCCGCGTTCCTGCGGTTCTCCCCCGTCGTGGAGATGGCCGAGGGCGCCCGGCGGAGGGACTGGCCCGCCGACACCTACGACATCGTGACGTTGGCGCTGACCGCGATCGACATGGTGGTGGCACGGCAGGGCCTGGAACTGGAGGCGACGCGGGAGGACGTGCTGGGCGCCCTGCGCGAGCTCGCCGCCCGCGCCGCCCCTGGCCGGTCCTCCGAAGAGCACGGCCAGGTCGCGGCGTTCGTGGTGGACTCCCTGCTCAACCGGGGCGCCCGCCAAAGCGACTTCCGGTATGCCACCAGCGACTACGCGGGTGTGGAGGGGCACCGGCGGCGCGCGGTGACGTTCTCGCTGCTGGTCGAGCACGACGACCCGCGACGCGACGAGAACGTGTTGCGCGCCACCCCGGACGCGGTCAACGCGCTGATCGGCGGCCTGGACTTCGACGTCGAGGACGAACAGGTGGCCACCGAGCTGGTGCTGGAACGCCAGCTGGCCCGCAACGCCTTCGAATCGGCGCGCAAATCCGCCGAACGCGCCCGGCTCCTTTCCGTACGGCTGGCCGACGATCTCGACCGGGTCATCAAGCAGACGCGGCGTGACCTCCGTTCGGTGGAAACCGAATGGGACTCCCTGATTCCGGACCGGCTGGAGTCGGCCCGTGATCATATTCGCGAACGATTGAACGCCGAGCGTCGGCTGCTGCGAAAAGTGGGCGAGGCCCTGGAAAGCGCTGAGCCGAAAATCCTGGCCGCGGCCGTCCGCATCGACCGGTTGCTTCGCGAATGCCGGCGCCGTCACGAGGATCTGCACCGCCGCGTCATCACGACCCGCGGGGTGTTCCTCGACGAACAGGAACGCCAGTCGTTCCGCCCGCCCGCCGTGATCACCCTGCCGGACCCGCAACGGCAGGTGCTGGAGCCGCTGCTCGAACTCCGCCGCACCGACGCGCTGACCCTGACCCAGCGGTTCCTGGTCGACATGTGGGGGCCACGGGTTCCCCGGCTTCCCCGGCTGTACCGCCTGATCAACGACCTGTGGGATCGTCCCGGGCGCGACGGCGGCGCCCGTCCCGACACCGAGGAGACCGAGTTCGCCGAGCCGCGGCCCCCGCTCATCGGCCCGCTGGTCGTCGAGGCCGCCGCCCGGGCCGTCGAGTCGGTGGGGCTGCCCGCGCGGCTGTCGACGCTCATCGACGCGTGCCTTCGCGACACCGTGCCCCCCTCCCCCGCCCTGCGGCGGCGCGCGGCGCAGGTGCTCGCCCTGGCCGTGCTCTGGGCCTACTCCCCCGAAGACCTCGACATGGAGGAGGTCATGACCGACGACCTGATGTGGCGCGTCCTCGGCCCCCGCACCGCCGTCGGCGCCGACGGCACCCGGCTTTCCCTTCCCGGCTGGGACGGCGACGACGTGATCGTCGCGCCCGACGCCGATGCGCTCGCGACCGCCGCTCCCGTGCCCACCATCGCGTTCACCCACGTTCCCGAGGACGCCGCATGAGCCTCACCCAGCACGACTACACCGACATCGGGACGCTGGTGGCGTACGCCTTGCGCCCTGGCCGACGCCCCGGCCGCAACCCCGAGTACCAGCGTGTGCTGGTCCGGTACCGCACGGAGCAGGAGATCAGGTCCGCCACCGACGCCGTCCTGCACGGCCTCGGCAGCCGCGTGCTGTCCGACGGCGACCATGGGCTCGTCCTGGGAGTGGAACCCGAGTCTCCGCTGGCGTTCCGCGTCTCCGACCTGGCCGGCGTCTCCGACGACCGGGGAAAGCTGCTCGCCGGACTCGTGCTGACCGGTCTGGTCGCCTACGCCTACCCCAGCGCGGAGGAGCTGGCGGACGACCGCGTGCGGCATGTGTCCGAACGCGACTTCGACGCTTGGCTTCGGGAGCTGTGCGAACGGCTACGGTCCCATGACGCGGCCGGTGAGGTGATTCCGGAGCAGGGGCTCGACGACGCGTGGCGGGTGTACCTCGACATGCCCTCGGTCGTCCACGGCGAAAGAGGACGCGGAGCCAACCAACTGTTGAGGTCCTGCACTCGGTACTGGGTGCGCGCCATGCTCGGGTGGCTCGCCTCCCAGGGGATGGCGCGTCAGGACCAGATGACGGATGACAGCTGGACCATGACCGAACGCTTCCGCGTCCACGCGCGGGAGGTCGCGCTGGAAGGCGCCTACCGATTCCTCGCAGAGATCCAGCGGCGTCCCGGCCGCGAACCGGGCGCGGTGCCTTCCGGCGCCGCGCCGGAAGGGGGTTCTGCCCGATGACCTACCAGCTCAGCGCGTTGCGGTTCCGCTCCGTCGGCGAGCGCTCCGCCCGGTTCACCGACGTCACGCTCGACCTGACCGCTCCCGCCGACGACTGGACCGTCCTCCCTCGGGACTCGGTGGTCTGGCTGCGCAACGGCGGCGGCAAGTCCAGCATCCTGTCGCTTCTGTACGCGATGGTGCTGCCCGCCGCGAACGACTTCATGGGCCGGGCCGTCAAGCGCAGCATCACCGACTACGTCGACTCCGGTGACACGTCGCACGTCGTCGCGGTGTGGCAGCCGGGAGAGGGAGCCCGAACCCTCACCGGCGAACCGGAGGAGACCCTCATCACCGGAGTCGTCCACGAGTGGGAGGGGCTTCGCCGCCCGGTGGAGGCGGCCCGGTCCCGAGACCGGCTCCACAGCCACTTCTACGCCTGCTACGTGGTCCCCGGGGTGATCGAACTCGGCACGTTGCCGTTCACGGACACCGAGGGGCGTCCGCGGCGTCTCACGGCGTACCTGGACGCCCTCAAGGAAATGGCCCGGCCGCACCTGCGCCGCGCCGACCTGGCGATCACCGACAAGCAGTACCTCTGGGACAGGGCGCTGCGCGACCGTCACATCGATCCCGACATCTACCGCACGCAGAAGCAGATGAACCACGTCGAGGGCGGCGTGGAGGACCTGTTCAAGTTCGCCTCCGCCAAGGAGTTCGTCGATTTCCTTCTCGACCTCACCACCCCCCCTGAGGAGGCCGCCGGGGTCTCCCAGCGCCTGAAGGACGTCGCGGCGCTGCTGGCGGCCAAGCCGAAGAAGCTCGTCGAACGCGACTTCTGCGTGGCCACCGCGGGTGAGCTCGACACGGTCGCCGCGCGACACGAACGGCTGGAGGAGGCGCGTGCGGATCATGCGGCGCGTGTCCGGGAAGCGGCGTCGCTTGCGGCGTCCTTCCTCGGCACGATCGAGCAGGCACGCGTCACCGCGTCCAACCTGGCGCAGGAACGGGAAGCGGTGCGGCAGGAGCTCACCCGTGCCAACAACAACCGCTCCCAGGCCGGCGACCTGGCCTATCTCTACAGGCGTGAGGCCGCCCGGATGCGGGTGGGCGAGGCCGAGGAGGCCAAGGCGACGGCGGAGGAGCGCGCCGCCGCGGCACACCGGCAGGTCCGGGCATGGGAGGTGGCTCAGCGGCTGGCGGCCCTGTCCAGAGTGCGCGCCGAACTCGAACAGGCCGAACTGGACGCCGCCGCCGAAGAAGAGGAGATCGCGCCGCTTCGGGCCGAGCGGGACCGGTACGCGGCGCTGCTTCACCGGCGGCTGGTGCACCTGGCCGAGCGTGCGGCCGCCGATGCCGAGCAGGCCGAGGCCGCGCGGCGGGCCGAACTGGAGACCGCCGAGGGGCACCGGTCCCTGGCCGCCTCGGCCGACGAGGAAAAGGCCGCCGCCAACTCCGACGCGGCCCAGGCCCAGGCCAAGCTCTCGCTGATCTCGGAAAGGCTGCGCACCGGGGTGGATCGCGGCCACCTGCCCGCAGAGGACACCGACCCGGCCGCGCACCGCGAGGCACTGACACGCGAGCTGACCGACTGCGAGGCCGAACTGGCCGGGCTGCGGGAGCGGTACGAGCAGCGCCGCCTGCGACGTTCACAGATCGCCCAGCGGGAGAACGAACTCGCCCAGGCACGCGGAGAGGCCGCCCACGACCGCACGAAGGCCGCCGACCGGCACACCGAGCTGTCAGAGCGGCTGTCGGCGCTGACCACGTGCCCCCGGCTGCGCGACCTCGCCGAGGCCACCGCCGACGAGCCCCTCGACCTGTGGGCGGAGGCTCCGACGCTCCTGCGCCGGCTCGGCGACGCCATACTGGCGGCCGACAACGAACGCGTCCTGCGCATGGCCGAGCGGCACGCCGACGAGCGGACGATCACGGCCCAGGAACGCGACGGCGTCCTGCCCACCGGCCTGGACGCCGAGAGGGTCGTGCACGAGCTCGTCGCGGCGGGGATCCCGGCCGAGTCCGGCTGGGCTCACCTGCGCGGCGTGCTGCCGCCGGACCTGCTGATGACCACCCTGGACGTCCCCGCGATCGCGCGGCTCGGCTGCGGTGTCGTCGTCCCGACCGGATCGGTGACAGACGCGGTCAGGCTGCTGGACGCGCACGGCGTCGTCACCACGTCGCTGGTGAACCTCTACTCGACGCGGGACGCCGACGATCTGGTGCGCGCCTCCACGGCGCCCCGCGAAGGCGTCGCCCCCGCGTGGAGCCGTCTCGAACCGGGCCTGGTCGACGCCGGTCTCGCCGAGGCCGCCGTACGCCTGCTCAAGGAGCGCGCCAAAGCCCACCAGCTGCGCGACAAGGAGCTCATCGCGCAACGGTCGGCAGACGACGACCTGCGTCGTTCCCTTGAGGGCTTCCTGGGGGACTGTCCCCGTGGCCACCTGGACGTCCTGGAAAGCGAGGTCGCGCGCCTGGACTCCCTGCTCGCGGACATCGAACGCGAGCAGAACGACCTGCGCGCCGAGGGCACCGGCCTGGACGAGGCCGACCGGCTGGACGACACCGACCGCGAGCGCCTGGAGGGCCTGCGCCGCCGCCTGAGCGCCTCGGTCGGCTGGCTCGGTGAGGTCATCCCCATCGTCGCCGAACGAGACATCTGGCTCGAACGTCTGGACGCTGCCGACGCCCGCGTCGAGGCGGCGAAGGACCTTCAGCGGCGCCATGCGGCCGCGGCGCTGCGAGCCCGCGAGAACGCGGAGTCCCACCACACCAGGGCGGTGCTCAAGGCGGAAGAGGCCAAGCGCTACCAGATCGAGGCCGCCGAGCTGTCCAGCCCGTCGCTCGCCGACATCGACGTCACCGACGACCCGTCCACTCCGCTGGACGCCCTGCGGGAGCAGTGGCGCAGGGCCGACCGCGCCGTCGAGCAGCGCGCGTCGCAATCGGTCCTCGCCGACCGTGTCGCCACCCTGACCAGGAGAGTCGCGGACACCGAGGGCGAACTGGGCGGCGTTGACTCCGACCTGAGGACACACGCCGAACAGGTTCTCGCGTCGCCCGACGGCCAGGAGCCGGCCCTGCGGACCGCCGCCCTCGAACGCGCCCGCACCGCATACGAACAGGCCCTCGACCAGCGGGGCCGGGCAAGCCGGCAGGTCGACGTGTGCAAGACGGCACTGGGTGAGGTCGAGCGGCGATACCGCCAGCCGCCGAGGCGAGTGCTGCCCGTCGCCCCCGGCGACTCGGACGAAGCCGACGCGCTCGCCGCGGAACAGGAGGCCCTCGCGCTGGAGGCGTCCGAGCGCGCCACCAACGCCGAGGCCGTACTGGCGGAACTCGAACGGCAGATCGACCGCGCCAACGGCCGCGCGACCGACTTCGAGACCTACCTGGAGCTGCTGCCGCCGACGCAGACGCCCCCGGCGGCTCCGTTCGACGGAGACAACCTCGCCGCACGGGCCCAGGCGCGGAAGGTCAACCTGGCGCTCAACGCAGCCGACCAGCGCCGCGCGGACGAGGAGACGGAACTGGCCGGCGCCGTCGACGCCGTCCGCCGCACGGCCTCGGGCTTCGCCCACATCAACGGGCCGATCAAGGACCGGGTGGCCAACGACCCGGCCGCGGTGCTCGCCCCGCACGCCGTCGACCTGGCCGGCAAGCTGCGGCTGCGCGCTCAGACGCTCACCGGGGAACTGGAGGCCATCGCCAAGGACCAGGTCATCATCGGCGAGGCCCTGGCGCATCTGGTCCGGGAGAGCCTGGACACGCTCGGCAGGGCCGAACGGGCCTCCCGCATGCCCACCTCCCACGGTTCCTGGGCGGGGCGAAAGGTGCTGCGCATCGCGTTCGACCGTCCGGGCGACACCGACCTGATCGCCTACGCCGAACGGGTCATCGACCAGGTGATCGCCAAAGGGCTCAGTCCCGAGGGGATGCCGCTGCTCAAGGCGGCGGTGCACGAGTCGGTCGGGCCGCGCGGGTTCACCGTCAAGGTGCTCAAGCCGGCCGAGGACCAGGGCGCCGTCACCGAGGACATCAGCCGCCTGGCGAAATGGTCCGGCGGCGAGAAGCTCACCGTCTGCGTGGCGCTCTACTGCACGCTGGCGGCGCTGCGCGCCACGGGCGCCGGACGCAGGGGCCGTTCCGGAGGGGTCCTGCTGCTCGACAATCCGATCGGCCGCGCCTCGTCCGCTCCGCTCGTCCGGCTGCAACGCGACGTGGCGGCCGCGCACGGCGTGCAGCTCGTCTACACGACCGGCGTGAAGGATCCCGCGGCCGTCATCCAGTTCCCCAACATCATCCGGCTCGACAACAGGGAAGGACGCAGCCGGGATCGCCGGTACATCGTCCCGGACGTCCCCGCTCCCGGTACCGCCGGCTCGCCCGACGCGGAGGCAGGCGGCGAGGTCGACGGCGTCCGCGTCGCCCATGCCGACGAGGTATGGGACGAGCCCGAGGCGGAGGGCGCCCCGTGACGGCGGATATCACCGGGGAGCTGTCCCGGCTCGTCGCCGCGTCGAAGAGAAGGAGAGTACTGGTCGACGATCTTCTGGATGGGGTGCTGTCGCTTCACCCGGCACTCGTCGGCGCCCCGGAGCTGCGGTCCGTCGTGCGCACGGCTCTGCAAAATCTGGCGGCCGCCGGACAGGTGACCCTGCCGGCCGCCGGCTCCGCGACGGGCTGGGACCGCCGCGCCGTCCCGGCCCTGCCCCGCTGGGTGACGAAGGCGGAGAGACCCGCCCCGCCACCACCGCGGGCGGCGCCGCGGGTGTGGCCGCACGCCCTGGAGGAAGCGGGCCGCATCGCCACTCGGAACGACGAATTCGAAATCCTCGACCGAATCGCCGCCTGGCTTCGGGACCACCCTGACCCCAGCGTGGTGCCCGTTCAGGAGCGCTCGGCCGAACTGTTCGGCGACGAGAAGGCCATCGACACATATTCGAAGAGCCGTCTGTTCACCTCAGGGGCGCTCTCCCTGGACCTTCTCGCCTGCCACCAGCCGCCGCTCCCTTTCGCCTCGCAGCACGTACCGGGAAAGGGACCGACAGGACTTCTGGTGCTGGAGAACCTCGCCACGTACACCTCGTTTCTCACCGCGCTGCGTGAGATGCCCGCAGCCGACCGACCTGACCTCCACATCGGCTGGGGCAGCGGCAACGGTTTCGTCCGCAGCGTTCTCAGCGTGCCGCTTCTTCGACCTGAACCGCGGACGACGCACTATTTCGGAGACATCGACGTCCTCGGCCTCCAGACGGCCGCCGGCGCCGCGGCCGTGGCCGCCGAGCACGGCCTGCCACGGCTCCGTCCGGCCGTCCCCTGCTACGCGTACCTTCTCACCAGGCGGGAGGAGTGGGCGATGCCGGACCCCAGCAACAGGGGGGCGGGCACACGTCATGATGACCTCCTGCACTGGCTTCCGGAGCCGCACAGGTCCGCCGTCCGTGACCTGTTCACCCAACGGCGCCGCGTACCGGAGGAACGCCTGGGACTGGATGCCATACGGGGCAATCTCGAAATCTGGCGAGCACTGACGTCGTTTAACGTTTATTGACCAAGACGCGGCCTTCACGCAATGCCGCACCAAATGAGTAAGGTGCGGCCTGTGAATCGCCGTCGACGCATCGCGTGCCGGCGTATGAGGAGCGGTCCGTCGGCACGGCGAAGAACGAAGATCAAAGTCGATGAGGAACCGTGGGAATGGCGAAGTTGCAAGGGTTGGGTGCCCTGCTCCCTGGCCGGGTGTGGCGGGCGCTGCTGGAGGCGGGGACGGACCGCCGGTTCGCGGCCGGTGAGGTTCTGGTGCGGCAGGGCGATCCCGGCACTCACGTGCTGCTGCTGACCGCGGGCATCGTCAAGGTCACCCGGTTCGAGCCGAACGGGGAGGAGCTGCTGCTCGCGCTCCGCGGACCGGGTGAGGCGATCGGCGAGATCGCCGTGCTCGACGGCACGGAGCGGTCGGCGAACGTCGTCGCGGCCGGCTCGTGCACGACCCGGGTGGTCGGTGGAGCGCGGTTCCGGCGGCTCGTCGACGAACTCGGCGTCCAGGACGTTCTGATGCGGCACATCCTGGGCCGATTCCGTGAGGGTGAGGACGTTCGCGCGGAACTGGCCGAACTGCCCGCCGGAGCCCGCCTCGCCCGTGTCATGTGCCGCTTGGCCGACGCCGTGGGCGGCGACCGGCCCGTCCTCGCCCTGTCACAGGAGGAGCTTGCGCGGGCCACGGGCCTGTCGCGTTCGGCGGTGGCGGCCGAGCTGGCCCCGCTTCGCCGGAACGGCGTCGTCATCACGGGACGGGGACGCCTGACGGTGCGCGACATAGCCGCGCTCCGCGCCCTGGCCGAGAAGGGGTAAGGCGATTCGACCGTCGTTGCGTCTACTTCTGGACAAGGCGGGCGCCCCGTTCGGCTGATGCTCGGCACCGGACCAACGACAGGAAGGGGTACGGATGGTGGTCACCCGCAAGATGCCGCCGATGCGCGGCATCATGGCCGTCGACGCGGTCGGTTTCAGCAAGAATCCGAGCAGGCCGCAACCGGAACTCAGCGCGGCCATCCCACAGGTGCTCGCGGAAGCCTTCGACCGCTGCGATCTGTCGGAGGTGTGGTCTGCGCGACGATTCGAGGAGGGGACCGGCGACGGTTACCTGTTCGGGGTGCCGCACGAAGACGTTCCCTGCCTGCTGCATCCGCTGCTCGACACGTTGCAGGAGGTCCTGGAGGAGCACGACGAGCGGCTGCGCGCGCGGAGCCGGACGCTGCGGCTCCGGCTGCGCGTCGCGGTGAACATGGGGGCGGTGCCCGATGACGGCGGCGACCCGCGCGACGGGATCGGCACGCCCACCAATGACACCTTCCGCCTGCTGGACTCTCGCCCGATCAGGGAGGTGATGGCGAACAGCAACCCCGACGTGACCCTGCTCGGCGCCATCGTGTCGGAGCGCGTCTTCCAGGAGGCGGTCGTCGCCGGGCACACCGAGCTGCATCCCGACCGGTTCGAGCGGGTCACCGCCGAGGTGAAGGACAAGGCCTTCGCCCAGCCGGCCTACCTGTACGTGCCCACGCCGTCCCGCAAGGCCGGCGGCGACGAACCGGACGCGGAGCCGCCCGGCCGGTCCGCTCCGCCGGTGGCGTCGTCCATGACCAGCATCCATGGGAATGTCGGCAACTCCATCTCGGGAGGAACGTTCACCGGGAACGTCCAGCAAAGCGGAGGCGCCCTGTCATGACCACGATCGACGGGGACGTCGGGAACTCCATCTCGGGCGGCGAGTTCCACGGCGACGTAAGGCAGTACTTCGTCAAGTCCCTACCCGAATCCCTCGAGGCCATGGCTCTCGACGCCGAGACGGTCAGGCGCATTCAGATGCTGCACGTCGCGACGGGTGCGTCCACGGCCGCGCGGCAAGCGCTGCTTCGGCAGGGCGCCGTCACGCTCGTCGGCGAGACCGGCTGCGGCCGCCGCACCACCGGCATCGCCCTGCTGGCTGGCCTCGGCGTCACCCCGCGCATCGTGCTGCTGGACGAGGAGAACACCGGCGTTTCCCTGGACGTGGAGAAGGGGCACGGTTATCTGCTCGACCTGGACGCCTCCCGCGAGGCGACCAGGTCGGACGGCGCCGCGACCCGTGTCGGCGATCTGGTCGCCCGCCTGCGCGCGGCCAGGGCCCCTCTGGTGGTGCGGGCACGCCAGTACGACTGGGCCGCGTTGGACATCGATCCTCATGCCGTCCCCACCGTGGAACTCACGGAGCCGGAAGGGCTGGCGGTGTTCCACGCCCATCTGCGCAGTCTGGCGGGCGACAGGGTCGCTGTGGACTGGGCCGGACGGGGACGTATCGCCCAGCGGCTCCTGAGGGCTCGCCCACCCGACGCGGTACGGCTCGCGCGCATCGTCCACGCAGTCCTGCAGGCTGGAGTGCCCGAAGCGGAGCAGACCGATGAGGTGCTGAACGCCGCCGCCAACTGGGCCGACCGGCTCGGGCAGTGGTTCCACTCCACCAGCGATCCCGAACACGGCTACCGGCGGGCTCTGCTGCTGGCCACGGCGGCGCTGGACGACGCCCCCGCCGCGACCGTGTTCACCGCCGCGGACCGCTTGGCCGAGTCGGTGAACCTGCCCCGTCCGCAAGGTGCCCCCCTGGTCGGCCCCGAGATCGCGGCGGTCGTCTCCGACGCCGATGCCGAACTGCGGGAGGGCAGGGTCCGGTTCGGTCGCCCGTCCTACGCCGAGTCCGTCCTGGACTATGTGTGGCGGTACCGTCCCCATCTGCAGGCGGTGCTGAGGCGCTGGCTCATCGACCTGCCCAGCCCCGCGGACCCGGCGAGTGCGCGGGCCGCGGACAGCCTGACGGCTCTCGCCCTGCGTCAAGGCGACGTGGACCTGGTCACCGGCGCCGCCACGGCATGGGCCACCGGCTCACCCGCGCTGCGGCCGCTCGCGGTCACCTCGCTGACCGCGGCCGCGGTCAGCGAGCAGATCGGGCGGGCCGTCCGGCAGCGGCTCTACGAGTGGTCTCGATCGGGCGCCACGCCCGAGCAGCTTCATCTTGTGGTCGCCGAAGTGTGCTCCGGTCCGCTCGCCAGGGCGTACCCCCAGATCGCCCTCACCCGTCTCCGGCATCTCGCCGTCCGGGCCAGCGAGCGGGTCCGCGGGGCGAGCGTCGGCGCCATGGCCGCGCTGGCACGGGACCCCCGGATGCGCCACGCGGTGCTACGGGAGATCGCCTCGTGGGTTGCCGGCGAGGACCCGCGACGCTCCACAGGGGTGTGGGCCTTCCTGTCTCTCACCGCCCTGCGCGACGACCACGACACTGTCGTCGTCCTGGCCGTGCGGAGCAGCGCCATCGCCTCCCTGCTGACCTTCCTGTGGCGGGAAGCCCTCCGCGACGCCACGCACAAGCCGGCCGCGATCTCGGCGGCCGTCGCCTGGCTGGAGGCGGCGGCGCACGGAAACGCACCCGTGGAGACGGTCATCGAGATTCTCGCCGCGACCTGCAGGACCAACATCGATCTCGCCAACCTGAGCGAGGTCGTCCAGGTCTGGCGGGGCACGGCCGACGCGGCGCAGGAGTCCCGCGACTCGCTCGGCCTGGAACTGCTCGAGCGGGGGCAACGCCGCGTCCTGGCCCACCTCGCCACCGCTCCCCACCCTTCACACGCCTGAAGGAGAAGAAGGCATGAGGCGTCTGTTCGACATGCTGCTCGACGGCCTTTTCGCGCTGTTGCGTGTGTTGACCGAGCGCAACCGCCCCGGCGGGTCGGTCGCCACGTTGCAAGCCCGGGTGCCGAGCCGGTTGGAGGAGGCTTACTTCACCGCGTCGGTCCGGGCCGTCTGGGCGGTCGCCAATGCTCGAATCACGGCGGACCGGCGCTGGAGGACCGAGCAGCGGCTGCGCGACTGCGTACGGCAGGTTGCCTGTCAGCACTCGGTTCTGGAGGTGGGCGAGGCCGAGACCGCGGTCAATCTCGCGCTCCAGGATCTTCTGCCCGGCCTTGGGCTCGTCGCGGCCGAGGCCACGTTGACCGCCGAGCAGGGTGGCCGCGAGCTCGCCGAACAGATGGAGGCACTGAGTCGGGAGACGGCCCTGGCCGAGGCCGCGCAGCGGGCGAAGCTCGATCAGCTGCGGGTGCTCGGCGAACGTGTGCTCCCCGACCCGGCTCTGGCACGGCTGTGGTGGATGGACGGCAGGCCGGACAAGCTCACCGCCATGGTCGAGATGGACCACGTCTTCGAACGAGCCGCCGCCCTCGTCAGGCCGCACCCGGACGGTGGTCCCCCACAGGATCCGGTGCCCGGCCTGATCAACGAATTCTTGCGCGGGCTCGGCCCGCAACACCGTGACCTGCTGCTGCGCCAACTTCACCAGATCTTCCTCGGCTACGAACGGTCCGACCTCGCCGACATGATCGACCTCGGGGGTCAGGCTTCGAACGCTCCTCGCCCCCGCTGGACGAAACAACCAGAAGACCTCAACGGGCAAGTTCCGGGAAGCCACCAGAGCTGAGCACGGCCGCAGCCGCGAAGTCATGGATCCCAACGTTTCTGTCATGCCGCACACCTCGGCCCATCGACCGTGGTGAGGGCCCCCTGAACAGGCACGGGCGGTGCGCGGCGGCTCTGGAACTGCCCATCACACAGGCGTTGACCAGGAGATCAGCCACTGAGCAGAGCCAGGACTGTCGATCCGGCGCCGACCGCGGGATGTTCTCCCGGGCAAAGCGACCTGCCTCTGCCGAGACGCTGACAGGCCAGCCGGCCTGGTGACGTCTTGGCCGCCGGCTCCGGCGGAGCCCCTGGCCGCTGGCGGCCGTTCGAGAAGCGGGGAGGTGCGGTCGCGCCTTCTTGCGCCATCGGCCTCTTGGAGCGAGTCACCTGCTGCGTATGCACGGCACCCGCCTCTCGTCAGGGGACGTGGCCGTATAGCAGGGCGCGGCCGGAGAGAACCATCGGGGTAGCGCGGTGCGGAACCACCGTTCGCGGTGCACGCTCCCCTATCCCGGACGTCCGTGGCGTGTTGTGCGCGGCATCGGCCTTCCGGACGGCGGGGCGTCCTGCCCTCCGGGTGCTGTGCGTCCTGCGGTTGGCGGATACGTGAACGCGGGGGCGATGAGGGTCCTGTCTGACGGTTGCGGCAGCGGGATGTATGAACGGGGCCCTTTGGGCCATACACGTATCCGGATCATGCGGGGGGTGCGGGGCGTGGAGGAGGAGGGCAGGTGGCATGTCGGCGGGTGGCGCGGGCAGGCGGAACGTGCGTTTTCGCCGGTCGCGGTGGGGCGAAGACTGGCGGATGTATTGGCTGTGTCACGAAGGGGTTACTCTGGGCGGCGACCCAAAAGCACCTAATCGGACGGTCGATAATGGGGGGCTGCTTCGGCGGGTGTGCTGCCGGGAGCGGGGACGAGCGAGAGATGGGAGGGTCGGGTAGTGCCTGACCAGCGACGCGAGCAGTGGACCAGCCGGGGAGGCTTCCTGTTCGCGGCGATCGGATCGGCGATCGGGCTCGGGAACATCTGGCGGTTCCCCTACGTCGCGTACGACAACGGGGGCGGGGCGTTCCTCATCCCCTACCTGGTGGCGTTGCTCACCGCCGGGATTCCGCTGCTCATCCTGGAGTACACGATCGGGCACCGGTTCCGGGGGGCGCCGCCTGCGGCGTTCCGGCGGTTGTCGCGGCCCACCGAGGCGATCGGGTGGTGGCAGGTCGCGATCTGCTTCGTGGTGGCGGTGTACTACGCCGTCATCATGGCGTGGGCGGTGCGCTACATCGGCTTCTCCTTCGGAGAGCAGTGGGGGAACGACCCCGAGAAGTTCCTGAGCGCCAAGTTCCTGCAGGCGGCGGACGCGCCCGGCGGCATCTCCACGTACGTCGCGGGCGTTGCCTGGCCCTTGGTCGCGGTGTGGGTGGTGACCCTGGGGGTGCTGGCGCTCGGCATCGCGGGCGGCATCGAACGGGTCAACAAGATCTTCATTCCGCTGCTGGTGGTGCTGTTCGGCATCCTGGTGGTGCGGGCCCTGTTCCTGGACGGCGCCGCCACCGGCCTGGACGCGCTGTTCTCACCCGACTGGTCGAAGATCACCGAGGGGAGCGTGTGGGTCGCGGCCTACGGGCAGATCTTCTTCTCGCTGTCCATCGGCTTCGGCATCATGATCACCTACGCCTCGTATCTGCCCCGGCGGTCCGACCTGAGCGGGTCGGCGCTGGTGGCGGGATTCGCCAACAGCTCGTTCGAGCTGCTGGCGGGCATCGGCGTGTTCGCCGCGCTGGGTTTCATGGCGTCCGCGAGCGGCGTGCCGGTCGGCGAGGTCGCCGCGTCCGGGATCGGGCTCGCCTTCATCGCCTTCCCGAAGATCATTTCCTCCATGCCGGGCGGCGACGTGTTCGGGGTGCTGTTCTTCGGCTCCCTGGTGATCGCCGGGATGACCTCCCTGATCAGCATCGTGCAGGTCGTGGTGTCGGCCGTGCAGGACCGCTTCGGCCTGGGCCGCCGCACCTCGGTGCTGGGCGTCGGCGGCGCGGTGGCGGCCGTGTCGATCGCGCTGTTCCCCACCGACCAGGGCCTTTACCTGCTGGACGTGGTGGACCACTTCATCAACCAGTACGGCATCGTGCTGGCCGCCCTGGTGGTGCTGATCGTGGTCGGCTGGGTCCTGCGCCGCCTGCCCGCCATGCAGGAGCACGCCAACACGGCCTCGGCGGTCCGAGTCGGGACGTGGTGGCGGGTCTGCCTGGGCGTGATCACCCCGCTGATGCTGGGCTGGATGATGTGGGACAGCCTGCGCGGGGAGTTCGCCGAGAACTACGAGGGCTACCCGACCTGGTTCCTGAACGCGGCCGGCTGGGGCGTGGCGGGCGGCGTGATCGTCGTCGGCGCCGTCCTGGCGCTGCTGCTCCGGCGCCGCGCCACCACTGCCGAGGCCGAGCCGGCGTCCGCGCCCGGGGCCGTCCAGAAGGGAGCGAGCTGATGTCCGCCGACGCCATCATCATGATGATCGTGGCCATCCTCATCGTCTGGGGCGGCCTCGTCGCGGCCCTCTTCCGCCTGCGCGCCCACACCGACCACCCGGACACCTGAGCCTCACGGGCCGGCTCGCCGACGCCGCGGTGGTCACCCTGACCACCGCGGCCGAACGGCAGGCGCGGTCCCGCCCGGCCGCCACTCTCCGACGGCCGGCCGCCGCTCTCCGGCGGCCGGGCACTCTCCGGCGGCCGGGCCAGTGAGCCTCCCAACCACCACCCTGCGAAAGCCGACCATGACATCTCGCGGTCGGCACGCGCCAATGGGAAAGACTCTCGACGACCCAGTCACCCTGCAGCTGCCCCAGTCCCCGATCTGGCGGCCGTGTCGCCGAGGTGACAGCACGCGCACCGATCCCCGCACCCGACTGGAGCTACGGCGCTCGCCGCAACCACTGCGGCGCCGAGAACCGTGCCCTCTCCGGAACCTCCAAGAGCCCCCACGCCCGCGGCAGATCCAGGTCAGCCCGCCGTATCTGCGCTAGTCCCCGTCGCTTACAGACGCTCATCCACCCAATCCCGAACCGCGGCGACCCCAGCCACTCCAGCACCAGGCCGATGTCCTGCTCGCGCAGCACGCGCACGACGGTCGCGCCGAGGGACGCCGCCGTTCTGCCGGTGGCGATGACCAGGCGGGAGGGGATGTCGGAGGTATTGGCGTTATGGGCGTTGGGCCGTCCGTGCTCCCAGCGCACATCCACGGGTCATCTGAGCCATGACAACACCATCTCGGCGACCAGCGGGAGATCTCGGAGTCCAGACCTTGCGCGTCGCGGCGCCCGCGGTCGCTGGCATGCCTTCTCCGTCCCGGGGCCGGGCGCCGCGCGCCGCGGCCCGCGCAGTCCTTAGGCGATGGGCGCAGCACGATCATCGACTCGCCGAAGTGCTCGGCCACGGCGCGATGCCGCAGACCGATCTGACGATTTCCACGACTGTGGCGCCTTTCGCTGAGTGGAGCTCGGGCGTAGACAGCCGAGACGGTCGTCGATGTCGGTGTGGACGTAGTCCAGCCGATGCCGCGCACGTATTCGCTGCGGCCGTCGGCGCTCCAGCCGCCGCGATCGGCACAGGTGGGCGGCGTCGGAGCGGGTGACGCGTCGGCGCACGTGGCGAGGTCGGCAAGGTAACAGCCTCAGCGCAGATGGGCGGCCTCGGCACAGATGGCGCGCGTCGGCGCACGTGGCGGGGTCGGTGTAAGTGGCGGCTCGGGGAAGCGTGGGAGTTGGCGCCGTACGTCGGGCGAGGGCACGGCCGCTCGGTTGGTTCAGCAGGCGCTTGGTGGGGGCGGCGTAGGGGTTGATGGCATCGGGCAGGGCGGTGCGTGGTCGTTGCGTGTCGGGGTCCTACGCCATGGACTTTGACGTGTGGCGAGGCGAGTTGGTCCTGGTAGGTGACGTTTGCGGCGGGCGTTCATCGTGGGCGAAACCTCGAGTGTGAGCAATCGTCAACGCTGTGTAGTCAAATTGACTACGATCGTGAGTCTGAGATGTCCGCGGCGATCCCCCCGGGGCGGAGAATGAAGCACCTTCTGCCAGATCCCAGACGCGTCGGCCGGGTTCGGAAAGCGGTCGTGCGGTGCGCGTGCGGGCTGTTGGGCAGCGCGGCCATGGCGGGCGCCCTCTCCCTCGCCACGCCCGGGGCGGCGCACGCCACGGCCAGACCCGACCCCGATCGGCGCCATGTCCGGCCCGTGCCCTGCCGCCAGGCCCCGTACTTCGCCGACTGGTACACCGCCCGGCTCTGCAAGGACATGTGGGAGGCGATGCAGCGAAGATCATGGACGGACAGGCCTCGTCCAGGCCGGACTCCCCCTCGGCGATCCAACCAGGAGCGCCGGGAGCGGGCGCCTAAAGCGCAGCCTCGTCCTACGGCCGCGGCCCCTCGTCCGCCCAAGCCGGCTCCTTCCCGCGTCAGTCCTTCACCATCGGTGGCCAAGACCATGGCGCCGAGCTCCACTTCGGCGCCGGCCTCCGTGCGGCCGTCTCCTCGGGCCCAGGTTGACGAGGAGCAAGGCGGGGCGCGGTCCCTGCAACCGCTGCTGTTGATCGGCCTCCTCCTGCCCACCGTGGCGGCCATCGGGTACCCGCTGCGCCATCGCATCCTCGCGGCGGCCGCCTCGGCTCTGCTGGCGGGCTCCCCACCTGCCGAGGAGGAGCCGGCCGTGCCCTTCACCTATCGGCCGGCCCTCGATCCATTCACGCTCCCGCTGCTCTGCCTGACGGGCGAGGGCGCCGCCGCGAGCGCACGGGTCATGGCGCTGGCAGCCTTGGAGGAGTACCGGGACAGCGCCTTGGTGGTGATCCCCCGCCCCGACGCCACGATGCTGTTCGGCCTGGCCGAGGACGACCTCCTCGACGATTCCACGGACGGGCTGTTCATCCCGGGCAACCTCGACGCCGCCTTGGCCTACATGGAGACGGAACTGGCCATGCGCAGGGAGGCGACCGCCCCGCACGCACGCCGTCTCCTGCTGGTGGCCGACTGCGAGAAGGAGGCCGACCGGATCTCCCAGCTCCTCGCGCGCCACCCCGGCGACGTGTCCGCCGTGCTGCTGGGCGACTGGCCAGGCGAGCGGGTCACGGTGGACGACGATGGGCGAATCGACGCGCCGTCCAGCGTGGTCGGCGCACTCCCCGAACGCCTTCCCGCCATGTCCCGTACCGAGGCCCGCGACCGTCTGTACGCGGTCGTCCGGAACGACACCCCCAAGAAGCGGCGACGCGGCTCACGAACACCGAAGCGCGCCTGAACACACGACTGCACACTCAGCCCGCCTTGGGCACTACGCCTGGTCGTCCAGGATCGCGGCCAGTCCGTCGGCGGCCCGCCCCGAGGCCACCTGGTCATTGACTGTTGCACCGCGCAGGACAGTGCGCACCCCCGCAGCCAGGACCGACGGGCCACACGCCGCCGCCCTCACAAAGCCGGACCAGGCGGCCATTTCCTAGCCGCCACGAGCCGTCGCACGACGGTGCCCGGCTTCCTCGCAGCGAGCGTCGACAGGGCACGCCGCCATCTTCACGAGGCAGGGCCCGGCGGCCGTGCCGGCCGCCACGAGCCATCGCATGACGGTGCGGCCGCAGCCAGGACCGGCGCGGCACGCGGGCGCCTTCACAAGGCCGGACCAGGCGGACGTGTGCTGGCCGCCACAAACCGCCCACGACGGTGCCCGGCCGCAGCCAAGACCAACGCGCGGCATGCCGCCGCCTTCACGAGGCGGGGCCCGGCGCCCGTGTGCCGGCCGTCATGAGCCGCCGGACGACGGTGCCCGGCTTCCCGGCAGACAGGGCCGACGGGTGGCGCGTTGCCGCCTTTACGAGGGGGGCTGGCGGTCGTGTGCTGGCTGTCATGGGCCGTTGGATGACGGTGTGCGGGCGTAGACAGGGGCGATGGGTGGCGTGCGGACGCCTGCTGGGGCCAGGTGGTCGTGGCTTGGTCGCCTCGAGTCGGCGTGAGGTGGGTCTCGTCGGGGCGGGGAGGGAGGCTGGGGGGCGCCGCGGGCGGGGCACGCGCACGGCCCCGGACCGGCCGTGCGCAGCTGTGACGCCACCGGCAGGCGTGGGGAGGCCGACGGGCGAGGTGCGGGAGACTGCTTTGCTGCGTGGGTTTTGGGCCAGGTCTGGGGCGGTGCTTTTGGTGAGGGTGGCTTTTCCTGGCTATGCGGGGAGTTTTTCGGGTTGGGTGGTGGCTCTTGCGGTGGCCAGGGCGCGGAGGGCGCGGCCGGCGTCGGCCATTTTGGGTGGGGCGGCGGTTGCGCCTTCGAGGTAGGCGGTGCAGTGCCGCAGCCAGTCGCGGAGGGTGTTCTCGCAGCGGGTCTGGTTGCGGCGGGCTCTCAGCAGGGCCGCGCGGCGCTGCTCGTGGCGGACGCGCTCGGCGACGTCGTGGTCGGCGGCCAGGGCGCGGACGTCGTCGATGGAGTAGCGGCCCAGTTGGTCGGTGCCGAGTTCGCGCTCGGCGGCGATGCGTTCGAAGACGTCCTTGGGCCAGTCGAGAATCGTGGCGGCGCCGCGGGCGTCGACGGTGTCGAGGAGCGGGCCCTTGCGCGTGGCGACGACGGAGGTGATCGTCTCGGAGGTGAGGGCGTCCAGGTCCCGCAGCAGGTAGACCGGGTTGCCCTGGTAGCGGCTGATCACGGAGAGGTCGCCGCGGGCGACGAGGATCTCGATGTCGGCCCGGTCGACGTCGAGGCCGACCCGCAGGGCGAGCCGGGCCGCGGCCTTGGCGGCGCCGATCGGCGGCTGCTCGCCGAAGGCGGACAGGATCTGCGGCCTGCGGTCGGTGCAGCGCTCGGCCAGTTCGGCGGACCAGCGGCGTCCGTCGAGGTCGGGCTCGGGCAGGAGGCCGTGCTCCCGGGCCAGGCGCAGTTGCCAGGCGGTGATGCCCACCAGGGCGGCGAACTGGCGGAAGGCGTAGTGCGTCCGAGGGGTTTCGGGACTCATGAGGACTCCTTTCGTTGCCGTGAGTACATCGTTCGCCACGGACGGCGAAGAAAGAAGTAGAACCCCATTCTGTGGATAAGTTTTCGGTGGTGATCGGCGTGCGGGATGGAGGCGTAATGCGAAGGCTGGGTTTGGGGCTGGCGGCGTTGGGACGGCCCGCGTACATCAACGTGGGGCGTGGTGACCAGTTGCCGGATCGGCGCGGCGTCGAGGAGATGCGCGCGGCCACGTGGGATGTGCTGGACACCGCGTACGAGGCCGGGATCCGGTGGGTGGACGCGGCGCGGTCCTATGGGCTGGCCGAGGAGTTCCTCGGTGGGTGGCTCGACGCGCGGGGGCATGACGACGTCGTCGTGTCGAGCAAGTGGGGTTACGCCTACGTCGGTGGGTGGCGCATGGACGCCGACGTCCACGAGGTCAAGGAGCACAGCCTGGCCCGTTACCGGGCCCAGTACGCCGAGACCCGTGGCCTTCTGGGGAAGAGGCTGAGCGTCTACCAGGTGCACTCCCTGACCCATGACAGCCCGTTGTTCAGCGACGTGGCCCTGCAGGCCGCGCTGGCGGAGGCGGCGGATGAGGGTGTAAGGGTCGGGTTCTCCACGTCCGGGCCCCGGCAGGGCGACACCGTGCGCAAGGCGATGGAGCTCGAGGTGGCGGGGCGGCGGTTGTTCAACGCGGTGCAGTCAACGTGGAATCTGCTGGAGCCGTCTGTGGGGGACGCGCTGCGGGAGGCGCACGAGGCCGGGGCTCATGTGCTGGTGAAGGAGGCCATGGCCAACGGCAGGCTCGCCGTCCAGGCGCCGGAGGTGGTGCGGGATGTGGCGGCCCGGCATGGGGTGGGGCCGGACGCGGTCGCCCTTGCGGCGGTGCTGGCGCAGGAGTGGGCAGGAACCGTGTTGCTGGGGGCGGTGAGCCCGGCGCAGTTGGAGTCCAACCTGGCGGCCGCCACGGTGTCGCTGGGGGAAGAGGAGCTGGCGGAGGTCATGGCGTTGGCCGTACCGCCGGAACGGTACTGGGCCGAGCGTTCCGCGTTGCCGTGGGTGTGACGGCGGTCAGCGGGAGGACGCGTGTTGGGGCGTCGCACCGGAGGAGACCTCCAGCACGCCCGTCTCGGTCACCAGGGCGCTGACGAGCTTCGCCGGGGTGACGTCGAACGCCGGGTTGAACGCGCGGGCGCCGTCGGGGGCGGCGCGCGTGCCGTTCCAGGCGAGGATCTCCTCGGGGGCGCGCTCCTCGATGGGGATGTCGCCTCCCGAGGCGGTGTTCAGGTCGACGGTGCTCCAGGGGGCGGCGACGACGAACGGTATGCCCGCCTCGGCGCAGGCCAGGGCCACGCTCACGGTGCCGACCTTGTTGGCGGTGTCGCCGTTGGCGGCGATCCGGTCGGCGCCGACGACGGCGGCGTCGACCAGTCCGCGCAGGATGGTGGCGGGCGCCGCGCCGTCGGCCTGGATCAGGTAGGGGATGCCTGACTGCTCCAGCTCCCAGGCGGTGAGGCGTGAGCCCTGCAGTAGGGGGCGTGTCTCGTCGGCGTAGACGACCTCGATGCGGGCGCGGGCGTGCAGTTCGCGGACGACTCCCAGTGCCGTGCCCCAGCCTGCGGTGGCAAGGGCTCCCGCGTTGCAGTGGGTGAGGATGCGCAGGGGGCGGTCGGGGGTTCGGGCGAGGATCCAGTCCGCGCCGTGCCGCCCTATGGCACGGTTGCCGCGCACGTCCTCGTCCAGTAGGGCCTGCGCTTCGGCCACGACGGCGTCGAGTCCCTTGGGCACATGGGGCAGAACCCGGTCGACGCCGGCGGCGAGGTTGACGGCCGTGGGGCGGGCGTCACGGATCCGTTCGATGGCGGCGTCGCGGGTGGCGTCGTCCCAGTCTTCCCGTTCGGCCTGACGGATGGCGATGGCGACGCCGAACGCGCCCGCCACCCCCAGGGCGGGGGCACCGCGCACGGTCAGGTTCTGGATGGCGGCCACAAGGGTGTCGACGTCTCGTACGTCGAGGTGTTCCAGCCGGTGAGGCAGCACCGTCTGGTCGATCAGCCGCAGCCCCTGCCCCGTCCACTCGACGGCCTGTACGTCATGCGCCATGGCCGCAGCATACGAACCGCAGGGGCGTGACGCGATCGCCGCCTTCCCGCAGGGTTCCCCTCCCCTGTGTCTCTTGCCCGCGCTGGGTCGGTCGTCTCGGCGGGTTGGGCGCAGGCGGGCTGAGGGGTGTGACACGGGGGCGGGCTCTGTTGCCTGGCGCGGCGCTCCGGGTGCCGACGGGCCGGCGTCCGCCATCGTCCGGCGTTCGGTCGTTTCACCGGTCGGGGATGTTGGCGTGGGCGTAGGGATTCGGGAGGGCTGGGCGGATGCCGGCAGGGCGGTCGGGTGAAGGAATTTTGAGGCGGGGCTCTGGCCGCGGGAAGGCCTATGGCGCCGGGGGTTGCGCGATGGGGGCCGGGCGGCGCGGGGATGCGGTGTGACCTGGGATAACTTGACATGCATCGAACCTGTGTTCGACATTGGTGGCGGTGATCCGGGGGCGCGCGATCGTGGGCGGGAGGGACCGTGGCGGAGTTGGCGTCGGTGCGGTCCGGTGCCGTCGAGCACCCGGCGGCGGGGGGCGCGCCGTCGCAGGACGGGCCGCGGGCGGATCCGGGGGCTTCCCCGGTGGGGGCCCTGCGGAGCGCCTACGTGCGGCCGACGGGGACGCAGGAGGCGCCGCTGACGCACGCGGCTGCGCCTGCGTCCGGGGCGCCGGATGGCTGGGCGGGCGTGCGGCCTGGGTCGGCGGTGTCGGCGGAGACAGTGCCCGTGCTGCCCGCGTTGCGCGATGTCGTTCCCGGCGGGGGCCTGCGGGCGGGGTCTGTTGTGGGGGTGGACGGATTCGCGTCACTGGGTGTTGCGCTGGTCGCGGGGGTGTCGAAGTACGGGGGTGTTGAGGGGCAGGGCGGTTGGTGCGGCGTGGTGGGCATGCCTGACTTCGGGGTGCTGGCGGCCGCGGGGATGGGCGCGGAGCCCGAACGGCTGCTTCTGGTGGACGAGCCCGGTGAGCGGTGGCCGGATGTGGTGGCGGCGCTTGTCGAGGCCGTTGATCTGGTGCTGTTGCGTCCCCCGGCGGTCCCTTCGGGCGCGGCTGTGCGGCGGCTGTCGGCGCTGGCCCGCAGGCACGGCTGTGTGCTGGCGTTGTCGGGGCCGTACGGGCGTCAGTGGCCGGGAGTCCAGTTGCGGTTGCGCGTGGGCAAGGCGGAGTGGGCGGGCGTGGGTGACGGGCACGGTCTGCTGAGTGCGCGGCTCGCCCGTGTGGTGGCCGAGGGGCGCGAGGGCGGGCGCAGCGCCTGGGTGTGGTTGCCCGGACCGGACGGGACGGTGACCGCCGAGACGACCATGCGGCCCGCCCTGGAGGTCGTGGGATGAGCCGGGTGCTGGTGGTGTGGTGTCCGGACTGGCCGGTCACTGCGGTGGGGATCGACGCCGCGACGCCGGGGGCCGTGGTGGTGGAGGGCCGGGTGGCGGCGTGCAGTTCCGCCGCGCGGGCCGCGGGCGTGCGGCGGGGGCAGCGGATTCGGGACGCGCAGCGGCGCTGTCCGGATGTGGTGGTGCGGGACCGCGACAGTGACGCCGAGGGGCGGCTGTTCGAGAGCGTGGTCGAGGCGGTGGCCGAGCTCGCTCCCAAGGTGGAGGTGGTGCGCCCGGGGTTGTGCGCCGTCCCGGCGCGTGGTGCCGCTCGTTTCTATGGCGGCGAGGAGTCTCTGCGGCTGCTGGTTCAGGACGCCGTGGTGGAGGCGGGGTTCGACTGTGGGGTGGGCATAGCGGACGGGTTGTTCGCCGCGGAACTGGCCGCGCGTTCTGGCGGGGGCGGAGTCGTGGTCCCTGCCGGCGGGGCGGCGGCGTTCCTGGCGCCGTATCCGTTGTCGGTGCTGGACCGGCCGGAGCTGGCCGACCTCCTGCAGCGGCTGGGCGTCCGGACGCTGGGGGCGTTCGCGGCGTTGCCGTCCGGGCACGTGGCGGGGCGGTTCGGGGCGGACGGGGCGCTGGCGCACCGGCTGGCCCGGGGTGAGGAGCCGCGTCCGGTGGCGCCGGCCCCCGCGACCGCCGACCTGTCGGTCCGGGAGGAATTCGATCCGCCCGCCGCGCATGCCGAGCAGGTGGTGTTCACGGCCAAGCGGCTGGCCGCCGAGCTGCACGAGGGGATGGCCGCGGGCGGGCTGACCTGCGTGCGGCTGGAGGTGACGGCCGGGTTCGCCGACGGCGGCGTCCTGCGCAGGCTGTGGCGGCATGACGGGGCGCTGTCGGCGCTGGCGGTGGCCGAGCGGGTCCGGTGGCAGCTGTCGGCCTGGCGGGCGCCTGAGGAGGCCGTGGACGCCGTGTGGGGAGGCGTCGCGTGGTTGGAGCTGGCTCCGGACCAGCTCGTCCCGGACGAGGGCAGGCAGGAGGCGCTGTGGGGGCGGTCCACGGTGACCGAGCGCATCGCGCGGGCGGTGGACCGGATCCAGGCGCTGCTCGGCCACCGGGGCGTCACCCGGCCCGTGGTGACCGGCGGCCGGGGCCCGGGTGAGCGGGTGACGCGGGTGCCGGTCGGTGACCTGCCTCCGGCGGGGGTTCCGGACGGTCCGTGGCCGGGGCGGATCGGGGGCCCGGCTCCGGCGGTGGTCCCTCCGGTGCCGCGTTCCGCGGCGGTCACGGACGCCTCGGGTGAGGCCGTGGGGGTGTCGGCGCGGTGTGCGGTGTCGGCGCCGCCCGCGCATGTCGCCGTGGAGGGCGGCAGGGCCGAGCGGGTGACGGCGTGGACGGGGCCCTGGCCCGCGACCGAGTACTGGTGGGACGCCGAGCGCGCGCGGCGTCGGGCCCGGTTCCAGGTCGTCACGGCGGAGGGGCACGCCTACCTGCTGGCGGTGGAAGGGGGTCGCTGGCATGTGGAGGCCGTGTACGAGTGAGCGGGGCGGACGGCGTGGGCTGGAGTAATCCGCCGATTCCGTGGCGCGAATTCGAACGGCGGTTGTCGTGGGGGCAGGAGAGGCCGGCCGCGCAGGCTCAGGCGGTGCCGGAGCGGGCGGCGGCAAGGGCTGTGCAGCCTGCCGCCGTGCCCTGGGCAGAGCTGCACTGCCACTCGTCGTTCAGCTTCCTGGACGGGGCGAGCGACCCGGCCGCTCTGGTGGCGGAGGCGGCGCGGCTGGGAGTGGAGGCCATGGCGCTCACCGACCACGACGGGATGTACGGGGCGGTGCAGTTCGCGCAGGCGGCGTCCGAGGCGGGCATCGGGACGGTGTTCGGGGCTGAGCTGAGCCTGGGGCTGCCCGGGCCTCAGACGGGTGAGCCCGATCCGGCGGGCCGGCACCTGCTGGTGCTGGCGCGAGACCCGGAGGGTTACGCGCGGCTGTGTTCGTCCATCACCGCGGCGCAACTGGCGGGCGGGGAGAAGGGGCGGCCCGTCTATGACGTCGAGGCGCTCGCCGACGCCCACGGCGGTCATTGGGCCGTGCTGACCGGGTGCCGCAAGGGGGCGGTGCCCACCGCGCTGCAGCGGCAGGGGCCGGAGGCCGCGGAGCGGGAACTTCGCGGGCTGGTGGACATGTTCGGCCGGGGCAATGTGTTCGTCGAGCTGGTCGACCACGACCATCCGGACGACGATCCGCGTAACGACGCCTTGGCCGAACTGGCGGCCCGTGTGGGCGTGGCGGCGGTGGCGTCCAACAACGTGCACTTCGCGGCGCCCGGCGCGGACGCGCGCCTGGCACAGGCCCTGGCCGCCGTGCGTGCGCGGCGCAGCCTGGACGACATGGTGGGGTGGCTGCCCGCCAGTGGTACCGCGCATCTGCGCGGTGGGGCGGAGATGGCGGTGCGGCTCGCGCGGTTCCCCGGGGTGCGTGAGCGCACTGTGGAACTGGCCCGGGAATGCGTGTTCGACTTCGCCGTCGTGGCGCCGCGCCTGCCGGACTGGCCCGTCCCGGACGGCCACACCGAAGCGAGCTGGTTGCGGCACCTGGTGGCGGAGGGGGCACGGCAACGGTACGGGCCGCCCGAACGGGAACGCACCCCGGGCGCGTACGCCCAGATCGCCAAAGAGCTGGACGTGATAGAGGAGCTGGGCTTCCCCGGCTACTTCCTCATCGTGCACGACATCGTGGAGTTCTGCCGTAGCCGCGACATCCTGTGCCAGGGGCGGGGCTCGGCGGCCAACTCGGCGGTCTGCTACGCGCTCGGCATCACCGGGGTGGACGCGGTGCGGCACGGGCTGTTGTTCGAACGGTTCCTTTCCCCTGGGCGCGACGGGCCGCCCGACATCGACCTGGACATCGAGCACCGTCGCCGTGAGGAGGCCATCCAGTACGTCTACGAAAAGTACGGGCGCGAGTGCACAGCGCAGGTCGCCAACGTCATCAGTTACCGGCCGCGCATGGCCGTACGGGACGCGGCGCGCGCGCTCGGGTTCTCCCCCGGGCAGCAGGACGCCTGGTCGCGGGGCATCGATCCGCGTGATCCGGTCGGCGCGGAGGCCGACATCCCGGAGGCGGTGACGGAGCTGGCGCAACGCATGCTGACGTTGCCCCGGCACCTGGGCATCCACTCGGGGGGCATGGTGATAGCCGACCGGCCCGTCGGGGAGGTCTGCCCCATCGAGTGGGCGCGGATGCCCGGCCGCAGCGTCCTGCAGTGGGACAAGGACGACTGCGCGGCTGCGGGGCTGGTCAAGTTCGACCTGCTGGGGCTGGGCATGCTGGCCGCCCTGCACGACTGTTTCGACTTGGTGGCCGAACACCACGGCGAACGGTACGACCTGCAGTCCATCCCCCCGGAGGACCCCCTGGTCTACGACATGCTGTGCGACGCGGACACCGTCGGGGTGTTCCAGGTGGAGTCGCGGGCGCAGATGGCGACGCTGCCCCGGCTCAGGCCGCGCGAGTTCTACGACCTGGTGGTGGAGGTCGCGCTGATCAGGCCCGGCCCCATCCAGGGCGGTTCCGTCCACCCGTATCTGCGGCGCCGCAAGGGGGACGAGCCCGCCGAGTGCCCGCATCCGCTCATGGAGAACGCGCTGGCGCGCACCCTCGGCGTCCCGCTGTTCCAGGAGCAGATGATGCAGCTTGCCGTGGACTGCGCGGGCTTCTCCCCCGCCGAGGCCGACCAGCTTCGGCAGGCGATGGGCGCCAAGCGGGCGCCGGAGCGGGTGGAACGGCTGCGGGAGCGGCTGCTGAGCGGCATGGCCGAGCGGGGCGTCCCCGCCGACATCGCCGAGGACGTCTACGAGAAGATCCTCGGTTTCACCGGGTTCGGGTTCCCCGAGTCGCACGCGCAGAGCTTCGCGCACCTGGTGTATGCCAGCGCCTGGCTCAAGCGGCACCATCCCGCGGCGTTCACGGCCGCGCTGGTGCGCAACCAGCCGATGGGCTTCTACACGCCGCAGTCCCTACTGGCCGACGCCCGCCGCCACGGGGTGGAGGTGAGGGGCGTGGACATCAACGCCAGCGGTGCGCACCCCACCCTGGAGGAGCCCGTGCCGGTGCGGTCGAAGCATCCGCATGCGCCCAGCGCACCGCAGCCCGCGATCCGCCTGGGGCTGTCAGGCATACGCAACCTGAGCGAGGACACCGCCGAGTCCATCGCCGCAGGCCGCCCCTACGCGAGCATGGAGGATCTGGCCCGGCGCGTCCCCCTGTCGGCGGCGGCACTGGAGGCTCTGGCCACGGCCGGGGCGTTCGACTGTTTCGGCCTGGCGCGCAGGCAGGCCCTGTGGGCGGCGGGCGCGCTCGCCGGGAGCGGCCCCGGCCAGCTGGAGGGCGCCACCCCGGGGACGACCGCCCCGGCACTGCCCGCGATGACTCCCGTGGAGGAGACCTTGGCGGACCTGTGGGCCACGGGGGTCTCCCACACTCATCCCATGGCGCACGTGCGGGAAGCCTTGGACGAGCTGGGCGCGGTGCCCTCCGAGGGGCTCCCGCAGGTGCCCACCGAGACCAATGTGGTGGTGGCGGGCCTGGTCACCCACCGGCAACGACCCCCGACGGCTGGGGGAATCGTCTTCATGACGCTGGAGGACGAGACGGGCGTCATCAACGTGGTGTGCCCGCCGGCGGTGTTCCAGCGGCACCGGGGCCTGGCGGTCGACTCGCAGGCGCTGCTGGTGAACGGGCGCCTGGAGCGCGCCGACGGGGTCACCAACGTCCGCGCCACCCGGCTGCGCCGCCTTCCCGTCCCCGGCCGCGTCCGCGCCCGCAACTTCCACTGAGCCTAGGACCAGTCGGGGTGCCCCAGGGAGGTCGCGTTGGGAACGATGCGCTGGTCGCCGGAGCCGTCCGAGCGTACGGCGCGCAGGCGGGGCTCGGCGTAGCGGCCGCTGACGTAGGCGATCCACGCGCCGTTCCGTGACCACGTGGGGTCCATGTCGTGTCCGGCGCCGGCGGTGACGCGGTGGGCGCCGGTGCCGTCGGCGTTCGCCACCCATATGTCGGCCTGGGGGTAGGCGCCGCGCGTGTAGGCGAGGCGCCGTCCGTCCGAGGACCAGGCGGGGTCGACGGCGCGGACGCCGTCGCCGGTGAGCCTCGTCCACGGCTGGTCGGGGTGCCGCGGGTCGAGCGTGTAGATCTGCTCGGTGCCGCCGCGCTTGCTCCAGAACGCCAGCCGCCCCGTGGCCGACCACGCGGGGTCGTCCTTGTCGGCGGGGTCGTCGGTGAGCCGTGTCGGCGTCGCCTCGCCGACGGTGATGACGAAGATCTGCGCGACGCCGTTGTCGCGGCCCATGAACGCCAGCCGCCGGCCGTCCGGTGACCAGGTCACGCGCCCGCCCGATATCCGGTCGGTGACCTTGCGCGGATCGCTGCCGTCGGCGTTCATCACCCACGCCTCGGTGCGGCCGCCGCCCGACCGGGTGAACGCGATCCGCCTGCGGTCCGGCGACCATACGGGGAGCGTGTCGCATCGCGGGCCGTCCGCCAGCGTCGTGGGGGCGGCGGCGCCGGGGACATACGTGCCGATGTCGCCGTGGCATGTGCCGGGCCACCCTGGCTGGGCGTCGACCCTGACGAGCATGGGGTCCTTCGGCAGCGCCCCCGGGGTCGCCGCCCCGGTGTCGGACGCGCCGTCGTCGCCGTTCCCGACCAGCAGCACGACGCCTCCTGCGGTGACGGCCGTCACGAGCGCAGCCAAGCCCGCGAGCACGAAAGGACGCGTTGAACGGCGCCGAACAGGGCGCCCCTGGGTCTCCCTCGTGACCGTCGCCGATTCACTCGGCCCAGCCACCCCCGCTTCCCGCTGCGTCGCGGGGTCGCTTGGGGCGGCGGCCCCGGGTTCCCGCAGGGGCGCGGGGGCGCTTGGGGTGGCGGCCGCCGGTTCATGGAGGGTTGCGGGGGCGTGCCAGGATTCGTCGATGGTCGTGTTGACGTCGGCTTCCGTGCCAGCGCCCCCGGTGAGGGACAGAAGGAGGTCGCGGGCGCTGGGGCGGTGCGCGGGGTCCTTGGCGAGGGCGCCGCGGACGAGGCTCGCCAAAGGTTCGGTGAGCACGCCCAGGTCGGGTTCGGCGTGGACGGCGCGGGCGGCCATGAGCTGGAACGAGCCCTGCCCGTAGGGGTTGCGGCCGTTGGCGGCGTAGGCGACCAGGCAGCCCCAGGCGTAGACGTCGACGGCGGGGGTGGCGCGTTGCCCGAGGATCTGCTCGGGCGCGATCCAGCCGGGGCTGCCGATGACCTGGCCGGTGCGGGTGTGGGACGCGGCGGCGTCCAGGGCGCGGGCGATCCCGAAGTCGATCACGCGCGGGCCGGAGATGGACAGCAGCACGTTGCTGGGCTTGAGGTCGCGGTGGACGAGCCCGGCGGCGTGGATGCCGACCAGGGCGGCGGCCACGCCGACCGCGACGCCGTGCAGCATGCCGGGCGACAGCGGGCCGTTGTCGGTGACGTGACCCAGCAGCGACGGGCCCTCGATGTACTCGGTCACCAGGTAGGCCACGCCGTCGTCCTCGCCGTGTTCGAGGACCTGCGCGGTGCAGAACGCGGCGACCCGCTCGGCGTTGCGGGCCTCGTCGCGGAAGCGGGCGAGGAAGGCGGGGTCGCCGGCCAGCCCGGGACGCACCACCTTCACCGCGACCGGCCGTCCGTCCGGGCCGCGGCCCAGGTAGACCGCGCCCATGCCGCCCTCGCCGATCTTGGCTTCGATGCGGTACCGGCCCACCCGGGGCGGCAGGTCCGGCCGGGTTTGCCCTAGGTCCGCGCCAGGGGTCGGCGGGCCGTCCATGGCGATCCCCTTTCACCGCCGGGTGGCCTCCGCGAGGCCCGCCCTCCGCCGCCGGGACCCGCGGGGAGCTGCCGCCAGGTGGGCGGCTCGGGTCCTCCTGTGCTCACGATGGCAGACGCGCCGCCGAACGGCCACCCTCCGGCGCAGGTCAACGCTTCGTCAAATCCCGGCCCCCGCACCTTAAAGATCCGCCGGGTTCCCCGCACCCAGCCGTTTAATCGCCCATTTCGGCATTAACCTGGCACGTCGGCTCTGAGGCGAGCTCGCCAGAGTCAGGGTGCGGCCACCGTCGTCCACACCGTCCAGCGTCGCCTACGGAGGGAGTGCTCTGTTGTCCGGGACGCGCCGGCGGCTGACCGGCCTACGGCACGGTGCCGCGGCGACGGCGCTCGGGGCGGTGGTCCTCGCCGGATGCACCGCACAGCCGAGCAGGCACACCACGGCGCCCGAGGGCTCCATCACCACGATCCGCAGCACCGACCCGGCCGCGGTGCCCGGGATGACCACCGTGACGCGCCTCCAGCGGGACGAGCGCCACCGGGTGTTCACCGGGTACCCGGACGTCCCCGGCGCGCCCGAGCTGACGAAGGCGCTGGCCGCCGCCGTGGACGAGGAGGTGGCCCCGTTCGACTCCGCGACCGCCCGCACCGCGCCGTTGCCCGCCGGGGACGTGCCGGAGCTCAACGTCCAGTGGTCGCTGACGGCCGCGTCGGGCGACGTGGTCGGGGTCCGGCTGGTGACGTCCCGGTTCCTGGGCTCCACGGGGGGCGAGTCGCGGCGCACGCTGTGGTACGACGACGCCACCCGGACGGTGCACCCGTCCGCCGACCTGGTGAACGGGCCGCACGGGCTGGCCGCGCTGGCGCAGCGGGTCCGCGAGCACGTGGGCAGCCAGGCCAACCCCGCGCGGGTCCGGCCGGATCCCCGGCTGTTCTCCTCCATGGGCTTCAACTCCGAGGGCGACCTGGTGGTGGAGTTCAGCGACTACGCCATCGCGCCCGGGACGGCCGGACGGGTCGCCGTCGTGCTGGACGGCGCGGAGTTCGGACCGCTGCTGTCGGACTTCGGGCGGCGCGCGCGCCAGGCCGCCCTGGCCTACCGGCCGAAGCTGGCCTTGCGTCGGGGGGCGTCCGGCAGCCCGTCCCCCACCGACCTCCCGTCCCGCGCGCCGAACCTGGGCCCGCAGTCGGCCACGCCGCTCCCGTCCGTGGACTGCCGCCGGGCCAAGTGCGTGGCGCTGACGTTCGACGACGGCCCCGGGCCCTACACGGGGCGGCTGCTGGACACGCTGGCCGCCCACGGAGCCCGCGCCACGTTCTTCGTGGTGGGCGGTAACGCCGTCGTCCATCGCGACCTGCTGCGCCGGCAGGTCGCCGGGGGGCACGAGATCGGCAACCACACGCAGAACCACCGTGACCTGGGACGCATGCCCGCCCTTCAGGTCAACATGGACGTGCAGGGCACGCAGCAGATCGTGCGCGGCGCCGTGGGACGCGCACCGAGGCTGCTACGGCCGCCGTACGGCTCGACCAACGGCACGGTGGGGCGGGTCGCCGCGTCCCTGGGGCTGGTGCAGGCGACGTGGAACGTCGACGTCCACGACGAAACCACGGGCGACCCCCGGGCGATCGCGGACCGCACCGTGTCGTCGGCCCGCCCGGGCGCGGTCATCCTCCTGCACGACACTCGGCGCCCGACGGTGGAGGCCGTCCCGCGCATCCTGAACCGGCTCGCCCGGAAGGGCTACCGGTTCGTGACCGTCTCGCAGCTGATGAGCGGGCTCCACGTGCCCCCCGGAGGGATCTTCGGCGGACACGCCAACGGACGCTGAGCCCTCAGCCGGTGATCATGTCGAGGCGGCGCAGAATGACGCCCTCGCGCAGCGCCCAGGGGCAGATCTCCAGCTCCGCCAGGCCGAACAGGTCCATCACGGCGTCGGCGACGATCGCCCCCGCGGGCAGCAGCGGCGCCCGTTGCTCGGACACGCCGGGCAGGTCGGCCCGCTCGTCGACGGTCATGCGGGCCAGCTTCTCGGTCCACTCGACCAGGTCGGCATGGTGCAGCAGCCGCTTGGCGTAGGGGCCGTCCGACGTGGGGGCGGCCCCGGTGATGCGGGCCAGCTGCTTGAACGTCTTGGAGGTGGCCACGGCGTGGTCGGGCGGCCCGAACCGCACCACGTCGCCGACCCGGCGGGCGATCTCGGCGCGGACGTGGCGGCGCAGCGCCCGCAGCTCGTCGGGGGACGGCGGGTCGGCGGACAGGTGGTCGCGGGTGAGCCGCCCGGCGCCCAGCGGCAGTGAGATCGCCACGTCCGGGTCCTCGTCGATGCCCGCCGCGATCTCCAGCGAGCCGCCGCCGATGTCGATCACCAGCAGGCGTCCGGAGGACCAGCCGAACCAGCGCCGCACCGCCAGGAACGTCAGCCGCGCCTCGTCGGGGCCCGACAGCGCGCGGATGTCCACGCCGGCCCGCGCGCGGATCCGGGCGAGCACCTCCTCGCCGTTGACGGCGTCGCGCACGGCGGAGGTGGCGAAGGCGACCAGGTCCTCCACGCCCTTGTCCTCGGCGACCTGCAACGCCTCGTCGACGAACTCGTTCAGCCGGGACTCGCCCTCGTCCGACAGGCGGTCGCCGTCCAGATGGGCGGCCAGCCGCAGTTCCTCCTTGTGGGAGAAGGCGGGCAGAGGGCGCGCCCCTTGATGGGCGTCCACCACCAGGAGATGCACGGTGTTCGAGCCCACGTCCAGCACGCCGAGTCGCATGCCCAGACGCTATCGGACGGATGCGCCGCCCAATCGCACGGATCATGCGTTTCGTCCCGTCGCCGGAGCCCGCCGTGGTCCGGTGACGGGTGCCGGAGCGTTGCTACCGTGACCGGTGTGAACGAGGAAGGCGGGGCGCCGCGGAGCTGGCGGGTGCCGCCGGTGCACATCGCGGTCAAGGCGGGGGCCGCCGTGGTGGTGGCGACGCTGGCCGCGGTGTCGTCCGGCGACCGGCAGTTCCTGCTGCTGGCGGGGGTGGCCGCCTTCGGGCTGGCCGCGCTCGCCCTGCGGGACGTCCTGGCGCCGGTACGGGTCGCCGCCGACGCCGAGGGCGTGACCGTGGTGCGCGGGTACGCGGGGAGGCGCCGGCTGGCCTGGCCCGCGGTGGCGGCGATCCGGGTGGACGAGCGGCGGCGCCTGCTGCTGCACACCCGGCTGCTGGAGATCGAGACCGCCGACGACCTGTTCCTGTTCAGCTTCTTCGACCTGGGGGCCGACGTCCACGACGTGGCGGCCGACCTGGAACGGCTCCGGAGGCGCGCTGCATCCCGCCCCGATGGTTAGGCTTACCTAAGAGACCGTGCGCGGCGACCGGGAGGAGGCACGGGGACGCGATGCGTGACTCCTTCCTGGGCATGCCGCTGTGGCTCGCCGTCATCGCCTCCGTGCTCATCATCTTCGTGCGCGGCCAGGCGTACTACTGGATCGGCCGCGGGGTGGGGCCGCGCGTCTACGCCTCGCGCGTGGGGCGGCGGGTCGGCGAACACCACCTGCGCCGCGTCGAGGGTCTGGTGTCCCGGCGCGGGGCGCTGGCGGTGTTCGCGGCGCACTGGGTGGCGGGGCTCCGGCACGCCATCCCGATCTGCGCGGGCGTGACCCGCATGCCCATGCCCCGCTACCTGGTGGCCTCGGCGCTGGGGTCGTTGCTGTGGACGCCGCCGTGGGTGGTCGGCGGGTACGCGGTGGTGTGGGGATGGCTGGAGGTCTTCGGACGCTCGCCCTTGGCGGCAGCCGGCCTGGCGGCCGTGCTCGCCGTCGCCGTGGGCGCGCTGGTGGCCGTCCGGCGGCGCCGCCGGCGCAACGGCCGGGACGCCGATCAGAGCGGCAGTTCGTCGTCCGCCGTGGGGTAGGAGCTCTGCGCGCCCGGCTTGCGGACGGCCGCGGCCCCCACCCGCGCCGCGTAGCGCGCGGCCTCGTCCAGGGCGTCCCCATGGGCCAGGCGCAGGCACAACGCGGCGGTGAAGGCGTCCCCCGCGCCCGTGGTGTCCACGACCTCCACCTTGGGGGACGCGACGGAGACCACACCGGACGCGTCCGCCGTCAGCGCGCCGTCCCCGCCGAGTGTGATGACCACCGAACGGGGGCCGCGCTCCAGCAGCGCCTCGGCCATCGCCGAGGGGGTCTCGAACCTCTCCTCGCTGCCGCGTCCGAGCAGGAACGCCGCCTCGTGCTCGTTGACCACCAGCGGGTCGCACAGCGCCAGCAGCTCGCCCGGCACGGGGGCGGGCGGGGACAGGTTCAGCACGACGCGCGCCCCGGCGTCCGCGGCCGCCCGCGCGGCGGCCAGGACGGTCGGCACGGGGGTCTCGAGCTGGAACGACACGACCGCCGCCGAGGAGATCATGTCGCGTGCCGCGGCGACGTCGTCCGGGGCGAGGCGGGCGTTGGCGCCGGGCGAGACGATGATGCTGTTGTCGCCGTCCGGCCCCACGGTGATGAGGGCGACGCCGGACGGGCCGGGCGTGACGAGCAGGTGCTCCAGCCGCACCCCCGCGTCGGCGAGCGCCCCGCGCAGGAACTCGCCGTGCCCGTCGTCGCCGACCCGGGCCAGGATGCCGACCCGGCCGCCGAGCCGCGCCGCGGCCGCCGCCTGGTTGCCGCCCACGCCGCCCGGATACGTGGCCAGGTCGGACCCGAGCACGGTCTCGCCGGGCGCCGGGCGCCGCTCGACACCGACGACCAGATCCGCGTTGACCGATCCCACCACGACGACGTCGAACTCCTTCGACACCGCACCCTCCTCGCCACCGAGCCGTACGAACGTGGGCTCAAGCTTGCCACCTCGGTCAGGTGCCGGGATCGCAGGGTCGCAGGGACGCCAGGTCCACGACCTCGGACAACTCCTCGACGGTCGGGTAGTAGCCGCGGCCGACGCGGGCGCCTCCGTCGGTCACGAGGAACGCGCCCGGCACCCCCGCGGGCACGCCGGCGGCGTCCGCCCACACCCGGTGGGCGCCGCTCAGCCGGACGGCGGTGACCCGTAGCCCGCCCGGGCCCGCCCAGCAGCCGCGTTCACCGTCCCCCTGATCTCCCCCCACGAGATCAACATTACTTTCAGTGATCATGTGAATACGAAGCGGGGTTGTGATAGATGGGGCCGCTGAGGCCGGTGGGGTGATCGTCGTTAGACTCCGGATGTGCGGTGGTTCGCCTTGTTCGTGACTTTCGCGCTGGCCGGATCCGTTCTCACCGGCACGGCGCGCGCCGCCGCGCCTTCACCGACTCCGGCGAGCCTCGCCGACCGGCTCGCGCGGCTGCTGGCCGAGGACCCGATCCAGGTCACCGACCATGCCCCGCGGGCGTTGCCCTACGACGCGCACGAGCGGATCCGCGCCGCGGTGGCGCGGCTGGGCGTCCCGGCGTACGTGGTGGTGACGCCGAACTCAATGGCGACCTCGCCGAGGCACCGGGAGCTGATCGCGTCGCTGCACGACCGGCTCGGCAAGGACGGCATGTACATCATCACCGATCCGTCCGGGTACGGCACGGCGCGGCAGTTCGGTGGAACGCTGCCGGCCGATCGCGCGTGGACCGCGGCGTCCCTGCAGAAGGGACGGGACGAGGGGGCCGTGGAACAGATAGCGCGGTTCGTCGACATCGTGTCCGCGCCCGACGTGCAGCGCAGGATCGAGCAGGCCCGCGAGAGGGCGCGCGAGGACCGGCCCTCCGACGGCCCCAGCCGGAGCGACATCAGAGACCGCAAGGAGATGGCGGCGTTCGCGGCGGGCACCGCCCTGACCGGAGTGCCGCTGCTGGTGCTGTTGCTGCGCCGAAGGTCCCGCCGTAATCCGGCCCGGGCGGCTCGACGATGATCAGACGCTTGATGACGGTGCTCGTCGCCGCGCTGCTGCTCACCGGCCTCTGGGCGCCCGCGGGTCCCGCCATGGCGGCGCCACCGCCCGCGCCGCATGAGGAGGCCCGGTTCGCTCGGGTGGCGGCGGAGCTCGCCGAGGATCCGCTGTCCGTCGACATGTATCTGACGGACGCCCTCAGCCGAGCCGACCGCAAACGGGTCAAGGCCGAGATGGCCGAGACGGCCGAGCGCATCGGCGTTCCCGTGTTCGTCGTCGTCATGCCCAACTCGATGGACTCGGAGTCCTTCGGGTATGACGACGCGTTCCTGTTCGGCCTGCGTGAACGGGTGGGACGCGACGGCCTGTACATCCTCGTCAATGAGCACGGATACATAGAGGTTCTGCCGTTCCGCGTCCCGCGCGACATCCGCTACACGCCGAGGGAGGTCCGCTCCCCCGCCGACCTGGAAGCGCCCATGGCGGACGTGCCCGACCGGTTGCGGCGGCTGTTCGACACCGTGGCCTCGGCCCCGTCCGCCCCTGCCGGCACGCCCACCCTCTACAGCGCACCGCCGCCCTTCGGGCAGGAGGAACCGCCGTTGGAGGCCGAGTTCTGGGGGCCGTTCCTCACAGGGCTTCTCGCCGTCGGCCCCCTTGCGGCGTTGCTGCTGTTCGCGTTGGTCCGCGCCCCGACGGCAGGAATTCGCGCCCTGCGCGCGCGGCCCAAGACGCCACCCCGTAGGGAGACCAAACCCTCGGTGCGTTATCTGCGTACGCGCGCCGCCCGCACACTCGGCGAACTGCGCGACATGCTGCCCGACCACGAGGAGTCCCCCGGGCACGCCTATGCCGCCCGTGCCTACGACGCCGCACAGATCCTCTTCGACGACGTCGCCCAGGGCGCGGAGGACGCGGCGGACGCCGACGAGACCGTACTCGGCTTGGTGTGGGTGATCGTGCTGGCACGGCAGGGCCGGGAGGTGCTGGACGGGGCGAAGTCCCGCCCCTCGGCGCCGTGCTTCGTCAACCCGCTGCACGGGCCGTCCGCCGGGCGCCGCTACAACAAGGGGCACGGGACCCGCCCCGTGTGCGCGGACTGCGCCGCCGTGCCCCCGTCGTCGCTGGTGGACAGGGCGCTGCGAGTCCCCGGCGGCCGTCCCCACTACAGCGTCCCCGGGCGCTGGTCCAGGTTCGTGTCCGCGTCGCGCCGTCGCGAACTGCCCTCGGCCGTGCTGGAGTCTCTCGGTGTCGATTGAACACGGGTCGGTTGAACACGGGTCGGTTGAACGTCTTCCCGGCGTCCGGAGCGCGCCGTCGCCCGGTGAACGGATCGCGGCGTCGTTGCGCAGGTCGCCGATCTACGTGGACCCGTCGCTGGCGTCCGCCCTGCCGAAGGGGCGGCGGCAGGCGCTGCTGGCCCGCATGCGCCGGTCGCCGATCCGCGTCCACGTCGTGCTCGTGCCGCTGGTGAAGGGCGGCACCTGGGAGGACCCCGACCAGCTCCTCACCGTCGTGCACGACCGGCTCGGCCGCGACGGCGCGTACCTGTCCCTGGACGACTTCCAGGACCAGCTCGCGGCACGGCAGTGGGGCGGCACGCCCGAACAGCAGGAGAACACCCGGTACGCCGCGCAGGTGCCGTTCTTCCTGGACGAGATGAAGGACGCGCCGCTGGCCGACCGGCTGATCCGCGCCGTCGACCTGATCGCGGCGGGCCGGGGCAAGGCCGAGTACGACGCCGCCACCGCGCACCTGGGCCGGCCGCGTCCCTCCGCCGGCCGCGGCGGCGGGCCCGTCGGCTCCGACAGTTCCTCCGGCAGGGGCGGCGACGATGGCGGCGGAACGGTGCCCCTGGTCCTCGGGGCGGCAGGGCTGGGCGTGGCCGCCGTCGCCGGGCTGGCGGTGTGGCGGTGGCGGCGGACGGGCCGCGTCCCCGCGCCGTCGTCGCACCGGCTGCCGCGCACGGTGCTGGCCACCGCCCTGCGCGCGAACGAGGAGGAACTGCGCGAGCAGGCCGCCCGCGAGGTCGTGGCGTTCGGCGAGCTGCTGGACCGGACCGACGTCGACGCCTCGGCACCGCGCGTGCGGGCCCTGATGACCGAGGCGCTGGACGCCTACCAGGCGGCGGGCAAGGTGCTGGACGCGGCGCGCGGCCTGCCGGACCTGGCCGGGGTGCTCGTCCTGGTCGACCGGGGCTTGGACGCGCTGGCGTCGGCACAGTCGCTGGCGGACGGCGGCCGGGAGACCCCGGGCAGCCCGCTGTGCTTCTTCAACCCGCTGCACGGCGACTCGGCGGTCACCGTGAACTGGCGTCCGCTGGGCAGCCGCGAACGGCTGCGCGTCAAGGCGTGCCACGACTGCGCCAAGGCCGTCCGCGCCCGCCGCACCCCGCAGATGCTGCTCGACAGGGTGGACGGACGCGCGGTGCCGTACTACGAGGTCGACGCGGACGACAGCCTGTGGGCCCGCACGGGGTACGGGCAGCTGCGCGACGACCTCGTCCAGCGAGTACTGCGCGGCGACCTTCACCGGTGACCTCCCCCGGTGAGACGGGGCGGACACGGCCGGTGACACCCGGGGTTTCACCGGCCGTTGGGCTGCCGGTCGGACGATGCTCCCACGGCCCTCGAACACGTCGCCTGAAGTGGAGACGTGGACGTGACCCGCAGGAGTTTCCTGTCCATCGCGGGAGCGGCGACGGTGTCGGCTCCCCTGGCGCCTCTGCCCGCACGACGCCTCCAAGGCCGCGCCCTGACGGACCCGTTCGAACTCGGTGTCGCCTCCGGGGACCCCGCGCCTGACGGCGTGGTCCTGTGGACACGGCTGGCGCCGCGTCCGTTGGCCGAGGACGGTCACGGCGGCCTTCCCCGGCGGGACGTCGACGTGCAGTGGCAGGTGGCCGAGGACGAGCGGTTCCGCCGTATCGTGCGCGCGGGCCGTGCCACGGCCCGGTATGCCGACGCCGGAAGCGTCCATGTGGAGGTCGACGGTCTTCGCCCGGGGGCGGAGTACTTCTACCGGTTCCGGGCCGACGGGCACCTGTCCCCCACCGGCCGGACCCGTACCGCCCCCGCCCAGGGCGCGCTCACACCCGTGACGTTCGCGGCGGCCTCCTGCGCCAACTACGAACAGGGCTACTTCACCGCCTACCGCCGCCTGGCCGAACAGCACCCCGACCTGGTGGTGCACCTGGGCGACTACATCTACGAGGGCGCGGCCAAGGACGACGACCCGATGCGCATCGTCCGCAGGCACACCGGCCGTAGCACGTGCCTGACGCTCGCCGACTACAGGCGCCGCCACGCCCAGTACAAGTCCGACCCCGACCTGCGCACCGCCCATGCGACGGCCCCGTGGGCGGTGGTCTGGGACGACCACGAACTGCAGAACAACTGGGCGGGCGACAGCCCCGAAGCACGGGAACGAACTTTCGTCGCCCGCAGGCGGGCCGCCGTACGCGCCTATTACGAGAACATGCCGCTGCGGCGTTCGTCCCTACGCGGCCCCGGACGGATCCGCCTCACGCGACGCATCCAGTGGGGCGACCTGGCCGTGTTCCACATGCTCGACACCCGGCAGTTCCGCAGCGGGCAACCCTGCGACGACGGGTTGCGCCTCAACTGCGACGCACGGCTGAACGAAAAGCGCGTGCTCCTGGGTGACGGCCAGCTGCGCTGGCTCGACCAGGGGTTGCGTACGTCACGCGCCCGGTGGAACGTCCTGGCGCAGCAGGTCTTCCTGGCCCAGCGCGACCACCGGCTCGGCCCGGGGCGGGAGATGGCGCTGGACGGCTGGGACGGTTACGCCGCCGAACGAACCCGCCTGATGAACGCGCTCGTCTCGTCGGGTGCGCGCAATCCCGTCGTCCTCACCGGTGACGTGCACGTCGCCCACGCCAACGACCTGCTCGCCGATTTCGACGACCCGGACTCGGCGCACGTCGGGGTGGAGCTGGTCGCCACGTCCATCGCCAGCGAGGGCGACGGAGAACCCGACCCGTCCACCAACGCCGCCATCCGCGCCGAGAACCCGCACATCGCGCTCATCGACCAGCGCCGCGGCTACCTGCTGTGCAGGGCCGCACCCGGTGAGATGACGGCGGACTTCCATACGGTCCCCTACGTCACCCGCAGGGGCGCGCCCGTGTCCAGCGCCGTGCAGTTCACCGTTCACGACGGCGCGCGTTCGCTGGGCCGCCCGGCCTGACCCTTACGGCTCTCCGGCAGGGCCCGCCGGACGCCTCAGTTGCCTACGCGAGGCCGAGCATGAACGCGGACGGGCACCGGTCGGCATGTGCTCGTTCAACCCAGCGCGTAGCCCAGCAGGCCGTCCGTCGGCATCGGGAGCGTTGCGAGCGACGAGCCGCCGGACACCACCGTGACGGCCCCGGCGAAACCCCGCGCCCCGGGCGCACCCACGTACAGGGTCCGGTTGCGTATGAGCAGCGCCCACCCGAACTGGCTCCGGCCGCCCGGCTCGACGCGCAGGCCGCCCCGCTCCGACAACCCGCGATGACGCACGCCGCGCAACGTCCGCACGGCCCCCCGCCCCGGCGCCCCGATCGCCAGGTCCGCCACTGCGTCGCCGTCCAGATCGCCCGCCGCCAGCGCGGCGCCGAACCCGTCGTAGGCGCCGGGACGGCGCTGGGACACGATGGGGGCGCGCTGACGCATCGACGGCCCGTGCAGGACCTGCACCGCGCCCTCGGAGTGACCGGCCGGGGTGCGGCCGTCGTCCTCCCCCGGCACGCCGACGGCCAGGTCGTCGACGCCGTCATCGTCGAAGTCCCCGGCGGCCAGCGCCGCGCCGAAACGGTCGAACCGTTCGGGTGCGCCGTGCACGCCGGGCGCGGCCTGCGTGAGGCGCCGCGCGGCGCGGGTCAGCGGATCGAGGACGGTCACCGCGCCCTCGCCGTACTCCCCGTCGCCGGGCGCGCCGACGGCGATCTCCGCGCGGCCGTCGCCGTCGAAGTCGCCCGCCGCCAGCACCGCGCCGAAGTCGTCGGTGCCGACGGCGCCGGACGGCGCCCGCAGCAGCGGTCCGGGCCGCAGCCCGCGCGCCGCGCCGCGTCCGCGCAGCCCGAACACGGCCACGCCGCCGCCTCCCGGCAGTCCGGGCACGCCGACGAGGAGTTCGTCGTCCCGGTCGCCGTCGACGTCGGCCGCGGCGAGGGCCGCTCCGAAGCGGTCCGTGCCGTGGGGCCGCCGCAGCGTGCGCATCGACAGCAGCGGCCCCTCCACCGGCCCGGACGGCGACCCGAAGAAGACCTGGACGGCGCCCTGACCGTCGGTGCCCGAACGCCGCGCGCCGAACGTCTCGTCCGGCACGCCCACCGCCAGATCCCCGCAGCGGTCGCCGTTGAGGTCGCCGACCGCCAGCGCGGCGCCGAACCCGTCGCCGCGTTCGGCCGGGTCGGTGCCGCGCTGCGACAGCCGGACGACCCCGCCGCCGTGCCGCACGGCGACGGCGCCCGCCCGGGCCTGCCCGCCGACCGTCGCGTACGGGGCGCCCGCCGCCACGTCCTCGGCGCCGTCGCCGTCCAGGTCGGCCGTTGACGAGCCACGGCACGGACCCGCGGGCACGGCGTCGCGGACGGGCACGGCGGCGGCGATCGGGGCCGCCGGCCGCGGGGCCGGCGGGACGGGGGCGGACGACGCGGCGGCCACCGCCGCGAGGGCGGTGGCCGCCGTCAGCCTGAACGCGGGGCGGCGGGGGATGCTCACGCCCGGTAAGCTCCCCGCCGCCCGGAACGCCCGTCCACCGGCCGGGTGACCTCCGCGTTAAGGCTTCCCGACCGCCCGTGTCACGCGGGTAGAGGCACGCGGGTTCAGCCAAGGACCTCGAACGTCGCCGGGTCCGGGCCGAAGCGGGTGCCCTTGTCGAGGGCGGCGATCGCGGCCTTGTCCTCGTCGGTCAGCTCGAAGTCGAACACGTCGAAGTTCTCGGCGATGCGCGACGGGGTCGCCGACTTGGGGATGACCACGTTGCCCACCTCCAGGTGCCAGCGCAGCACCAGCTGCGCCGGGGTCTTGCCGTGCCTTCCGGCCAGGCGGGCGAGCTCGGCGTCCTCCAGCAGGCCCTGGCCCTGGCCGAGGGGGCTCCACGCCTCGGTGAGGATGCCGTGCTCGGCATGGAAGGCGCGCAGCTCCTCCTGCTGCAGGTACGGGTGCAGCTCGATCTGGTTGAGGACCGGCACCACCTCGGTCTCGTCGAACAGCCGGGTGAGCGTCTCGACGGTGAAGTTGGACACGCCGATGGCGCGGACGCGGCCGTCGGCGTACAGCTTCTCGAACGCGCGCCAGGTGTCGACGTACAGGTCGCGGCTCGGCATCGGCCAGTGGATGAGGTAGAGGTCCAGGTACTCCAGGCCGAGACGCTCCATGCTGGCGTCGAAGGCGCGCAACGTCGAGTCGTACCCCTGGTCGCTGTTCCACAGCTTGGTGGTGACGAACAGCTCCTCGCGCGGGACGCCCGAGTCGCGCAGGGCGCGGCCCGTGCCCTCCTCGTTCTCGTAGGCCGCGGCGGTGTCGACGCTGCGGTAGCCGGTCTCCAGCGCGACCTTGACGACCCGCTCGGCCTCGGCGTCCGGAACCTGCCACACACCGTAACCGAGCTGTGGCATGGTGACACCGTTGTTGAACGTGACGTTGGGAACGGTCACGAAATCCCCCTGCGTTAAATCAGTGTTTTGATCACTTATCCGATATCAGATCCCCACCATGCCCGAAAACTCCGGCCCCCAACACGGGCGGCGCGGTGGCCGGGGTCACAGCGTCGCCACGTCGTAGGCGACCTTGTGCTCGTCGAGATCGCGCAGGGCCTCGGGGGACGCCCCCGCGTCGACGATGACGCGTTCGAACTCGGCGAGCGGCGCCACCCGGTGCAGCGCCGTGCGGCCCAGCTTGGTGTGGTCGAGCAGCAGCACGTTGCGCGCCGCCGACGCCAGCATCGCGCGCTTCACCGACACGATGTGCTGCTCCTGGTGGAAGGCGTAGCCGGCCGACACCGCCGACGTCGACACGAAGCACAGGTCCACGCTGAGCGACTCGATCGCCTCCACGCAGGACACGCCCAGGAACGAGTCGTGCATGGCGTCGTAGTCGCCGCCCAGCGCCATCAGCCGGATCCCGCGGAACTGCGCCAGCAGGTTCAGCCCCTCCAGGAAGTTGGTGACCACCGTCAGCGGCGTCACCTCCGCCAGCCGCGCCGCCAGCGCCAGCGTGGTGGTCGAGTCGTCCAGCATCACCGCCATGCCCGGCTCGATCAGCCGGACGGCGCGCTCGGCCACCGCGTCCTTCTCCGCCCGCATCGACTTGCGGCGGTAGGCGACGTTGCTCTCGAACACCCCGGACGGCTGGGCGGTCACCCCGCCGCGGAACTTGCGGACCACCCCCTGGCGCTCCAGCTCGTCCAGGTCCCGATGGATCGTCATCAGGCTGACGCCGAACCGCTCGGCGAGGTCGGCGGCCGACGCCGACCCCTCCGACAGCACCTGCTCGGCGATCAGCCGCTGCCGCTCCGAAGGTCCCTGCGCCCGCCGCGAGGCGCCCCGCGCATCGCTCTCCCCTTGCTCCATGGCACCATCCTCGCGCGTGTGGCGACCTCCCCGCGCGCCCACCGCGCGCCCGCGGCGGGCCCGTCGTCGGCCTGTTCTCGATCTACCGGGGACGTCGTCGTCGCCGGCTCCGTCCGGCCACCGCGTTGAGCAGCGTGGAGGCGATCAGCAGCACGCCGAGGGCCAGCAGCTGGAAGCGCGAGCCCGCCGACCCCTCGAAGTACAGCAGGATCCCGGCGTTGAGCCACACCACCAGCAGCGCCGCGACGATCACGCCGCCGACCCGGCCGACGCCGCCGGTGATGGCGACCCCGCCCAGCACGGCGATGGTGATCGCGGGCAGCGCCATGCCGTTGCCGACGGTCCCGGCGTCGGGACGCGCCGAGGCGAACTGCCCCACCGTGACGACCGCCGCCACCCCCGACAGCAGCCCCGCCAGCGCGAACGCGCGGAACCGCACCCCGCCGACCGACAGCGCCGCGTACCGGGCCGCGGTCTCGTTGGTGCCGACCGCGTACAGCCGGCGCCCGAACGCGGTGCGGTTGACCAGCAGCCACACCAGCACGGCGCAGGGGATCAGGAAGGTGAAGAACTGCCTGGGCACCGGCGGCAGCCCGAGGGGCGGTTCGGTCATGCTGGTCAGGTCGTGCAGGTCCTGGACGGGCTTGGTGGAGATCGGCGCGTTGTCGTTGCTGACCAGCGCCAGCGAGCTGTAGGCGTACCCGGTGGCCAGCGTGGCGATCAGCGAGGGGAAGCCGAGCACGGCCACCAGGAACCCGTTGACCGCGCCGAGCGCCGTGCCGAACGCCAGCGCGGCGACCAGGGACGGCCACAGCGGCCAGCCCCATTCGCCCACCATGAACCCGAACGCCATGCCGGTCAGGCTCACCATCGCCCCGACCGACAGGTCGATGCCGCCCCGCCCGGAGAGGATCACCAGCATCTCGGCCAGCGCCAGGATGCACAGCGGCACGAACGACTCCAGCGCCGCCGCCATGTACGTGGCGTCGTACGGGCCGAGCAGGTAGCCGCCCCGGTCGAGGATCATCATCCAGGCGACCAGCACGACCAGCAGCAGGATCAGCAGCGCCACCCGGTCGTGCAGCAGCAGGCGGCCCAGCCGGGCCAGGGGCGAGGGCGGCCGCGCCCCCGACGCGTCGTCACGCGTGGTGGTGTCCGCGGGCTTACTCGTCGACTGCGGCGTCACAGGGACCGCCTCCGGCGCTCGCGCAGCAGGTCGGACCCGACCGCCACGAGGATGAACACTCCGATGAACAGCGAGGTCAGCTCGTTCGGCCAGCCCAGCAGGGTGACCGCGCTGGTGACGGTGCCGACCAGCAGCGCGCCCAGCACGGTGCCGAGCACGGTGCCGCGGCCGCCCTGGATGCTGGTGCCGCCGATCACCACGGCGGCGATGACCTGCAGTTCCATGCCGGTCCCGGCGCTCTGCGCGACCAGCCCGCCGCCGCCGATCACGCAGCAGGCGGCCAGCCCGGCCAGCAGCCCGGTCGCGGCGTACACGGTGAGCAGGCGCCGGGTGACGCGCACCCCGGCCAGCCGCGCCGCCTCGGCGTCGCCGCCGATCGCGTACAGGTGCCGCCCGGTCGGGACGTGCCGCATGTACGCCCACATCAGCGCGGCCAGCACGACCGCCAGCAGCCACGAGTGCGGCAGCCCGAACGTGCGGCCCTCGGCGCCGCCGCCCAGGAGGCCGAGCGTGCCGGGCACCCCGGCGACCTCCCGCCCGTCGAAGATCTGCAGCGCGACGAACCGGTACAGGTTGAGCGTGCCGAACGTAATGATGATCGGATGCACCCGGCCGTAGGCGACCAGCGCCCCGTTGAGCAGGCCGAGCACGCCGCCGACCAGCAGCGCCAGCCCGACCGCGGGCCCGAACGCCAGGCCGCCGTCACGCAGCTGCTGCGCCACGATCACCATCACCACGGCCATGGCGCTGCCGACCGACACGTCGATGCCCGCGGTGACGATGACCGCCGTCATCCCGACCCCGATGATCGTCACCGGCGCCACCGTGGCCAGGATGTTCTGCAGGTTGGACGCGGTGAAGAAGGTGTCGACCGACAGGCCCAGCGCCGTCCACAGCAGCGCGATCACACCGATCAGCACGACTTCCTGGCCCTCGATCGCGCCCGCCGCGGGACGCCGCGCCCAAGGCCGTGCGAGCGCCGTCATCGTTCCTCTCCGCTCTCGTCGGCCCGGCCGTCGTCCGCGCCCCGGCCCGTGTCCTGGCCTGCATCCTGGTCAGTGCCGTCGCCCGCGGCGTCGCCCGAGTCGCCCGCGGCGGCGGCCAGGACGTCCGCCTGCGCGGCGCCGTGCGGGAACTCGCCGACGATCCGCCCGCCCCGCACCACCAGGACGCGGTCGGCCAGGCGGATCGTCTCGGGCAGGTCGCTGGACACCACCAGCACGGCGCTGCCCTCGTCGGCCAGGCCGAGCACCAGGTCGTGGATCTCGTCCTTGGCGCCGACGTCCACGCCCTGGGTGGGCTCCTCCAGCACCAGCACGGGCGGCCGTTCCACGAGCTGGCGGGCGAGCACGACCTTCTGCTGGTTGCCGCCGGACAGCGTGCCGACCGGCGTCGCCGGGCCGGGCGCCTTGATCCGGATGCGGTCGATGAACTGGGAGGCGACGGCGCGTTCGCGGGCCCGGTCCACCCACACGCGGGCGCGGCTCAACACCGGCAGGTGCCCGACGGAGATGTTGAAGCCGATGCTCTTGGACGCGAACACGCCCTGGGCCTTGCGGTCGCCGGGCAGCATCGCCAGCCCGGCGGCGACCGCGTCCGCCGGCGTGCGGGGACGGACCTCACGGCCCGCCACGCGCAGCGTGCCGGCGTCCGGCGGGTCGATCCCGTACAGGGCCCGCGCGATCGCCCCGGTGCCGGACCCGACCAGCCCGAACAACGCGACGACCTCGCCGGCGCGCACCTGGAACGACACGTCGCGGAAGGCGTCGCGCCGCGACAGGCCGGCCGTCTCCAGCACCGCGGGACCGTCCGGCACGGCCCGCCGCTGCGCCGCGCCGACCGGCGTGTGCCCGACCATCAGCCGCGCGATCTCACGGATCGTCAGCTCGGCGGTCGGCCGCGTGGTGACCCGGGAGCCGTCCCGCATGACGGTGACGCGGTCGGAGATGACGGTCAGCTCGTCCAGCCGGTGGCTGATGTAGATGACGCCGACGCCGTGCGACCGCACCGACCGCAGCACGCCGAACAGCACCTCGATCTCGCGGTCGGTGAGGATGGCCGACGGCTCGTCCAGGATCAGCACCTTCGCCTCGTGCGCGAACGCCTTGGCGATCGACACCAGCTGCCGCTGCGCCACCGGCAGGTCGGCGACGCGCACGTCGGCCAGGCCGGGATCGAGGCCGAGGCGGCGCAGCAGCTCGACGGCGCGGCGGCGCTGCGCGGCCCGGTCGACCATGCCGCGGCGGCGCAGCTCCCGGCCGATGAAGATGTTCTCGGCGACCGGCAGCTCGCCGAACAGCTGCGGCTCCTGGTAGACGGTGGCGATCCCCGCCTCGAACGCCGCCGCCGTGCTGCCGCCGGGCAGCGTCCGCCCGGCCATCTCCACGGTGCCCGCGTCGGCCGCCTCCGCCCCCGAAATGATCTTGATGAGGGTGGACTTGCCCGCGCCGTTCTCGCCGACCAGCGCGTGCACCTCCCCCGCGCGCACCTCGAAGTCGACGCCGCGCAGCGCCTGCACGCCGCCGTAGCGGCGCCGGACGCCGGTCAGCCGCAGCAGCGGCTCCCCGGCGCCGTTGGTCTCCTCTTCCACCGGCCGGGCCTCTTAGTAGTTGTAGTTGCCGACGTTGTCCTTGGTGAGCCGCAGCGGGTCGCCGAGGAGCAGCATCTTCTGGTCGGGGAAGTACTTCACCGCGGGCAGCTTGTCGCTGACCTTGTTGGTGGCCTGCAGCGGGGTGCCCTTCTTCAGCTGGGTGCCGGCCCACACCGTCAGGTAGCCGAGCTGCTCGACGTCCCACAGGATCGAGGTGCTGGACGAGCCGTCCATCAGGTACGGCTTCATCGACGCCGGGGTGCCGACCCCGACGGTGAACACCTTGCCGATCTTGCCGGTCTCGCGGACGGCCTTGGCGACGCCCGGCGCCGAGGTGGTGCACTCGCCCACCAGCCCCGTCAGGTCGGGGTGGGCGTTCATCAGGTCCTTGGCCATCGAGGTGGCCTTGGCCTCGTCCTCGCCCGCGTAGACGACGTCGACGATCTTGGCGTCCGGGTACTTCTCGGCGGTGTGCTTGCGCTGCACCGCGATCCAGGAGTTGAGGTTCCCGGCGGTCTGCCCGCACGAGACGATGGCGTACTTGCCCTTGCCGCCCATCTTCTCCAGCAGCGCGTCGGTGACGGTCTGCCCGATGCCCTCGGCGGTGGCCTGGTTGACGAACAGCTCACGCACCGAGTTGGGCGCGTCGGTGTCGGACGTCATCACCTTGATGCCGCGGGACTGGGCGTCCTTGAGGATCGGCGCCATCGAGTCGGGGTCGTTGGGCGCGACCACCAGCACGTCCACCCGCTGCTGGATCAGCGACTTGACCACCTCGGTCTGCGCGCCCGGATCGGCCGTGGTGGGGCCCTTGTAGATCCACTCCACGCCCAGGTCGGCGGCCGCACGGCGCCCGCCGGTGTTCATCGCCTCGAAGTAGGGGATGCCCTGCAGCTTCGGCACGAACGCGACCTTGATCTTGCCGTCGCCCGAGCCGCCGGAGCCGGAGGCGTTCTCCTTCTTGCTGCACCCGGCGAGCCCCAGGCTCGCGGTGAGGGCGAACGCGACACCGACGGTGACCGTCCTGGTCAGCCTCATCATGATCTCCTTTCGTCGGCCAACGCCGCCTCTTGGTCTGCCGCCGCGAACGCGCGCAGACGGCCGTACAGGTCCGACCAGCGGTCCGCGCCGGACGGCTCGACCGTGCCGGTGCGCGTCCCGGCCCGTACCGCCGCGCGCGCCTCGTCCAGGCCGGACAGCTCGCCCAGCGCCATGAGCTGGGCGAGCACGTTGCCCAGCGCGGTGGCCTCGACCGGCCCGGTGACGACCGGCACCCCGGTCACCTCGGCGGTGAGCCGGTTGAGCAGCGCGTTGCGCGAGCCGCCGCCGACGATGTGCACGGCGGGCAGGGGGCGCCCGGTGACCTCGGCGATGTCGTCGAACGCGGCGCGGTAGCCCAGCGCCAGGCTGTCGAGCACGCACCGCACGACCTCGTCCGGCCCGGCCGGGACCGGCTGCCCGGTGCGGCGGCAGTAGTCGCGGATGCGCGCGGGCATGTCCCCCGGCTGCACGAACCCGGGGTGGTCGGGATTGACCACGCTGACGGCGGCCGGGGCCGCCTCGGCGAGGCGCACCAGGTCGTCGTAGCTGTACCGGTGGCCCTCGCGCGCCCACTGGCGGCGGCACTCCTGCAGCAGCCACAGGCCCATGCAGTTGCGCAGCAGCCGGATGGTGCCGCGCACACCGCCCTCGTTGGTGAGGTTGGCCTTGCGTGCCGCCTCGGTGACGACCGCCTCCCCGGTCTCCACGCCCACCAGCGACCAGGTGCCGGACGAGACGTATCCGGCGTCGGAGTGGACGAACGGCACGCTGACCACGGCGCTGGCGGTGTCGTGCGCGCCGGGGACGATCACCGTGGCGTCGGCGTAGGCGGGGTGGTCGAGCGCGGCGGGCAGCACCGGGCCGAGGGCGGTGCCCGCGTCCACCACCTCGGGCAGCATGTGCGTGGGCACGCCCAGGTCGTCCAGCAGCCCCGTCGCCCAGGCGCGGCGGGTCATGTCGTAGGCGCCCGTGGTGCTGACCGCGGTGTACTCGGCGACGGTCGCGCCCGACAGCCGGTGGTGGAACAGGTCGGCCATCATCAGCAGCGTCGTCGCGTCCTCCAGCACGCCGGCGTCGGCGTCGGCCATCAGCTGGTAGACGGCGTTGATCTCCATCAGCTGGGTGCCGGTGTCGGCGTACAGCCGTTCGGCGCCGACGCGGCGCACCGCGTCGGCGAGCACGCCCCGGGTGCGCGGGTCGCGGTAGCTGACCGGGTCGGCCAGCGGCTCCCCGTCGGCGTCGAGCAGGCCGTAGTCCAGGCCCCAGGTGTCGACGCCGACCGAGTCGACCCGGCCGGCGAGGGCGCCCGCCTTGGCCAGGCCCATGCGCACCTGCGACCACAGGTGCTCCAGGTCCCAGCGCAGCAGGCCGTCGGCGTGACGCGGACCGTTGGGAAAGCGGTGCACCTCGGTCAGCTCGACGCGGGACCCGTCGAACCGGCCGAGGACCACGCGGCCGCTCTCGGCGCCAAGATCGGCGGCGACGACGGCGCGGGAACGCCCGCTCATGTGCCCTCCAGCAGATAACACCCACGGTGATGGAGTTCACAGAGCCTGTAACACAGGGATCGGCACCGTCAAGAGCTCGTTACGGATTTGTGAAACGAGCCGGGGTGCTCCGGCAACGTCCCTGCAGAACGCCGTCCGGGCGCCCCTCATGAGGGCGCGCCAAGGAGGCCGGGGAGGCACCGCCCGGCCCGATCCGCTTGATTTGTTAACGCTTCCTGGCTATAACTTCACAGAACGAGCCGCGATCTGATGGGGGTGCCGTGCCCGATCATCCCGGCGACGCACACCCGCCGCGACCCGCTCGCCGGACCATGGCCACATGAGGCCGCAACGCGGCGTCACCGCTGCGTGGAACGTTACAACAAGCCGTACCCTCGGTTTGCCGGCGCATTGCAACCAGGTGGCGGTTCCGCCGGGGCCGCCGCGCGACAACGACGGGATGACCACGTGACAAGGCTGTTCGTAGCCCGGCACGGCGAGACGGTGTGGCACGCCGAGAACCGGTACGCGGGCGTCAGCGACATCGCGCTCAACGACACCGGCCGCCGCCAGGCCGAGGCGCTCGGCCGCTGGGCCGCCGGCGCCGGGATCGACGCGCTGTGGGCCTCCCCGCTCGGCCGTGCCCGCGCCACCGCCGCCCCGGCCGCCGCCGCGCTCGGCCTGCCGCTCAAGGTGGACGCCGACCTGACCGAGGTCGACTTCGGCTCCGCCGAGGGCCGCACGCTCTCCGAACTGCCCGCCGACCAGGTCGCCGCCTTCCGCGCCGACCCGGTCAACGCCCCGTTCCCCGGCGCCGAGGACCCGCGCAAGGCCGCCGCGCGCGGCGCCGCCGCCCTGCGCCACGTCGCCGCCGCGCACCCCGGCGAACGCGTCCTGGTCGTCGCGCACAACACCCTGCTGCGGCTCACCCTGTGCGAGCTGCTCGGCATCCCGCTGTCGCGCTACCGCCGCGTGTTCCCCAGAGTCCTCAACTGCGCGCTCACCGAGCTGGAGGTGAACGGGACGGAGACCGGCCTGATCGCCTACAACGTCCCGGCCTGACGCGCCCGCGCCACTGAACCCCCTGCTCCGCCGCGCTCCCGTCCGGGCGATCGCCGCGTCCCCAGGCCGCCACCGCCTCGCGCGCGCGGCCCAGCCACCGCAGCGGGTCGCCCCGGACGGCGCGTAACACGTAGCACCCCTCCTGCTCCAGGCACTGCACCGCACCGGGCCTACTCATCGGCGACTGATGAGTGTCCGACGCGCCTCCGCCGCACTGGCGGCGGGCCCGATGGCGGCCTGCTACTGGACGGTCCCGTCGCACTCCCGCCGGCACGTTGCCATGGCGCTCTCACCTGCCTGTGACCTGCAGGTTCACGGGCTTGAGTCCGCCGGGACGGGTCGGCCGGGACCGTATCACCCGAGGGTGACAGCTCGATGGCGGCGAGGTGGGGCGGGCGGGGCCCAAAATTCCGGGAGGGAGCGCTGTGACGGCGCGGGGGCCGCGTTGCCGCTGGGCGGTCTGGTCTGGTGGTGAACGCCCAGGTCACGGGAGTGGGCGCGGCGCGGGCAGGGCGGGCGGATCGGTGTGGCGGCCCCCGGCCTGGATTCGGGTTGGGCCCGTATCCGGCCACCACCGGCAAGGTGTCCTTAATGAACCCTTTCACTCGGGGGATTACCTAATTTACAGGACAGAAAAAGAGCGCTCCCGAATAGTTCACGCGCGGGTCGTGACAGCCGGTGGGGCCGCGGGTATCTTCAAGGTGCTCTGCCGCCGGGCATATCAGAAGGCCCCTTACCGAGGCGAGGAAAGTGTTGAACAGATCGGAAATTATTTCTCACGACGAGCTGCAATCGTGGCTTATTGACCGGATCGCGTTCTACCTCGACCGGCCCGCCGAGGACATCGACGCGTCGGTGGAACTGGCCCGGTACGGCATGGACTCGGTCTACGCCATCAGCGTCGTCAGTGACATCGAGGACCACCTCCAGGTGGAGGTCGACGTGGCCGAGGCGCGCCGCCGCGGCACCGTCGCCTCCCTGACCGACTACCTGCTCGGCCTCGTCGCGTGATGGCCGCCCTCCCCCGGCGGCTGGTGGTGTTCGGCGACAGCGTGGCGGAGGGGCGGGACGACCCGGACCCCGCCGGCGGCTGGATCGGCTGGGCGGGACGGCTCGCCGACCTGCTGGAACTGCCCCGCGACCGCGTCGCCAACTTCGGGCGGCCGGCGGCGACCATCGCGGACGTGACCGGCGAGCAGCTCGCCGCGGCCGGGGACGCACGACCGGGCCTGGTGGTGCTCAACTGCGGGATGAACGACGCCCTCGCGGGGTTCGACCGGGAACGGGTCGCGCACCGCGTCGCGGAGGTCTTCGGCTGGGCGAGCCGTGCCGGGGCGGTGGCGATCGCGGCGCCGGTGCCGTGTCCACCGTTCCTGGAACGGGTTCCCATGTCGGCTTTCCGCAGGAAGCGGACCCTGCAAAGAATTGACGAGTTCAACGCCGAGCTCCGCCAGGCCGCCGAGAAACACGATATGACCTTCCTGGCACCGGGCGCGGTCCGCGAGGTGGCCGATCCGGCACTGTGGAGCGCGGACGGAATCCATCTCAATCCGGCGGGACACGCCTATGTCGCGGAAGTGATCGCCCCCATCGCCAGAGACCTGCTCGGGGAGCGGCCGGTCGGCGCCCCCGCGGACCGAGGATGGACATGAAGAAAGCAATTTCCTTTCCCCGTTCGAGTTTCCGGGTCAATTTTCCGACGACGCGGATGCTGGTGCTGCCGCTCGCGCCGGTCCTGCTCGTGCAGGCGCGGCGGACGGCGCGCCGCACGCCGCGGCTCGATCCCGCGTCCGGTGCCGACCACGGCGTGGCCGGGGCGGGCGCGCCGGACCTGCGCCTCGTGGTGATCGGCGACTCCACCGCCGTGGGGGTGGGCGCGGCCGCGCACGCCGAGGCGCTGCCGGGGTTCCTGGCCGCCGCGCTGCGGGAACGGCTCGGCCGGAGCGTGGCCTGGTCGGTCACCGGGCGCAGCGGCGCGACGGCCCGCAGGGTCGTCACCGACCTGGTGCCCGCGCTGAACGGCGCGGCCCCGGACCTGGTCGTGGTCACCGTCGGGATCAACGACCTCATCCGGCGGCGTCCGCTCGGGACCTGGGCCGCCGACCTGACCGCGCTCGTCACCGCCGTGCGCGGCGCGTACCGCGACGCGACGGTGCTGGTCGCCGGGATGCCGCCGGTGCACCGGTTCCCGGCGCTCCCGCAGCCGCTGCGGCTGGTCATCGGCGCCCGGGCACGGGCGATGGACCGCGTCATGCGCGAGGTGGCGCACGCCCACGGGGCGCTGCACGCGCCCATGGACGAGGCCATGGCGCGCGACCGGCGGCTGTTCGCCGCCGACGGGTTCCATCCCTCCCCCGCCGGTTACCGGGCCTGGGCCGACGACCTGGCGCGGGCGGTCGCGGCGCACGTCCCGGAGGGCGCGCCGGCGGGAGGGCCGGGATCGTGACCGGAACGTTCCGGGCCGCGGTGGAGGCCGCCGATCTCGCCGCGATCGCCCGGACCCTGGACCCGGGCATCGAGTTCCACAGCCCGGTGGTGGTGCGGCCCTACCGGGGCCGGGACGCGGTCGTCCGGCTGCTCGGCGTCCTCGTGGAGGTCTTCGAGGACTTCCACTACACCGACGAGCTGGTCAGCGCCGTCCCGTCCGCGCCGGGCGGGAGCCCTCCGGGCCGCGCGCTGATCTTCCGCGCCCGTGCCGCGGGCAAGGCCGTGCAGGGCGTGGACCTGCTCGAGTTCGGGACGGACGGCCTGGTCACCGGGCTGACCGTGATGGTGCGGCCGCTGCCCGCGGCGATGACGCTCGCCCGGCTGGTCGGCCGGCGGCTGGAGGAGCCGGCGGCGCCCGCCGCGCCCTGACCGGGCGGCGACGCCGGACGCTACGGACCCAACGAAGGGGTCGCGAACATGGACAGTCACACCCGCACGCGAACCGTCCAGGCGCGGTTGTCCCCGGCGCACCGCATCGCCGCCGACCTGGACGCCTACCTGGGAGACCCGATGGACGACGGCGCCGGGCCGTTCTCCTACCGGGCGATCGTCGAGGCCGAGGAACGCGACGAGCTGCCGCCGGGGGCGGTGGAGGCGGTCCGGGCCTGGGGCTTCCCCGGCTACCTGGTGCCCCGCCACCTCGGCGGGCGGCTGACCACGCTGGAGGAGCTGTTCCTGGTCACCCGCGCCGTGTCGCGCCGCAGCGTCACGGTCGCGGTGATGTACGGCTCGGGCCTGCTGGCGGTCAACCCGGTATGGCTCTGGGGCGATCCCAGGCAGCAGAAGACGGTCGCCGAGGGGGTCCTGCGCGGCGACCTGGCCTGCTTCGGCGTCTCGGAGGCCGACCACGGCAGCGACGTGACGGCGTGCGAGGCGCGCGCCGAGGCGGCCGGGGACGGCCTGGTGCTCACCGGCGTCAAGTGGCCGGTCGGCAACGCCACCCGCGGACGGTTCGTCACCGCCTACGCCAGGACGGGCCCGCGGGACTTCTCCCTGCTCCTGGTCGACAAGGACGAGCTCGATCCGGCGAGCTGGTCGGCGCTTCCGCCGGTCCGGACGGTGGGACTGCGCGGCCACGACCTGAGCGGCGTGGAGTTCACCGGCGCGCGGCTGCCCGCCGGGTGCGTCATCGGACGGCCGGGCTCGGGGCTGGTCCAGACGCTCAAGACGCTGCAGATCACCCGGACCGCCATCGCCGCGCTGTCGCTCGGCACGATGGACGCGGTGGTGCGCATCGGCATGGAGTACGCGGGGCGCCGCACGCTCTACGGGGCGGAGATCTACCGGATTCCGGTCATCCGCGACCAGCTCCTCAAGGCGCACCTCGACCTGCTGGTCGCCGAGTGCGTCGCGCTTCCGGTGGCGCGTGCGCTGACGGTGGCGCCCGGACGGCTGAGCCTGTGGTCGTCCATCGTGAAGTACTTCGTGCCCGTACTGGGCGAGGAGGTCGTCGCGGGCGTCGGCACGGTGCTGGCGGCGCGCGGCTACCTGCGGGAGGGCGTGGCGCACGGCGCGTTCCAGAAGCTGCAGCGCGACCACGCCATCGCGAGCGTCTTCGAGGGGACGACGCACGTCAACCTCGCCAACGTCGCCGCCCAGCTGCCCTACCTCGCCGGGGCCACCGGCGACGGCCAGGGGGACGACGACCTGCTCGCCGACCTGTTCACCTGGACGCAGGCGCCGCCGCCCTGGCGTCCCGACGGCCGGTCGCTGCGGCTCACCAACGAGGGGCGGGACGAGATCGGGGCGCGGTTCGAGGAGACCGCCGGGGCCGTCGTGGCGGAGGCGGGGGTCCACGCGGCCCCGGGCGTGGCGGCCAGGCTCGCCGACCTGGTGTCCGTCGTCGACGACCTGCGTGCCGGGCTGCGCAAGGGCGTCCTGGCCGACCCGGACGACACGTCCTCGGTGGCGGCGCTGGGCCGGGCCCGCCGCTACTGCGAGATCCACGCGATGGTGTCGTGCATGCTCACCTGGCTGCACAACCACCGCGCGTTCGGCGGGGCGTTCGCCGACGGGCAGTGGCTCGTGCTGTGCCTGGAGCGGCTCGTGCAGGGCGTCCGTCCCGACACCGCGCTGTCCGAGCAGTTCGCGCCGCCGGTGGAGGACGCGATGTTCCGGTGCCGCGACGGGCGCCGCTGGTTCTCGCTGACGGCCCTGGCCGACGACGGAGGGGTGAGGTCGGATGCGTCCGCGCGGTGACTTCGTGTCGGTCGTCCGGGACGCCGTCGAGGAGCACGGGGACCGGCACGGCTTCACCTTCGTCAGCGAGGAACCGGGGCCGGGACGCCGGTACCGGGAGACCGGCCTCGGCTTCGCCGAACTCGACCGGCGGGCGCGCGTGCTGGCCTGCCTGCTGGAGGAGCGGGGCCTGCGGGACACGGCCGTCCTGCTGCTCTACCCGGAGGGGCTGGAGTTCCTGGCGGCGTTCCTCGGCTGCCTGTACGCCCGGGTCGTCGCCGTCCCGGCGCCACTGCCCGCGCTCGACGCCGGCCGCGCGGACCGCACCCTGCGGATCATCGACGACGCCGACGTCACCTGGATCCTCACCGACGCGGCGCACCGGGAGCCGCTCGAGGGGTGGCTGGCCGGCGCGGGGCTGACCGGGCGGGTCCGGTGCCTGGACACCGAGACGATCTCGGCCGATCCCGGTGCCGATCCGGGCGGCCGGCCGACGCCGCGCCTGGAATCGGGAACCCCGGCGTTCCTGCAGTACACCTCCGGCTCGACCAGCGCCCCCAAGGGCGTGCTCGTCACCCACGGCAACCTGCTCTGCAACGGCGAGGAGATCAGACGCCGCATCGACGGGTCGGCCGGCACCGTGGGGGTCGGCTGGGTGCCGCACTACCACGACATGGGCCTGGTGGGGCAGTTCCTGGAGCCGCTGTACCTCGGCTGCCGCTACGTGTTCACCTCCCCCATCACCTTCATCAAACGGCCCGTGCTGTGGCTGGAGCTGATCACCCGGCACCGCGCGACGATCACGGTGGCGCCGAACTTCGGCTACGAGCTGTGCCTGCGCCGGGTGACCGACGCGCAGCTCGACGGCCTCGACCTGGGGTCGCTGCGGACCGTCAAGAACGGGGCCGAGCCGGTGCGGGCCGCGACGCTGGAACGGATGGTGGAACGTTTCGGGGCGGTCGGGTTCCGGCGGGAGATGTGGATGCCCTGCTACGGGATGGCGGAGACGACGCTGCTCATCGCGGCCGCGCCGGCCGGCGCCGGCCCGGTGGTCCGCTCCTTCGACGCCGAGGCGCTCGGCCGCGGCGAGGCGGTCCCCGCCGCGTCCGCTCCGTCCGCTCCGTTCGAGCCGGTGGCCGCGCGCGGCGATGCGCCGACGGCACGGCCCGGGGCGTCGCGGGCCGGGGGCGCCGGAGTGCGGCGGCTGGTGAGCAGCGGGCGCCCGGTCACGCTGGACGTGCGGGTCGTCGACCCGCGGACCCGCGTCCCGCTCCCGGACGGGCGCGTCGGCGAGATCTGGGTCCGCGGCGGCAGCGTCGCCCACGGCTACTGGCGCGACCCCGAGGCGACGCGCGCGACGTTCGGCGCCCTCACCGCCGACGGCACCGGCCCCTACCTGCGCACCGGCGACCTGGGGTTCCGCGCGGACGGCGAGCTGTACGTCACCGGGCGGATCAAGGACCTCATCATCGTCAACGGCCGCAACCTGTACGCGCACGACATCGAGGAGGTGGCGCAGGCGGCGCACCCGGCCGCCCGCACGACCGCCGCGTTCCGCCTCGACGCGGACGAGAACGAGCCGGGAGGCGGCGAGCGGGTCGTGGTCGTGCAGGAGATCAGCACCGGCGCGGCGGGCGGGACGCCGCTGGGCGAACTGGCCGCGCTCACCAGGGAGCGCGTGGCCCGCGCGTTCGGGCTGCCCGCGGTGAGCGTCGTGCTGGCCAGGCGGGGCGCGGTGCGGCGGACGACCAGCGGCAAGACCCAGCGGCGGGCGACCCGGCGGGACTTCCTGGACGGGCGGATCGCCGTGCTCGCCGCCGACCTCGAACCCGGCCTGAAACTCGGTCTGGAACCCCGCGCCGTACCCCGCGCCGAATCCGGCGGGGCGGCGTCGCCCGCGGGCGACGGCTCCGGCGCTCTACTCATCTAAAAATTTCCTAGTCAAAACAGTGACTGTTCCGACAATTGGGTGCTAACGTCTGACACCACCCTGAGTCAAGCAGGGAGACATGGGCCATGGCGCTACGTCACGCGGTGCTCGCGGCGCTGCTCGACGGCGAGTACAGCGGCTACCAGCTCGCCAAGATCTTCGATGTGTCGGTCTCGAACTTCTGGCACGCCGTGCCGCAGCAGCTCTACGCCGAGCTGGCCAAGCTGGAGACCGAGGGGCTGATCAGCGGACGGCGCGTCATCCAGCACGACCGTCCCAACAAGCGGGTCTACACCGTCACGCCGGCCGGGCTGCGCGAGTTGGAACGGTTCGCCGCCACCGCGGCCAAGCCGGGGATCATCCGCGAGAACCTGCTGGTCATGGTGCAGGCCGTGGACCACATCTCCGCCGCACCCGTGATCGCCCAGCTGGAGGAACGCGCCGAGGTCTCGGCCGCGAAGATCGAGATCTTCCAGCGCACCCTCCAGCGCCTGCGCGGCGACATGGACGAGGAGACCTACCTGCGGCAGGGCTCCCCGATCGGCCCGTATCTCACCTGCCTGCGAGGCCTGCGGTTCGAGCAGGAGAACCACGAGTGGTTCCGGAGCACCGCCCGGCTCCTGCGCGAACGCACCGCGGCCCGTACCGAGGAGGGCGGATGACCGTGCCGTCCCCTCCGCGCCCCGCCCTGGGAGGCGTCCACCATGTCAGGCGACCACCGCACCATCGAACGACGAAGTAGCGACCCCCCGCGACCGGGCGTGGAGGCGCCGCCCCCGGCGACCGTCACGCTGCCGGTTCCCCCCGCGTCCCCGTCTCCGTCCCCCTTCCCCAGTGCCGCCCGCGTCCTGCTGGGCGAGCTGGGCCTGCGCGCGACGAGCGCGTCCGTTCCCCGGGCCCGCGGCTTCAGCCGGGCCCTTCTGATCGAGGCCGCCGGCCCCGCCCCCCACGTCCGCCAGGACGCCGAGGTGCTGGTGTCGGAGCTGGTCACCAACGCCGTGCGCCACGCCGCCGCGACCCGCGACGGCGACGGCGACGGCGGCGACAGTGACGACCACGACGGCGGCGCGCTGCGCCTGCGGCTGCTGCGGGTCGGCGCCCGGCTGCGGATCGAGGTCCACGACCCGAGCCCCTCCGTCCCGCGGGCCCGCCACGCCGACCTGCTGGAGGAGACGGGCCGCGGCTGGTTCCTGGTGGCGGCCATCGCGGACCGGCACGGCACCGAGCAGACCTCCTCCGGCAAGTCGGTCTGGTGCGAGATCCGCGCCTGGCCGGACACCGGATTCGCCTGACCCGGCGCCGAACCGGCCCGGCGCCGGGCACCCGCGCACCCTCGCCCGCCCTCGGGCTCACCACACGAACCGCCATTCCCGGAACGGAAACGCCATGCGGGTTTACATGCCTATTTACGGTTCGTCAGATACGGGGCGCAGACGGCTGAATCGGCAGCGATGGGGATGTCAATGTCCGTGGACTGGTACCGGGCGGACGGGAGACCCGCCACGGCGGACGAGGCGCAACGGCTTCTGCTCGACACGAACGCGCGCCTGCTCGCACAGGACGTCGTTCGCGTCGGGCCGGTCGTCGTTGTCGTCTCCACATGGTTCACCGTGACCGATCTGGGATTGGCGGCGAACGGAAGGCCACTGCTATGGCAGACACTTGTATCCGACCTGTCGATGCACGCCGACATCGGCCGGTACACCACTCGGGAGCGGGCCGAGCGCGGCCATCGGGAGGCGGTGGCGTTGATCACCGAACGGCTGCGCTCCCTGGTCGCGCGGGCCGCCACGGACGGAGCCCCGGACGGGGCCACGGACGACGCCGCGGACGGGGGGTGAGGTGATGGCCACCGACGGTCCGGTGTCCTTCCCGTCCGGGGCCGCCGCGCCGGACGACGCCGCGGACAGCGACCCGGAAAGGGGCGGGGCCGCCCGCGAGGACGCTCGGAAATCCGCCCGCAAGGGCCGCCGGAAGCGTCCGATACGCCTGCGGATCACGGCGCTGCTCGTGGTTCCGCTGGCGTCGCTGATCGCGTTGTGGGTCTTCGCCGCGAATCTCACGCTGGGCCCCGCGTTCGACAAATACGATTTCTCGACGACGTACGAGAAGATCGTCCAGCCGGGCCTTTATCTGGTGAACCAGCTCCAGCAGGAGCGTTCGCTGAGCGTCGTCGCGATGAGCGGCCGCGACGCGCAGTCCCGCCAGCGGCTCGGCGCGCAGCGGGCCCGGGTGAACGCCGTCCAGCAGGTCTTCCGCAGCAGCGCCCTGTCCCAGGACGCGACCGACGCCGCCAAGCCCGAGACCGAGCAGCGCCTGGCGGAGGCGCTGCGGTGGCTGGACCGGCTGCCGCAGTACCGGAGCCGTGTCGACGCCGGCGACGCGGGCGTGCTGGAGGTCATCGACGACTACAGCGCCGTCCTGGACAAGGTCATCCAGGTGTTCAGCGACCTGGTGCTGGTGAACGACCTGGCCATCTTCGAGCAGGGCCGGGCACTGATCGGCATGGGCAACGCGCGCGCCTACATGCTGCGCGAGGACGCGCTGATCGCGGCGGCGCAGCTGCGCGACGGGCGGCTGACCGCGGCCGAGCACCTGGCGTTCGTGCAGTGGGCGGCGGCGGGGCGGCGTGAGTTCGAGGCCGGGCTGGCGGACCTGGACGGCGCCACCCGCGCGCCGCTGCAACAACTGGCCGACTCCCCCGAGTACCGGCGGTACCGGGCCGCCGAGACGGCCGTCGTCAACTCCTCGGGCGGGCGGCTGCCGGCGGAGGCCGCGTCCTGGCGGGCGACCACGACGCAGCTGTCGCGGGTCTGGGAGCAGCGGCTCACCCAGTCCAGCGCGGCCCTGAACGACCTGGCCGAGCCGATCGGCGACCGGATCGTGCGGCGGCTGGTGCTGGCGGGCGGGTTCGGCCTGCTCGCGGTGGTCGCCTCCGTCGTGCTGTCGCTGCTGGCGGCGCGGGGGCTGTCGCGGGAGCTGCGCGGCCTGCAGCGGGCCGCGCTCGACCTGGCGACCGACCGCCTGCCGCGCGTGGTGGCGCGGCTGCGCCGCGGCGAGGAGGTGGACGTCGAGGCCGAGGCGCCGCCGCTGGTGATCGGCAGGACCAGGGAGGTGTCGCGGGTCGGCGAGGCGTTCACCGAGGTGCAGTACACCGCGATCGACACCGCCGTGCGGGAGGCGTACCTGCGGCAGGGCATCAGCCGGGTGTTCCTCAACGTCGCCTGGCGCAGCCAGTCGCTGCTGCACCGCCAGCTGCACATGCTGGACGAGATGGAGCGCCGCACGTCCGACCCGGAGGTGCTGGCGGACCTGTTCCGCCTGGACCACCTGACCACCCGCATGCGCCGCCACGCCGAGGGCCTGGTCATCCTGTCCGGCGCGACCCCGGCGCGCGGCTGGAGCAGGCCCGTGCACGTCGAGGACGTGCTGCGCGCCGCCGTCGCCGAGGTGGAGGACTACACCCGCGTCGAGGTGGTCGTGGTGTCGGCCGGCGCCGCGCTGATCGGGGAGGTGGTCGCCGACGTCGTCCACCTGCTGGCCGAGCTGATCGAGAACGCCACGGTGTTCTCGCCCGCGCCGACCGAGGTGCTGGTGCGCGGCGAGATGGGCGCCAACGGGTTCGCGGTCGACGTCATCGACCGCGGCATCGGGCTGGACCAGTCCGAGCTGGACGCGCTCAACCTGCGGCTGGCGCGGCCCCCCGAGTTCGACCTGGCCGTCACCGACCGGCTCGGCCTGTTCGTCGTCGGGCGGCTGGCCGGGCGGCACGGCATCCGGGTCGCGCTGCAGCCGTCGCTGTACGGCGGTGTCAGCGCGGTCGTGCTGATCCCGCGCACGCTGATCGTGAACGTGGAGCAGTCCGAGGACGAGGCGGTCCCGACGGCGGGCCCGCGACCGGCGCCCCAGCGGCCCGCGGCGCCCCAGCAACCGCCGCGCCCGCCCCGCGACGGCGGCGGCGCGGACGTCCCGCCGGGTGCCTGGTCGCCGCCGACGCCCCCGTCCACGGCGATGCTGAACGCGCCGCCCGCCGTCGACACCTGGGGGTCGGGGACGGGGCCGCCGTCCGACGCCCCGCCGTCGTTCGAGGGTGCCGTCACCTTCGACGCCACGAATCCGGGCCACGCGGCCGCTCCGCCGCCGCCCTACCAGGAGGGCACGGGCGCGTCGAACGGCGCGGGCGGTTCCGGCGGACGCGCACCGCTGCCGCGCCGCGTGCGGCAGGCGAACCTGGCGCCGCAGCTGCGCGAGGACGACGACGGCCCGCTCGCGGCGCCCACGCCGCAGGGCGAGGACCCGCTGGCGGCGTGGGAGCGGCGGTCGGCCGAGGCGTCGCGGGAGCTGTTCGCGTCCCTGCAGGCGGGCTGGCTGCGCGGCCGGGACGAGGACGAGGGGCCGGACCACCGGCAGGAAAGGGGAACGTCACCATGACGCAGCAGGAAGTGGCGGCCCAGCTGGGCTTTCTTCTGGACGATCTGGTGGACCGGGTGCCGCCGGTCCGCAAGGTCGTCGTCCTGTCCCGCGACGGGCTGGTGATGGGGGCGTCCCGGGACGTGGGCCGCGAGGACGCCGAGTACCTGGCCGCGCTGGCGTCCGGGTTCCACAGCCTGGCGGTCGGGGCCGGGCCGCATCTGGACGCGGGCGAGATCCGGCAGACGATCGTCGAGATGGACAAGGGGCTGTTCTTCGTCGTCCCGGCCGGGGCGAACAGCTGCCTGGCCCTGCTCAGCGACGCGGGCGCCAACGCGGGCCTGGTCGCCTACGAGATGACGATGCTGGTCAAGCGGGTCGGCCGGCAGCTGTCCACCGGGCTGCGCCAGAACGGACGAGGACAGGACGGACGGGGAACGGGCCCGGGGCCGGGATCCGGGTGAGCGGGCGTGGACCGCAGCGCCCCCGGCGGCCTCCCCGGTCCGGGCGGGGAGCGGTGGCTCGACGAGGCCGCCGGGCCGATCGTCCGCCCCTACGCGGTGACCCGCGGCCGGACCCGCCCGCACGGCGAGCCGCTGGACCTGGTCACCATCCTGGTCGCGACGGGCGCGGCGCCCGCCGAGCCGGAGCGCCTGTCGCGCGAGCGGCGCCGCCTGCTGGCGCTGTGCCGCCGCCCGTACACGGTCGCCGACCTGGCCTCCGACCTGGACCTGCCGCTCGGCGTGGTCCGGGTGCTGGCCGACGACCTGATCCAGGCGGGTCTGCTGGGCGTCCAGCGCTGGTCCGCCCCGGCCGCCCCCCACACCGATCCGAACCTGCTCAGGAGGGTCCTCGATGGAATCCGCGCGCTCTGAGCCGCCGGGCGGCCCGGCCGCCGGACCGCCCCCGCCCGCCGGGCCGCCGCCGGGCGCCGGGCCGCCGCCGGGCGCCGGGCCGCCGGAGGAGCGGCCGGGCGGCGACGGCCCGCGCGTCGCGCTGAAGATCCTGGTGGCCGGCGGGTTCGGGGTGGGCAAGACGACCCTCGTCGGCGCGGTCAGCGAGATCCGCCCGCTGCGCACCGAGGAGGCGCTCACCGACGTCGGCATCGGCGTCGACGACCTGGACGGCGTGGCGGCCAAGGCCACGACGACCGTGGCGATGGACTTCGGCCGCATCACGCTGCGCGACGGCGTGGCGATCTACCTGTTCGGCACGCCCGGCCAGGAGCGGTTCTGGTTCATGTGGAAGGAGCTGTCGCGCGGGGCGCTCGGCGCGGTGGTGCTGGCCGACACCCGGCGGCTGGCGGCCAGCTTCGCCTCGATCGACTACTTCGAGCGCCGCGGCACGCCGTTCGTGGTGGCGGTCAACTGCTTCGACGGCGCCGACCGGTACGAGCCGCCGGAGATCCGCGCCGCCCTGGACATCGACCCGCACGTGCCGGTGATCCTGTGCGACGCGCGGCGGCGCGGGTCGGCCAAGGAGGTGCTGGTGGGGCTGGTCGAGCACGCGCTGCGGCTGGCCGGGACGCCCCCGCCGCCCCGCCAGTGGCGGACGGGGTCGGACCCCGCCCGCATCTCGCCGTCCTAGAGGCCGCCTGGGGACGCGTCGTCCTCCGGGGCCTGCCAGGGCGGGCGCATGACGATCTCGTTGACCGGGACGTCGTGCCCGGACGCGCAGCGCACCTGCGCCGTGACGGCCTGGCCGCACCCGGAGTGCGTGAGGGCGACCTGCGGCCCCTCCTCGTGCGGCAGGTACCGCTCGCCCCACTCCATCAGGCTCACCAGGGTGGGCGCGAGGTCCAGGCCCATCTGGGTGAGGTGGTACTCGTAGCGGGTGCGCTGCCCGGGCTCCCGGTACGGCTTCCTGCTGAGCAGCCCGGCTTTGACCAGGTGCTGGAGCCGGGCGGTGACGGCCGACTCGGTCATGCCGAGGTTGCGCACGAAGTCGCCGAACCGGCTGGTGCCGAAGTACGCCTCGCTGAGCACCAGCACGGCCGACGGCGGGCCCAGCGCGGACAGCGTCCGCGCGACCGGGCAGTTCTGCATCGACCAGGTGGAGCGGTCGGCGAAGGTCCCCGCGAGCGTGATCGTCACCTTGGCGAGTATATGCCGACCGAGCAGGCTGGCTAGCGTTGACCGAAGTCAGCTCTCGGCGTACCGTCCCTGACTATGGCGAACCAAAGTCAGGTCCGTGCGCGGGCGGTGCTCGCGGTGCTGTGCGTCGCCTCCTTCATGGCCGGTCTCGACCTGTTCATCGTCAACGTGGCCTTCGAGGACATCGGCCGCGACTTCGCCGGGGAGTCGCCGGCCGACCTGTCGTGGGTGCTCAACGGCTACACGATCGTCTTCGCCGCGCTGCTGGTCCCGCTGGGCAGGCTGGCCGACCGCTACGGCCGCAGGACGGTGCTCGTCGCCGGCCTCGTCGTGTTCACCGTCGCCTCCCAGGCGTGCGCGGCGGCGCCGTCGCTGTGGTGGCTGGTCGCGTTCCGCGTCGTGCAGGCCGCGGGCGCGGCGGCCCTGGTGCCGACCGGCCTCGGGCTGCTGCTGTCGGTGTTCCCGCCGGGACGCCGGGCCGGTCCGGTGCGGATCTGGTCGGCGTCCTCGGCGCTGGCCGCCGCGGCCGGCCCGGCGGTCGGCGGGGTGCTGGTGGACGCCTCGTGGCGCTGGGTGTTCGAGGTCAACGTGCCGATCGGGGTGCTGGCGACCGTGCTGACGCTGCGGCTGGTGCCGGACTCGCGGGACGGCGCCGCCGCCCGCGTCCCCGACCTGCCGGGCGCGGCCCTGCTGGCCGTCTCGATCAGTCTGCTGGCCCTCGGGCTGGTGGAGGTCGACGACTGGCCGGGCGGGCGGGTCGCGCTGGCGCTGGCGGCGTCCGCGCTGGTGCTGGCCGCGTTCTGGGCGCGCACGCGGCGCCATCCCGCGCCGGTGATCGAGCCGTCCCTGCTGGCCGTGCGCGCCTTCGCCTGGTCGAACGCGGCCGTGCTGCTGTTCAGCGTGGCGTTCGCCGCCAACCTGCTGATCGGGGTGCTGTGGATGCAGCAGGTCTGGGGCTACTCGGCGATCCGGACGGGCCTGGGCGTCGCGCCGGGGCCGCTGATGGTCCCGGTCTTCGCGCTGGTCGCCGGGCGGCTGATCGCCAGGCGGGTCCCGGCCGGCGTGGTGACGGCCGCCGGCTGCCTGCTGTGCGCGGCGGGGGTGGCGATGATCGCCGACGGTCTCGTCGCCGACCCCCGGTACCTGACGGCGCTGCTGCCCGGCTGGCTCGTCGGCGGGATCGGCGTGGGCCTGGCCCTGCCCACGATCCTGTCGACGGCGACCGAGGACCTGCCCGAGCACCGCTTCGCGACGGGCAGCGCGCTGGTGAACATGAGCCGGCAGATCGGCGCCGTGCTGGGCGTGAGCCTGGCGGTGGCGGTGCTCGGCACTCCCCGCGGGTACGCCGAGGCGCATGACGCGTTCGTGCGCGCCTGGCTGACGGCCGGCGTGTTCATGCTGGTGGCGGCGGTCGCCGCGCTGGGCATGACACCGCGTCGCCGGGAGCCGGCCGCGAGCGCGCCGGGAGCGGAGGCGGAACCGGAGGCGAAGCCGGTCGGCAGCGCCTCGCCGTCGTGACGGGACGCGCCGGGAGGGCAGGGGGTGGGCCCTCCCGGCGCGTCCCGTCCTCAGTTCCTCAGTTCGTCAGTCGCCTACGAGGCGGTGCCGTGGAAGGTCCACGTGCCCGATCCCACGGTGCGGGTCGGGCCGCCGGGGACGTGCACCTCCGCGGTGCTGTTCGGCGGGACGGTGACCGTGAGGGTGATCCGCCCGTCCTCCTTGGTCCAGGACGTGCGGGCCTCGCCGTACGGGGTCTGCCGGGTGGCGGAGGCGCCGGTCAGGTCGCCGACGACGGACGGCTTGACCAGCAGCTTGCGGAAGCCGACCGAGCCGGGCGCCTGGTCCAGCCCGGCCAGGCGGCTGGTGAACCAGGAGTCGATCGTGCCCAGCATGAAGTGGTTCTGCGACTGGCCGCTGCCGCCGTCCCACATCTCGCCGAGCGCGGTGTTGCCGTGGACGACCTGGTAGCCGTAGCTGGGGCTGTCCGTCCGCGTGGCGATCTTGTAGACGACGTCGTCACGGCCGTTCTCCGACAGCACCCGGAACGCGGCGGGCAGGGAGATCTCGCCCAGCAGCAGGTGCCAGCCCGCCTGCTCGATGCTCCCGACGAGCTGGTCGAGCATCCGCTGCCTGTGCTCGGCCGGGACGGCGCCCATGTCGAGGGCGAGGGCCGTGGCGCCCTGGCCGCCGCCGCCGAACTTCCCGGTGGACGCGTCGTACTGCCGCTCCCACAGCGCCCGCTGCGACTGCGCCGCCTTGGCGCGGTAGGCCGCGGCGTCCTCCGGCTTGCCGAGCGTGTCGGCGATCTTGGCGAGGGTGTCCAGGACGCGCCAGTACCCGTAGGTGGCCGACACCATCTTCGGGAACGTGCGGTCCGGGGTGATCCAGTCGCCGAGGGTGTAGTCGGTGACGCCGTCCTGGACGCGCGTCTCCAGGTGCGCCAGGTAGCGCTGCATCGCCGGGTAGTGGGCGCGCATCGTCTCGGTGTCGCCGTAGGCGCGGTACAGCTGCCACGGCACGACGACGAACGCGCCGCCCCAGTTGGCGTCGTCGCGGTACGAGCCCGCGAGGGTGACGTAGTCGGGCACGGTGGAGGGGATCAGCCCGGTGTCGGTCTGGCCGTCGGCCATGTCCCGCACCACCTTGCGCAGCAGGCTGTGCACGTCGTAGTTGGCGGCGAGGGTGTCGCCGACCAGGTGCGTCTGCTCCAGCCAGCCGAGCTTCTCGCGGCTCGGGCAGTCGGTGAAGACGCTCATCATGTTGCCCTCGATGGCGCGGCGGATCAGCCCGTGGATGCCGTTGATGAGGGCGTTCGAGGACGTGAACGACCCGGCCGAGGCGTTGTCGGTGTGCAGGACGTGGCCCCGCACGGAGATGGTGGCGTCCTCCGGCAGGCCGCGCACCTCCAGGTAGCGGAAGCCGTGGTAGCTGAAACGCGGGTGCCAGGTCTCCTCGGCCGCGCTTCCCGTCGTGTACTGGTCCCAGACGGGGGCGCCGACGTTGCTCTTGAGCTGGTAGACGCGGCCGTCCTTGAGCGATTCGGCCGGGAGGACGCGCACGCTGGTGCCCTTGGGGGCCCTGACGGTGATCTCGGGCCAGCCGGCGATGTTGCGTCCCACGTCGAACACCTTGTAGCCGTCGCCCTCGCCGACGAGCCTGCCCGGCAGGGTCTCGATGATCCGGACGGGTTCGGCGACGCGTCCGCTGAGCGCCCTGGTGGGCGAGTCGACGGTGACGGCTGGACGCCAGCCGGGACGGGCCGCGCCGGGACGGTCCCAGTTCGGCGTCCGGCGGCGGGCGTCGTAGTCCTCTCCCCCGTACCAGTTGGAGAAGGTGGTGGGGCCGAGGGTGGTCCGCCAGTCCGCGCCGCTGGTGACGCGGACCTCGCGGCCGTCGTCCAGGGTGACCTCAAGCTGCGCGGTGAGCTTGGGGTCGCTGGTGGTGCGGGCGAACTTGCGGTAGCGGTCGGCGGTGGAGATGACGTTGGCGGCGCCGTTGCCGAGTTCCACGCTGATCGCGTTGGCGCCCCGGCGCAGCATCTTCGTCACGTCGTAGGTGGCGTACTGGACGCGGTCCTCGAAGTCGGTGTTGGCCGGTTCCAGGACGGCGTCGCCGACCCGCCTGCCGTTCAGCCTGACCTCGTAGACGCCCAGGCCGCTGATGTAGAGGCGGGCGCTGCGCGCGTTGCGCGGCAGGGTGAAGTCCTTGGCGAACTGCGGCATCGCCACGGGCACGGGCGACTGCGGCGGCTTCTGCCCGGTGACCGCTGCCAGGCGCGTGTGCGGGCCGTCGGCGGCGTCGGACGCCGAGACGGTGAAGTCGACCGGCGCGTAGGGCACCTCGCCGGTGTCGGCGGGCCGGTCGGTGCGCGGGTACAGCAGGATCTGGTCGAAGGCGCGCGCCGACTTCAGGTCGACGGTGAGGGTGATCGGCTTCCCGGACACGTCGGCCGTGGTGTGGGCGGAGCTGGACCAGCCCGCGAACTCCTGGTTGCTGGTCTGGGTGCCGTCGGTGAGGTACCGGGGCAGCCACTGCCGGTTGACCTGCCCGCTGGTGTCGGACGAGGTGACGGTCGTCCCGGCGGCCAGGTTGGTGTCCGGGGCGGCCGAGTCGCGCACCTCGATCTCGGCGAGCTGCAGGCGCCACGTCTTGTCCGGCAGGTTCTCCACCAGGGGCAGGCCCAGCTTGGTGACGTCGACGCGGACGTGGCGGGCGGTCGTCCTGGGCAGCTTGACCGCGATGGGCGTGGGCCGCTTCTCCTTGAAGCGCCAGTCCGGGTGGGTGATCCAGGACGCCGACCAGTCGGCGGGCGCCAGGCCCGTCTCGAACCAGGACGGCGACGACCAGGCCGAGGCGCGTCCGCCGGTCCACACGCGCATCCGCCAGTGCACCCGGGTGCGGCCGGCGACCGTCTTGCCGGCGTAGTCGACGCGCTGGGCGGCGGAGCCCACCTTTCCGGTGTCCCACAGGTCGGGGCGGCCGCGGCGCAGCAGGTCGGGGCTGGTGGCGGCCTGGATCTGGTAGGCGGTCTGGGTGACGCCGCGGCCGGCGGCGCGCAGCCGCCAGGTGAGCGGCGGGGTGGCGTCGTCGATGCCGAGGGCGGTGGTCAGGTCGGCGGCGCGCAGCCCGGTGGCGCCGGCGGCCGTCACGGCGGAGTCGGCGAGCGAGGACGGGGCCGGCCCCCAGGTCACCAGGCTCAGCGCCACGGCGGCGGCGACGGGACGGGCCATGAGGGGAATGCGCACGTCAGGCTCCCTGGGTCTCGGAGTGCAGCGCGGCGACGGCCGCCGCGGTCAGGGCGTGGTCGTAGACGCGGAAGTCGCGCACCCGGCCCCGCAGGAACGGGTGGCGGGTGTCCTGCGACCGGCCGAGGAAGTTCTGGGACGTGGCGCCGAGCGCGAGGGGGCTCATGACCGGGCCGTCCTTGCGTCCGGTCTCGGCGCCGTCCAGGTACAGGACGGCCGCGTCGCGGTTCACGGTCACCGCGACGTGGACCCAGCGTCCGGCGGGAAGCGCGCCGGACGCGTCGACGTAGTCCTCGCCGTCCATGCCGTACGTCTTCATGGAGAAGCGGGCGCGGCCCGATCCGGTGCGCGAGTTGACGTAGAAGAACGTGCGCCGGTTGAAGCCGAGGTCGAAGACCCGGGCGTTGTTGGTGATCGCGTCGGCGTGCACCCACAGGGCGACGGTGAGTTCGGCCAGTCCCGTGATGAGGCCGCGGGGCAGGACGACGTGCCCGCCCGTGCCGTCGAGGACCGCCGCCGAGCCGTCGTCGGCCCAGGTGGCGCCCTGGGCGAGGGCGACGTCGGGCCGGCGTCCCGTGGCCTCCTCGGCCGTGCCGTCGAGCGGGTAGTGCGCCACCAGCCGCCGGCGGCCGCGCGGGGCCGGGGTGAGCCAGTAGACGTTGTAGCGCTGGTGGTGGATCTCGGAGAACGGGCTCAGCTTCACCTCGGCGCCGTCGGCGCGCACCGTGTATCGCAGCGGGTCGCCGTCGCGGCGGAGGGAACGCGGGTCGATGGCGGGGAAGGTGTTGAGCTCCGTGTCGCCATAGCCTCCCGCCAGCACGACGGGCCCGTGGGTGACGGCCTGGATGTAGGGGTTGTCGGGCGCCTTGCGCCAGACGGGCGTCATCGGCGTCGTCAGCTCGACCACGTCGCCCTTGCGCCAGCGCCGCTCGATGGTGGCGTACGTGCCGGGACGCGCGGTCACCGGCACGGCCCTACCGTTCACCCTGATCCTCGCCCGGCCGCCGCAGAGTCCACTCGTAGTAGTCCATGTACGGCGCTTTGGCGGGGTCGTGCAGGAACAGCGACCGCGTCAGCTTGAGCATGTTGTAGGAGTTGCAGTTCTCGCAGGTGACGTCGCTGAGGCGGCTCACCAGCTCGCCGGGCGGGCCGAAGAACTCCTCGTTGCTGTTCCCGCCGATGACGTAGGTGTGGTCGTTGACCACGGTGTCCCAGAAGAACGCGGCGATGGCGCGGTAGCGGGACTCGCCGGTCGCCTCGTACTCGCGCACCGCACCGACGATCTTGGGGATCTGGGTGTTGGCGTGGTAGCCGTTCAGCGTGTCGCGGCGGTCGGCGAGCGGGCCGAAGATCTCCTCGTGGTCGAAACGGCGGGCCGCGCGCAGGTGCTCGGGGTCACCGGTGACCAGGTACAGCTCGGCGAGCACGTCGTTCATCCCGCCGAACTCCACCCGCAGCAGCGCCTGCATGCGGTCGGTGCCGAGCTTGGCCGTGCGGGCGGCGACCCACGACGCCATGCCGGTCACCACGTCCAGGGCCTGCCGGTTGCCGCTCAGCCGGTACTGGTCGAGCAGCCCCGCCATGATCTTGTGGATGGTGTAGTACGGCGCCCACGGCTTCTCCCCCGCCTCCAGGCGGTCGAAGACCTGCTCCTCGAACGCCGACAGGTAGCCGCGCGAGTATCCCGCCGACGGCGCCGCCGCCTGGCACTTGGCCAGTTCGGCGACCAGGTGACGGGCCTTGGCGGCGTAGGCGTCGTCGCCGGTGCCGGCGTGCGCCTGCGCCAGCGCCGACAGCAGGTGGCCGGTGGAGTGGCCGCGCAGCTGGATGTCGGGCGCCTCCCAGCCGCCGCACGGTTCGGCCGACGACGGCAGGCCCACGTTCAGGCGGAACGTGTGCAGCAGCCGGTCGACGTCGATGAACTTCAGGTAGGCGCAGGTGCGCGCCATGTTGTCGCGGAACGGGCCGTCCAGCAGCGTGACCGCCGACAGGGGGAACGGCGACAGGACGGGCGCGCGGCGGGCGTGCCCCTTGGCGGCGGTGGTCTCGGCGGTGGTCTCCGCGGCGGCGGACGCGGGACGCGCGACGACCGCCGCGGTGGCGGTCGCGCCGGCCGTGCCCAGGAAGGCGCGGCGGCTCACCCCTGCGTTCACGCCCGCTCACCCCGGATCGTGTGGGTGCCGTGCAGGTTCTTGACGTAGACGTACTCGCCGTCGCTGTAGGCCTGGTTTCCTCTGGCCTTGTTGCCGTCCCAGACCAGGCGGCCGTCCAGATAGACCTTCATGCGGGTGCCGAACGTCGGCACGCCCGCGCGGCCCGCCGCTCCGGGGGGCGCGGTCAGGCGCGCGGTGTAGGTGCCGTTGGCGACCGTCCAGGACGCGTCCACCGCGCCGCGCGTGGTGGTCAGGCGGCCCTGGGCGAACCGCAGGTCGGCCGTGTGCGGGACGAAGTCGAACGACCGTCCCCCGGGTGAGGTGGGGCGCAGGCCCAGCACGTAGTTGGTGAGGGCGGGCGTGGGGCCGGTGGCCCAGGCGTGGGCGAGGCTGACGTAGGAGCTGCAGAAGACGCAGCCGTCCTCCAGGTTGCGGAACGACTCCCAGAAGGTGCTGCGCGTGCCCTGGGGGTGGTTGAGCATGTAGCCCCACTGGCGGCGGATGATGTCCACCCCGGCCTGGTCGGCGGCCCGTCCGCCGGCGGCGAAGTGGGCGTTGACCTCCATCGACCCGGAGAACACGCCGGGGTTGCCCTTGTTCTCGGGGGCGGTGCTGGTGATGGAGTTCCAGTTGCCGGTCAGGTCGGTGCTGATGCGGCGGGCCTTGGCGGTGTCGGCCATGCCGTACCAGACGGCCAGGGAGTTGCCGTCCTGGGGGTGGACCGTGGAGTCGGGGTACTGCTTGTAGGCCCCGGCGGTCTCGTCCCACAGGTGGGTGTTGATGGCGGTGCGCAGCGCCTCGGCCCGCTGGGTGTAGGACGCGGCCAGGGCCGTGTCCTTCTGCACCTGGGCGAGCTGCGACCCCGTGGTGAGCACCCGCCACAGCAGCACGTTGGCGGTCAGGTTCTCGCCCTTGGGCAGGATCCGCACCGAGTCGGACGTCCCGGTGATGGACACCAGGCCGCGCTGGCTGAGCTTGGCGCCGGTGTAGTCGACGGCCTTGCGGTAGGCGTCCCAGACGGTGGCCAGCCAGGCGCGGTCGCCGGTGTAGAGGTAGTAGTCCCACGTGGCCGCGAGCGTCCACAGGTGGTAGGTGTCCGAGCCGTACTTGTTCAGCTCCGGCCCGGCGTAGGGCAGCTCACCGGTGTCGCGCTGGTGCTGGTAGACGGTGGTGAGGGCGTTGCGGGCCGACTCGGTGTCGTTGAACGCCGCGTACGCCGCCGGCACCTCGATGCCCAGGTCGCCGGGCCACACCGTACGGTCGCGCTTGGCGCCGTCCACCAGGATCGTGTCGCCGACCCCGATGTCCCCGGTGTTGTCCCACAGCGCGGCAGGGGCCTCCCAGATGCGGCCGGTCTTGGGCGAGATGGTGTTGAGCTGGATGGTGTAGGCGCCCGCGTACCAGATCCTGTTGAGCAGGTCGTCGCTGGAGTAGAAGTAGTTGGCGTAGCCGGCGGGGTTCTTCATCTTGGGCGCGGCCGTGTAGTGCACGGACACGCCGTCCAGGTCGACGCTTCCGGCGGACTCCAGGAACACCGTCAGGTAGCGGAAGCCGCCGCGCAGGTACTTGGCGGGGGTCGTGTAGGTGGTCTCGCCGTTGACGTCGACGCTGAGGGCCCCGTCGCGGCTGCGCGGGCCGCCGGTCGAGGCGTCGCTGGTGACACCGACGTACTCCGACGACTCGGAGAACGCCAGCCCGACCCGTTGCGCCCCCCGGGAGGAGGCGAAGCTCACGGTGGTCAGGCCCGTGACGTCCTTGCCGAAGTCGAGGGTGACGTAGGAGCCCGCCCCGGTGAGCGTGGTGCGGCGCCCCGACAGCACGTTCTGCGCGTTGGCGACCGTGCCGTTGGTGGTGTGTACGGCGACCGGACGCAGGGTGCGGGACGTGGGCGACAGGTTGTAGGCGTCCCACGGCCGCGCCCCCTGCCCGTTCTGGGCGGCGGCTGTGGCGGGCGGGGCGGTGAGGGTGAGCGGCACCGTCACGGCGGCCACGGCGAGGGCGGCCGTGGTTCTGGCATGGCGTCGCCTGGCTACGCTGTGCAGCATGAATTCCTCGCAATCAGAGGGTTGAGGGGGGTTCACCGTGCGGGAGGGCGGGGGCATCGCCCTCCCGCACTTGATTTCAGGTGGTCAGCTGATCCCGGGGGTCAGCGGACCGGCGCCTCGCCGTACGGGACGAGCCGCACCGGCCCGATCAGCCCGTAGGCCTGCCGGGACGCCTTGCCGTAGACGTCCGGGTCGGACACCCGCAGCCGGTTGTTGAGCGTCGTCGCGACCTCCACCTCGATGGTGTTGGCGCCCTGCCGCAGGTGGGGGCCGACGTCCACGACGGGGTTCATCAGGTCGACCGGCGGCAGGACCCGCCCGTTGACGATCACGCGGCTGGTGTCGAAGACCTTGCCGAGCTCCAGGTAGGCCCCGGCGCAGGCGCCGTCGGACCACTTCCTGTCGAGCTGGACGGTGGTGCGGTACCGGCCGACGCCGGACACGTCCGCCAGCTCGGGGATGTCCGGCCACGCCTTGAGGCCGTCCAGGTCCACCTCCCGCCGGGTCACGGCGGTCTCGGTCGCCGTCCTGCCCGGGCGCCAGTCCTCCACCTGGAGTTTCCAGGAGGTGAGGGTGAGGGCCGCCGGCAGCTCCCCGACCGTGGTGGAGACGGTGCGGCCGGTGGACAGCGTGGTGGTGTAGGCGCCGGGCTCGGTGGAGCGGACGACGAGACGGCCGCCGTCGTAGCGCACCTCGCCCGCGTCGGTGCGCGTGGCGTGCGGAACGCCGGTGCCGGGGCGGCCCAGGGCGATGACGGTGGTCTCGCTGGGCTGCAGGGCGACCCGCACGGTCACCTTGTCGCCGTCCTCGGTGTAGACGGCGATCCGCTCGGCCTCGCCCGTCCAGGGGTCGAGACGGAACGGCACGGCGCGCCGGTCGGCGCGCGTGAGGGTGACCTGGTGGTCGATGGCGGCCACCGGGGGCTTGACCGTCTCGGCGTGCTTGCCGTTGCACAGGTAGTAGTAGTCGACGTCGCCGGCGACGCGGTGCCCGTTGAGCAGGGTGGAGCTCTGGGCGTACTTGACGTCCGGCTCGACGCCCAGCGCGGCCAGCGCGCCCGGCACCTCGGTGTCCGCGGCGACGACGCGGACCTTGGGCTGGGCGAACAGCTCCTTGAGGACGGCGCGCAGCCGCTCGTTCTCCCCCGCCTTCGGCACGCCCGGGACGGTCGCGGCCGACCAGTCCCCCAGGAACACGATCGGCAGCCCCGCCTTGGTGAGGCGCAGCAGCTTCTCGGCCGACCTCACCGGGATCGTGCGGTCGCCCGAGGAGAAGCGGTCGGCCTCCACGAAGACCGCCTTGTAGGCGGGGCCCTTGGGGGCGAGCCTGCCGCCCGACACCGTGGCGCTGGGCAGTTCCAGGGTGGCGGCGCTGATGAACTGGTGCGTCCACCCCAGCGGCACGCCCGTGCCGGTGAACCAGCCCGCGCCGATACCGGTCTTGCTGTAGCCCTTCTGCCGGAACACGGCGATGTCGATGCGGTTCGTCCCGGACTGCATCACGTGGTGGACGCGGCCCAGGTAGGCGGCGATGTCGGGGGCGTGCCGCCAGGTCGGCTGGCGCGGCCCCCACGACTCGGCGTACCCGATCCCCCCGTTGTAGGGGGTGAACCCGGCGAAGCCCGGCCACGCCACACCCGGAGCGGTCGCGTACGAGAAGCCGTGCAGGACCGTCTGGTTGAGCCCGGCCGCGTACGCCCCGCCCATGGTGCGCAGCAGCTTGTCCCAGGTGGTGTTGTAGGCGCCGCCCTGGTACGCCCCCGCCTCGCACGACAGGATCTTGCGGCCCGCCATGTCGCGGCCCCCGGCCAGGACGCGGTAGTCGTCCAGGTTCTTGAAGCCCAGCGACTCGCCCTCCGGCACGTCGATGATCGCCGCGGTCTCGATCGCGTCGGTCTGCAGCCCGTACGGCTGGGCGCGGAACTGCAGGCCGATCGAGTGCGCCCACTCGGTGAGCGCGGCGAAGTGGTGCTCGTTGAACAGGTCCGACACCGTGAGCCAGAAGTCGTGCCGGGCCTGCCGGGTGATCTCGGGCTCGTAGGAGTAGAGCGTCCGCTCCTTGCACTGCACGATCACCGGCAGGTACGGCCACAGCGGGTAGCCGCGGCGGCGGGCGAACTCCTCGGGCAGGTCCGGCGTCCAGTTCAGCGCCTGGGTCTCCAGCTCGATGGAGTCCTCGAACAGCGTGCCGCCCGCCTGCCTGATCAGCTTGCGGATCCGCTTGGTCAGCAGCGTCGACTCCCAGAAGTCGATGACCGCCTTGGTCCCCGCAGGGCTGAAGTGGTCGACCACCGCGCAGTCGGGCGCCGAGTGCGGGCCGGACTCGGGACGCTGCCCGCTGCCGCGCCGCCAGTACGACAGCAGCACCCACGACCCGTCGCCGGGGGCCGTCCACTCGATCCGCCCGTCCCGGACCGTGGCGGTGAGGTCCGTGAACGAGTCGCGGGCCAGGCCCGTCTCGATGCGCGTGGAGTTGGCGGTGTCGACGCGGGCGGCGTGCACGGCCACCAGATGCCGGACGTGCACGTCCTCCTCGGCTGCGGCGACGGGCTCGGGCACGGGGCCGCTGTAGGTCTGCCCGCCGGTCACGGTGGCGCTGCCGTGCGCCAGCTCCTGCACGGCGGCCGGGCTGTCGGGGGTGATCGTCGGGACGGCCGCGGGCCAGGCCGGGCCGATCGTCAGGTCGACGGTGATGCCGCGCCTGCGCGCCTGGTCGAGGGCGGCCTCGACGCCCGCGTTCCACGCCGGGGTGCCCCAGCCGTGGCCCTCGGGGTCCAGGACGGACTTGTCGCGGATGCTGTGGTGCACGGCGACGATCTCCGCGCCGCCGAACCCGGCGGCGGCGATCTGGTCGATCTCCCGCCGGATCTCCGCCGGGTCGACCAGCCCGTCCGGCCACCACCAGCGGAACCGCGGCCGGACCGCGGCGTCCGGCCGGGCGAACGCCGCGAACGACGGGGCGCCGGCGCCCGCCCGCGCGGTGCCCGCGCCGCCCAGCGGCGAGTTCAGCGCCACGGCCGCGCTCGCCCCCGTCACGGCCGTGTACTGGATGAAACGCCGGCGGCTGACGCCGGCGCCGTCGTGCTTGCTCAAACGAACTCCTGGTCATGCGGGGTGGGTGGAACTGAACGCGAAGGTCCCCGCGCCGGCCTCGTGGACGGCGTGGCCGTCCTCGTGGCGCAGGAACCGGGCACCGGCCTGCAGCACGTGCCTGCGCGTGGGCCGGCCGGGGGTGGTGTTCTCCATGCGGGTCCCCCGAGTCAGCGGGCCGAGGAGTGGAAGGTGAGGCGGCCGGAGCCGACCTGGTACACGGCGTAGCCGTCGCGCATGCCCGTGAACCGGGCGGTGGACGCGGCGGGGCCGGTGACACGCACGTCGGCGGCGGCGCGGGCCGGGACGTGCACCTCGGCGGTCACGTTGACCGGCAGGTCCACCGACATCTGGAACGCGGTGCCGCGCCGGGTCCAGTCGACGCCCACGTCGCCGCGCTGCACCGGCACGGTGCCCGACGCGCGGTCCAGCCCGGACAGCGGCGGGCGCACCCGCACCCGCGCGGAGCCGGGCGCGGTGACCGACACGCCCAGCAGGGATTCCTGGACGTCCACGAGCGCGACCGACCCCCACGGGTGGGAGTGGCTCTGCCCGGTCTCGGGCGCGTCCCACGACTCCCAGGTGAACGTGCCGCCGCGCGCCAGGATGTTGCCCCAGCCGGGGCCCTCGGTGTCGGTGAGGCGTTCGACGACCTGGTCGGGGCGGTCGGCGAGGGACTTCATCAGCCCGTGCGAGGTGAACGGCCCCATCCGCATGCCGAGCCCGGCGACGTAGGACACGACGCGGTCGCGGTCGGCCGCCGGGGTGACGCCGTAGGCGACGGCGTAGGCGTTGGCGATCTGCGAGGCGTGCGTGCTCTGCGTGCCGTCGCTCCTGAGGCCGTCGATGTAGACGCCGTCGGGGCGGCGCAGCCTGGCGTTGACGGCGGCGGCCAGGTTCTGGGCGTCGCGGCGCAGCGCGGCTGCGTCGCCGCCCCTGCCCAGGGCGTCGGCGGCGCGGGCGGTGGCGTTGAACAGGTCGACGCCCAGCGCGTTGATGACCGTGCGGGCGGCGGTGTCCATGTCGTGGCCGTAGCGCATGGTCGCGGGCCAGTCGATGATGCCGTACTGGTACTGGCCCGAGCCGCCGGTCAGGCGGGTCACCAGGCCCGTGCCGGAGTCGATGTGGCGGCGCACGTAGTCGGCCACGGCGGTCATCACCGGGTACGCGGCGGCCAGGGTGCGCGCGTCGCCGGACCGCAGGTAGTACTCCCACACCCAGCCGGGGAACATCTCGGTGTAGTCGGGGATGTCGCGCTTGCCGTCGCCGTTGGGGTACACGGCGTTGAGGCGGCCGTCGGGCCAGTAGCGGGCCTGCGACTCGATGAACTCGGTGATGGCCTGCCGGGTGAGGCGGCGCTCCCCGTAGGCGGACATGGTGGCCAGGGAGATGTCGACCGCGTCGCCGAGGAACTGGCCCTTCTCCCGGGTGGGGGTGTCCAGGAACTGCCACTGCGACCCGTACAGCGCCGAGCGCCGCATCAGGTCGTAGGCGGCGTCCACGCCCTCGTCGGACGTGCGGAGCTTCGCGGTGCGCGACAGGTCCACCTCGGTGTGCTGCACGACCGCGCTGATGTCCTCGGGCTCGACGCCCGCGCCGGGCTCGATCTCGAAGTAGCGGAAGCCCATGTAGGTGAACGACCGGAACGTCTGGTCGCCGTCGCGCTGGGTGTGCCCGTAGGTCAGGTCGGTGTCCTGGTTGTCGTCCTTGGACCGCGACACCGACCCGTCGGCGGCCAGCACGTACCCCGCGTGCATGGCGACGTGGCGGCCCGCCTCGCCGTCGCGGAACCGCACGACCGGCATGCCCGGGATGATCTTCCCGAAGTCGGCGACCAGCGCGCCCGACTCCAGCCGCGTCACCTTCCGCGGGCGGATCACGGTGTGGGCGAGGTCGGTCTCCTGGCCGGTGAGGGTCTTGAACGGCCCGGCCGGGTGGGCGCCGACGACCTGCGGCGCCTGCCAGGACGAGTCGTCGAACCCGGGGCGGTCCCAGCCGAGCGGCTCGGCGGTGGCGTCGTACTCCTCCACGTAGTCGGCGCCGTCGCCGTTGCGGCGCGGGGCCGTCTTCCAGGGGCCGCGCGTCACCTTCCACGATCCGTCGGTGACGACGACCTGCCGGGTGCCGTCGGCGTGCTCGACCTCCAGCCGCACCAGCAGGCCGGGCTCGCCCTTGGGACGGCCCTGCCCGCCCCCGTGCCAGTGGTACTGCACGCCCAGCGCGGCCGGGCGGCCCTCCTTCAGCCGCGAGGTGACGTCCACGGTGCGGTAGTAGCCGCTGTCGGGGTATTCGTAGGCGGGGCCGTGGTCGACGACCTCGCCGTTGAGGTGGAGCGCGTACTGGTGGCTGGCGGAGATGTGCGCCCGGGCCCGGACGACGCGGGAGGCGCCGACGGTGAACTCCTTGCGGGCCAGGGTGTAGTCGTCGGCCTCGGCCGTGGTGCGCCGGATCCAGCTTGCCTGCCAGTCCTGGTCGCGCAGGCCGGTGTCGAACTCGGCCGGGCGCGACCAGGGGGAGACCTTGCCGGTGCGGTCCCACGTCCGCACCGTCCAGGTGTAGCCGGTGCCGGGGGTGAGGGCGGGCCCGCCGTACGGCACGTACTCCTGGCTGCCCGACGCGACCTTGCCGCTGTCCCACACGCGCGCGCCGCCGTCGGCGCGGACGACGACCTGGTAGGCGGTCTGCGTCTCGCCGGGGTCGACGTCGCGCGGCCGCCAGCCGAACAGCGGCGCGCCCTCCACGTTGAGGGGGCGGGCGCGGTCACCGACGCTCAGCTCGACGGGGGCCTTCGGCGCGTGGCCCGCGGCCTTGACGGCGGCCGAGGCCATCGAGCCCGGCAGCGCGACGGAGACGAGGGTCAGCGCCCCCGCCGCGACGGCCAGGGAACGGTGCGAGATGGCACGCATGAGACTCCTCGGGGGTGGTGGAGCGAAATGGGGGTGGGCGCGCGCGGCGGGGGGACGCGCGCCGGCTCGTCGTTACTGGGCGGGTGCGGAGAACCGGTACGTGCCGGAGCCGACGGTGAAGACCGCCGCACCGTCCTCCATGCGGGTGAAGCGGGCCCCGTCCTGGGTCACCTCGGCTGCGGCGCGGGCGGGCACCCACACCTCGGCCGTGGTGTTGACGGGGACGGACACGTCGAGGGTGAAGCGGCCGTCACGCGTGGTCCAGGACGTCTGGATCGGGCCGTAGGCCGAGTCGTAGCGTCCCGTGGCCCGGTGCACCTGGCCCCCGGGGCGGGGACGGATCACGGTGTGCCGGTAGCCGGGCTGTCCGGCGGCGATGCCCGTGATGTTCTGGTACATCCATTCGCCCACCGCTCCGTAGGCGTAGTGGTTGAAGGAGTTCATCGCCGCGTCCTGGAAGGACCCGTCGGGCTTGATGGAGTCCCAGCGCTCCCACATGGTGGTGGCTCCCTGGTCGATCTGGTAGCCCCAGGACGGGAACGTACGCTGGTGCAGCAGCCTGTAGGCCACGTCGGTGTGCCCGGTCTGGGTGAGGACGGGCAGCAGCTGGGGCGTGCCGAGGAATCCCGTGGACAGGTGCCAGTCGCGTGCCTTGATGAGCTCGACGAGCCGGTCCGCCGCGGGCTTGCGGGCCGACCCGGGCAGCAGGTCCATGGACAGGGCGAGCACGTAGGCGGTCTGGGTGTCGCCCTTCACCCGGCCGTCCTCCGACACGTACGCCTTGACGAACGCGTCGCGGACGCGCCCGGCCAGCTCGTCGTAGCGCTCGGCGTCGTCCTCCTTGCCGAGGGCACGGGCGACCTTGGCGACCAGCCCGGTGCTGTAGGCGAAGTAGGCGGTGCCGATGACGTCCTTGGGCGTCTCGTCGCCGACGTTCAGCCAGTCGCCGTAGCCGGAGGCGGGACGCAGCAGTCCGGTGCTGTTGGTCTCCAGGTAGGAGATCCACTTCTGCATGGCCGGGTAGTTGTCCTCCAGCACCTGCCGGTCGCCGTACGCCTGGTACAGGTTCCACGGGACGGTGACCCCGGCGTCGCCCCAGCCTGCGCTGCCGCCGCCGATGAACCCGACCTTCGGGGCCACGTCGGGGAACGCCCCGTCGGCGGCCTGGGCGTCGCGCATGTCCCGCATCCACTTGGTCAGGAAGCGGGCGGAGTCCATGTTGTAGGTGGCGGTACGGGAGAACACGTTGATGTCGCCCGTCCACCCCATGCGCTCGTCCCGGGCCGGGGTGTCGGTGGGGATGGACAGGAAGTTGCCGCGCTGCCCCCAGGTGATGTTGCTGTGCAGCTGGTTGAGCATCGGCACGTCCGTGGAGAACGACATCGTCAACGGCTCGGCCGTGTGCATGACGCGCCCCACGACGGCGTCGCGCGACGGGGTGCCGGGGTAGCCGGTGACCTCGACGTAGCGGAAGCCGTGGAAGGTGAAGCGCGGTTCGTAGGTCTGCGCGCCCCCGCCGTTGAGCGTGTAGGTGTCGGTGGCCTTGGCGGTGCGCAGGTTGCCGGTGTAGAGGGTGCCGTCCTTGTTGAGCACCTCCGCGTGCCGGATCGTGACGGTCTGCCCCGCCTTGCCGCCGCCGGGGATGCGCAGCCGCACCCGGCCGACCATGTTCTGGCCGAGGTCGAAGACGTGCACTCCCGGCTTGGGGCTGGTCACCTTCACCGGCGTGATGTCACGTTCCACCCGGGTGGGCGCGTCGAGCCGGCCGACGGGCCGGGCGGTGGCCTCGTCGTTGACGATGACCTGCTTCCAGGCCCGGTCGTCGAACCCGGGGCGCGTCCAGCCGGGGGTCTCCTCGCGGGCGTCGTACTGCTCGCCCATGAGCAGGTCCGAGGTCACGACGGGCCCGTCGGCGCTGCGCCAGGTGCGGTCGGTGACGATGCGCTGCGAGGTGCCGTCGGTGTAGTCGACGTCCAGTTCGGCCCGCAGCCACGGGCGCTCGCCGTACTGGTTCGGCCCGAAGATCGCGATGTGGCCGGAGTACCAGCCGGGCGCCACCGTCACGCCGATCGCGTTGCCGCCGCGCCGCAGCAGCCCGGTCACGTCGTACGCCTGGTACTGCACGCGCCTGCCGTAGTCGGTCCAGCCGGGCGCCAGCTCCTCGGTGCCGACGCGGCGGCCGTTGATCTCGGCCTGGTAGACGCCGAGCGCGGTCGAGTACAGCCGCGCCCGCCTGACCTTCTTGCCGAGGCTGAACTCCTTGCGCAGCTGCGGCGTGAACCCGTCGGGCCCGGTGGTCACGGTCGTGAACGAGAAGCGCCGGTCTCCCGCGACGGGTTTGCCGTCCCGGTACGCCTGCCCGTGCTCGTAGCCTCCGCCGGTGTGGCTCCACCAGCCGATCTGCCCGGACGGGTCGGACTGCTCGACGTAGTACGTCCCGGCGGGCGCGGGCTCGTCCAGCACGAGGGCGGCCTCGGCGTTGTCCGGGTGGTTCTCCACGCGGCTGCGCGCCAGCAGTTCGCCGCCGGGGCCGCCCCTGTAGAGGGAGACGGTGACGTCGGCGTCGGTGGTGTGCCAGGTGGGCATGGGGATGGACACCCGGCTGACGGGCCTGTCGGAGGTGAACGTCTGCCCCTGCGTGCTGCCCTGGGTGAGCTGGGACGGGTCGTTCTGCCCGGTGAACGACGTGGGCAGCGGGACGGGGGCGTCGTGGCCGATCCACTGGCCGCCCAGGGTCGCGCCGTCCAGCAGGCCGGTCTCCCACCACGTGGGCTTGCTCCACGGGGAGGGACGTCCGTGCACGTCCCACACCCGCACCGTCCAGTGGTAACGGGTCCTCGCCTTCAGCTCCGGCCCGCCGTAGGGGACGAGCACCGACTGCGAGGAGGACACCTTGCCGCTGTCCCACACGTCGGGCCTGCCGAGACGGCCCGGGTCGGTGGCCACGCGGATCTGGTAGGCGGTCTGGGCCTGACGGCGCGCGGCCGAGCCGAGCCGCCAGCTCAGCCGGGGACGCGGCGCGTCGATGCCGAGGGGACGATCGCCGTGCTCGGTGCGGGTCTGATCGACGTGCACGCCGTCACCGCCGGGGGCGGACGCGGCGGCAGGGGCCGCCGCCAGGGATCCGGCGAGCGTGACGGCCAGGACGGGGACGAGTAGTTGTCGGAACGGGAATCGCCGCATGGGCTCCTCCAGTTTTCGGGCGCGGTGAGGCGCCGCGTGCACGGATCCCCCGATCACGTTCACGTGGTGTCCGCAGCGTGAGCCGCGTCAGGAAGGCTCTAGGGCTTGACCACGACGAGTTCGACGTCCATCAGGTCGGCCAGGGCCCTCAGGTCGGGCACCAGGTGGCCGGTGGCCAGGGCCCAGTGGTGGGAGATGCCGGTGGCGCTCCACGCGTCGGTCCACTCCCCCGGGTCGCAGCCGAAGTCGACCCGCGAGGTGGTGTTGCCGATCTCCAGCAGCGGCCCGTCGACGACCTCGCCCTCGGACGCGACGAACGCGAACCGCCCGTCCCGCCGCTGGATGACGCCGAACGCGGTGACCGGCCCGTGCTTGACGTCGAACTCGACCGACACGCCGTAGCCGCGCTTGCCGTGGTAGACGCCGAGGCCGCGCAGCAGCGGGCGGCGGGCGCTGATCGCCAGGTGCGCGGGGCCGTCGTGGCCCATCTCGACATGCCCCCGCGTGAAGTCGAGCGCCTGGAGTTCGGTGAACGAGCCGCCCGCGCCGAGCCGGTCGGCGATCAGCATGGCCAGGGAGGTGCGCAGCTCGTACTCGCCCGCCGCCGGGACGCCGCGCGCGGTCAGCAGCGACGCGCCGAGGATCATCCCGGCGCCCAGCCGCTCGTGCACCTCGCCGTCGAGCCCGCGGTGGTAGTAGGCCAGCGAGTCCAGCGCGAAGTCCTCGACCAGCCGGTCCAGGCCCACCGACACGCGCGCCGCCCAGGTCAGGTCGGTGTCGTTGACGGACTCGGCGAACTCGAACACCTCCCGCGCCTGCTTCTTGCGGGCCTCGGTCTCGGCGTCGGTGACCTTGTCGACCCGCACCCGCAGGTCGTCGAACTCCAGCACCTCGACGTGCCCGCCGAAGTTGGCGGCCACCAGCGTCAGGTCGGTGGACACGTCCAGCATCCCCGGGTACAGGTGCCCCATCAGGCCGTGCCGCCCGCGCCGCAGCGCGGCCCGCACCCCGGCCGCGCGCACCCACCGGCCGATCTTCGCCCAGGCGCGCTCGTCCTCCAGGTAGCCCGACACCGACCGGAACGGCACGCCGCAGCGGGCGAACGCGTTGGCCATCTCCGGCAGCGGGCAGGCGCCGCAGTACGCCAGCCACTGCCCGGTGTCGAACGTGGCGTGGTCCATCGACTCGGTGGGCTGCAGGTTGATCAGCAGCACCGGGGCGCCGGACCGCTGCGCGACCGGCACCAGCATCGTCGCGGTCATGTAGGTGGTCAGGAATCCGACGATCAGGTCGCAGCCGGCCTCCCGCAGCCGCTCGGCGGCGGTCGCGCCCTCCCGCTCGTCGGAGATGAAGCCGACGTCGACGACCTCGGCGCCCAGGCCGCGCATGCGCTCCGACACGCGCTCGGCCGAGCGTTTCAGCTGGGGCAGCAGATCCGGGAACTGCGGCCAGTACGCGCCCAGTCCGCCGGCGACGAGGCCGACCCGGACGGGCGGGACGGTGATGCGATCGGATGTCAGGTCCAGGTGTGCCGTCACGGTTCGGTCCTCCTCGGACGTGCGGCTGGGTGGGACGACGGGGCCGGCGCGGCTCCTGCGCGACCGGCGCCGGCCCCGTCGGGTCTGGTGCGGGGGTCGCTACCGCAGGAACGCGGCGGCGACGCCCGCGTCCACGGGCACGTGCAGGCCCGTGGTGTGGGTCAGGTCCCCGCCGGTGAGGGCGAAGACGGCGGCGGCGACGTGCTCGGGCAGCACCTCGCGCTTGAGCAGCGTGCGCTGGGCGTAGTACTCGCCGAGCTTCTCCTCCTCCACGCCGTAGACGGCGGCGCGCTTGGCGCCCCAGCCCCCGGCGAAGATGCCCGACCCGCGCACCACGCCGTCGGGGTTGACGCCGTTGACGCGGATGCCGTGACCGCCGAGCTCGGCCGCCAGCAGCCGCACCTGGTGCGCCTGGTCGGCCTTGGTGGCGCCGTAGGCGATGTTGTTGGGCCCGGCGAACACGCCGTTCTTGGACACGATGTAGACGATGTCGCCGCCCATGTCCTGCTCGACCATGACGCGGGCGGTCTCCCGCGACACCAGGAACGAGCCGCGCGCCATCACGTCGTGCTGCAGGTCCCAGTCGGCGGCCGTGGTCTCCAGCAGCGGCTTGGAGATCGACAGGCCCGCGTTGTTGACGACCAGGTCGACGCCGCCGAACGCCAGCACGGCCGCGCGGACGGCCGCGGCGATCTGCTCCTCGTCGGTGACGTCCACGGCGACGGCGGTGGCGACGTCGCCGGGCCGCAGCGCCCCGGCCGTGTCGGCGATCTCCGCGGCGACCTTCTCGGCCGCGGCCAGGTCCCGGTCGGCGACGACCACGCACGCGCCCTCGGCGGCCAGGCGCCGGGCGGTGGCCGCACCGATGCCCGACCCGCCGCCGGTGACCAGCGCGACCCGCGTGGCCAGCGGCTTGGGCTTGGGCATGCGGCGGAGCTTGGCCTCCTCCAGCTCCCAGTACTCGATGCGGAACTTCTCCGACTCGGGGATCGGCTGGTAGGCGGACAGCGCCTCGGCCCCGCGCATCACGTTGATCGCGTTGACGTAGAACTCGCCGGCGACCCGCGCGGTCTGCTTGTTGGCGCCGAAGCTGAACATGCCCACGCCCGGGACGAGCACGATCGCCGGGTCGGCGCCGCGCATCGCCGGGGAGTCGGCGGTGGCGTGCCGCTGGTAGTAGGCGGCGTACTCCTCGCGGTAGGCGGCGTGCAGCTCGCGCAGCCGCGCCTTGACGTCCTCCAGCGGCGCCGACGGCGGCAGGTCCAGCACCATCGGCGCGACCTTGGTGCGCAGGAAGTGGTCCGGGCAGGACGTGCCGAGCGCGGCCAGCCGCGGGTGCTCGGCGCGGGAGACGAAGTCCAGCACCTCGGGGCTGTCGGTGTAGTGCCCCACCTGCGGCCGGTCCGTGGACGCCAGGCCCCGCACCAGCGGGAACAGCTCGGCGGCGCGGGCGTGCCGCTCGGCCTCGGGCAGCGGCTCGTAGCCCTCGACCACCGGGCCGAACGGCTCGGCCTTGCCGTTGCGGGCGATGAACTCCTCGGCGGTGCGGATGATCTCCAGCGAGTTGGCCTGGCACTCCTCGCTGGTGGCGCCCCAGGCGGTGATGCCGTGGCCGCCGAGGATCACGCCGATGGCCTGCGGGTTGTCCTTCTTGATCTGGGCGATGTCCAGGCCGAGCTGGAAGCCGGGCCGCCGCCACGGCACCCACACCACCCGGTCGCCGAAGATGCGCCGGGTCAGCTCCTCGCCGTCGGCGGCCGTGGCGATCGCGATGCCGGAGTCGGGGTGCAGGTGGTCGACGTGCGCGGCGTCCACCAGCCCGTGCATGGCCGTGTCGATGGACGGGGCCGCGCCGCCCTTGCCGTGCAGGCAGAAGTCGAACGCGGCGACCATCTCGTCCTCGCGCTCGACGCCCGGGTAGACGTCGACGAGTGCGCGCATGCGGTCCAGGCGCAGCACCGCAAGGCCCGCCTCGGTGAGGGTGCCCAGGTCGCCGCCCGAGCCCTTCACCCACATCAGCTCGACGTCCTGCGCGGTCACCGGGTCGGTGACGGTGCCCTTGGCGGAGGCGTTGCCGCCCGCGTAGTTGGTGTTGCGCGGGTCCGAGCCCAGGGTGTGGGCGCGTTCCAGCAACTGCTCCACTTCGCGTGGAGTGGAGGTCATTATTCGCTTCCCCTCGTCGTTACTTGCCGGTCAACTTGCTCGTCGTGAACGTGTAGGTGCCCGAGCCGGTCTCGACCCGGACGGTTCCGTCGCCGCCCGCGCCCAGGACGCGGACGCCGCGCGCGGCGGTCAGTGCGGAGCCGCCCTCGGTGACGGCCGCCGCGGATGCAGCCGGGATGCGGATCTCGGCGGTGGCGCCCACCGGGACGTCCACGTCCAGCCGCAGGCGGCCGTCCTCGCGCCGCCACCGCACCGCGACCTTCCCGTGCGGCGTGGCGGTGGAGCCCTCGGCGAACGTCAGGTCGCCCAGGACCTGGGGCGCGACCTGGATCCGGTCGAAGCCGGGCGCGGCGGGGCGGATGCCCGCCAGGTCCTCGAAGAACCACTCGCCGATGGCGCCGCCGAGGAAGACGTGGTCGCGGGACCGGGCGTCCAGGTCCCACCGCTCCCACAGCGTGGTGGCGCCGTTGTCGATCCAGTAGCCCCAGCTCGGGTAGGTGCGCCGCGTGGCGACCTTGTAGGCCAGCTCGCCGTGGCCGCGCGCGGTCAGCTCGGTGAGCAGGTACTTGGTGCCGAGCGCGCCGGTGTTGAGGTGGCCGCCGCGTTCGTTGATGTCGCGGACGAGCCGGTCGGTGACCGCCTTCTGCGACTCCTCGGGCGCCAGGCCGAGCGCCAGCGCGATCAGCGCGGAGGTCTGCCGGTAGCCCGGGTCGGAGCGGGTGACGTAGGCGTCGCCGCGCAGGAACTCCCGGTTGAAGGCGTCCTTCATCTTGGCGGCCTCGGCCCGGTAGCGGGCGGCGTCCTCGGCGTGGCCGAGGGTCTGCGCGATGTCGGCCAGGGTGACCGCGTTGGAGTAGGTGTAGGCGGTTCCGGCCAGGCGCATGTCCTCGGGGGTGTTGCCGCCGTAGCCGGGCGCCAGGTAGTCGTTCAGCGTGCTCGGGTACAGGCCGTCCTGGCCCCGCTTGAGCCAGTTGTCCAGGTAGTGGCGCATGGCCTGGTAGTTCTCGGCGAGCACGTCGCGGTCACCGTAGCGCAGGTACATCTGCCACGGGATGGTGAAGAACGAGGCGTGCCACGGCGGGGCGTGCCAGCCCGATCCCAGCCCCCAGCCGTTGTCGGGCACGATCACCGGCAGCAGCCCGTCGGACTGCCGCTGGCTGTCGCGGTGGTCGGTCATCCACTTGGTGAACAGCCGCCGCAGGTCGTACTCGGACATCTCCATCTCGGCCATGAGCTGGGCGTCGCCGGTCCAGCCGTTCTTCTCGTACATCGGCGTGTCGGTGGGGATGCCGTGCCAGTTGTTGACCACCGTCTGCCGCGTCGCCGTGCGGATCGTGTCGAACAGCGCGTTGGAGCTGCGGAACGAGCCGACGGACCGCAGGTCGGTCCGCACCTCGCGGCCGTCGAGGTCGGCGGCGGTGGGCGCCTCGCCCGGCCAGCCCGTCACCTCGACGTACTGGAAGCCCTTGTAGGTGTAGCGGGCCTCCCACGTCTCGCCGCCCGCGCGTCCGGCGAGGGTGTACTCGTCGGTCTGGAAGCGGCCGGTGACGTGCCCGCTGACGGCCTGGACGGTGCCGTCGGAGTTGAGCCGCTCGCCGTACTTGAGCCGCACTGTGGCGCCAGCCGGGCCGTCGACGCGGATGCGCGCCCAGCCCGCGATGTTGCGCGGCAGCTTGAACACGTACGTGCCCTGCTTGGGGTTGGTGACCTGCACCGGGCGCAGGGTGTCGGTGACCCGGATCGGCTCGTGCTCCTCCGGGACGACGGTGTCGGACGGGGCCTGCACGGTGGCGGCCCGCTGCCAGGACGAGTCGTCGTATCCGGGCCTGTCCCAGCCCGGACGTTCGGTGCGGGCGTCGTAGGACTCGCCGCCGTAGAGGGAGTCGAAGCGCACGGGGCCCTCGGCGTACCGCCACTGCCCGTCGGTGGCGACGGTCTGGGTGCTGCCGTCGGTGTAGGTGATGACGAGCTGGGCCAGCAGGCGCGGCTCGGCCGTCCAGGACGTCTTGTGCCAGTTCCAGACGTTCTGCTGGGTCATGCCGTAGAAGCCGCGCCCGAGCCGCGCGCCGATCGCGTTGCCGCCGCGCCGCAGCAGGCCGGTGACGTCGTGCGTGACGTACTCGACGCGCTTGTCGTACCGGGTGAACCCCGGCTGCAGCACCTCGTCCCCGACCTTCCTGCCGTTCAGCGTCAGGTCGACGTAGCCGCCGGCGGCGGCGTACAGCCGGGCCTTCGCCACCCGCTTGCCGGGGACGGTGAAGTCGCGGCGCAGCAGCGGCTCGGGCCGGGTCGGGCGTTCGGGCTGGACCTGGCCCCAGGGCCCGCTCCCCCAGGCCGCCAGCACCTTGGCCGCCGGCCAGGACGAGTCGTCGTACCCGGTGGCCTTCCAGTCCCCGCTGGGCGCCGAGTTCAGGGAGCGCCAGGTGCCGCCGGTGTCGAACTCGCCGGGGTTCTGGCCGGGCAGCTCCAGGCGGGCCAGCAGGCCGGCGGGGCCCTCCTTGCCGTTGGCGGCCTGCACGGCGATGACGTTGCGGCCCTGCCGGAGCTGAGCGGTCACGTCCACCGTGATGGGACGGCGCCAGTTCTCCTGCTCGGGTACCGGATCGCGGCCGCCGACCTCGGTGCCGTTGACCCAGGCGGTGAAGCCGTCGTCGGCGGTCATCACCAGCCGGGCGCCGGACGGCACGGCGGACAGGTCGAACGCGCCCCGGAAGTAGCGGGTCGCGGCGGGGGCACTGGTGGCCGGGTCGCCCTCCGGATACCAGATCCAGTCGGTGCCGGTCAGGTCCGGCAGGGCGGCGTCGGCGGCGGGCGCCCCGATCCACTGGCCGCGCCAGCCGTCGCGGGCCAGCGCGGTCTCGAACGAGGTGGTCCTGCTCCATCCCGTCCACGTGCCGCGCGCGTCGGCGACCTTGACGCGCCAGGTGTAGCGGGTGGCGGGCCGGAGCGCGGGCCCGCCGTAGCGGATCCCGTGGCCCGCGGACCCTCTGATCTCTCCGGAGTCCCAGACCTTGCGGCCGCCGTCCAGCGCGACGGCGATGCGGTAGGCGGTCTGGCGCTGGCCCCGCTCGGCGGACGCGAGCGTCCAGCCGAGGCGGGGCCTGGGGTCGGCGACGGACAGGGGGTCGGCGGCGTTCTCGGTTTCCAGGGCGGTGACGCGCAGCCCGGCGGCGGCGTGCGCGGGCGTGACAGGGGTGAGCAGGAGCACGAACGTCGTCGTCACCGCCGCTGCGCGGCGGGATCTGGACCAGGACCGGGGGGTGGGGGACAAGTCCGTCGCCTTCCGTCCGTCAGGAGAGCCTGAAGTCGATCACGCGGATGGATGAGGGGGTGGTTCCGGAGGACTTGCGCTGGTACATCACCGACAGCACGCCGTCGGTGGCGATCCGTGAGTCGTCGACGAGGACCTCGCCGAACGCGTTGAGGGTGCGGCCGCCGTCGTAGAAGGTGCCGTCGAACAGCAGCTTCCAGTCCGTCCAGCCGCTCGCCTTGCTGGCGGCGACGATCCGGCCGAACGGCATGACGACGTAGGCGTTGTCGTTCTTGTCGAACACGATGCGGGAGCGGCCGAACGCCTCGTTCGGCAGGACGCGGCGGCCGCGGGCACGGCGGCGAGGGCGAGCAGGGCGGCGGCGCCGAGCGTTGCCGCTCGCGCCCGGCGGCCGCGCGCCCTGCCCAGGGTGGTCACGCTCCCCACCCCGCCTGGGTGCCGCCGACCCGCTCGGCGACGATCCGCTCGAAGTAGCCGGACGCCTTGTAGGCGGCGACCGGGTCCGGGTGCAGGCCCATCTCCTCGCGCAGCTCGGCGAGCAGCGGCCGCACGTCGGTGTTGAACGCGTCCATGAACACCGCGTTCGCGGCGAGCACGTCGCCGGACCGCTGCGCCTCACGCAGCGCGTCGGCGTCCACCAGCAGCGCCTTGGCGGTGGCCTCCTGCACGTTCATCACCGAGCGGATCTGCCCCTGGATCTTCGGCTCGATGTTGTGGCACTGGTCGAGCATGAACGCGATCCCGGCCGCCGGCTCGTAGCCGCCGCCCCGCACCACCTCGTACATGATCCGGTACAGCTGGAACGGGTCGGCCGCGCCCACCATCAGGTCGTCGTCGGCGTAGAAGCGGGAGTTGAAGTCGAACCCGCCGAGCTTGCCCTCGCGCAGCAGGAACGCCACGATGAACTCGATGTTGGTGCCGGGCGCGTGGTGGCCGGTGTCCACCACGACCTGCGCCTTGGGGCCCAGCTTGAGGCAGTGCGCGTAGGAGGTGCCCCAGTCCGGCACGTCGGTGGTGTAGAACGCCGGCTCGAACAGCTTGTACTCCAGCAGCATCCGCTGGTCGTCGCCGAGCCGCTCGTACACCGCCTGCAGGGCCTCGAACAGGCGGTCCTGGCGTTCGCGGATGTCGTCCTGGCCCGGGTAGTTGGTGCCGTCGGAGAACCACAGCTTCAGGTCGCGCGAGCCGGTGGCGTCCATGATGTCGACGCACTCCAGCAGGTGGTTCAGCGCCTTCTTGCGGACGGCCGGGTCGGGGTTGGTGACACTGCCCAGCTTGTAGTCGTCGTCCTGGAAGACGTTGGAGTTGATCGCCCCGACCCGCACGCCGCGCTCCTCGGCGTAGTCGGCGAGGGCGGCGTAGTCGTCGACCGTGTCCCACGGGATGTGCAGCGCCACGCTCGGCGCCACCCCCGTGAAGCGGTGCACCTGCGCCGCGTCGTCGATCTTCTCCTGGGGGGTGCGCGGCACGCCCGGCTGGGGGAACACCTTGAAACGCGTCCCGGAGTTGCCGTAGGCCCAGGACGGAGTCTCGATGTGCTGGCGGCGCAGGGCGTCCTTCACCGCGCTGATGTCAGTCATGTGTTCCTTTCCCCGGTCCCCGGTCTCCCGGTGGCCGGTCTGCGGGGCCGTCCCGGGTGCTCCGGGACGGCCCGATCGTCCTAGTCCAGGTGGAAGACCTCGGTGAGCGGCAGCATCCCCTGGTCGGGGGCGCGGCCGTCCAGGTCCTCGAAGAACGGCGCCATCTCGGCCTGCCAGCGGGTGTTGACCTCGGTGCGGGCCATGCCCTCCAGCGCCTTGTCGAAGTCGTCGGTCTCCAGGTAGCCGACCAGCAGCCCGTCGTCGCGCAGGAAGAGCGAGTAGTTGCGCCAGCCGGTGTCGCGCAGGGCGGCCTGCATCTCCGGCCAGACGGCGGCGTGCCGCTCCCGGTACTCCTCGATCCGGTCCTGCCTGACCTTCAGGAGGAAACACACGCGTCGCATGGGCGCCCTCTCCCGCGGCTCAGAAGTCGTACTGGTCGATGTTGCTCTTGTCGAAGACGGTGGGCGGGCCGAGGATGACCTCGCCGTCCTTGCCGATGGTGCGCGAGCCGAGCTTGCCGGCCTTGAACGACTGGCCCTCGGCGCCGCTGATCTGCCCGGACGCCAGCGCGGCGGCCGCGTAGGAGGCCAGGTAGCCCAGGTTCTTGGGGTCCCACAGGGCGAACTTCTCGACGGTGCCGTCCTTGATGAACTTGCGCATCTGGTTGGGCGTGCCGAGGCCGGTCAGCACGACCTTGCCCTTGTACTCCGACCCGGAGATGTAGCGGGCGGCCGCGGCGATGCCCACGGTGGTCGGCGAGATGATGCCCTTGAGGTTCGGGTAGGCCTGCAGCAGGCCCTGGGTCTGCTGGAACGACTTCTGGTCGTCGTCGTCACCGTAGGCGATCTTGACGAGCTTCATCCCGGAGTACTCCGGCTTCTTCAGCTCGTCCTGCATGAACTTGATCCAGGTGTTCTGGTTGGTGGCGTTGGCCGTGGCGGACAGGATCGCGATCTCGCCCTTGCCGCCGATCTGGTCGGCCAGCAGCTTGACCTGGCTGCGGCCGATCTCCTCGGAGCTGGCCTGGTTGATGAACAGGTTGCGGCAGTCCTTGGAGGTGTCGGAGTCGTAGGCGACGACCTTGATGCCGCGGGACATGGCCTGCTTGAGCGGGCCGCACACCGCGTTGGGGTCGTTGGCGGCGATGAGGATGGCGTCCTGCCGCTGCTGCACCAGCGTGTTGATGTAGGACACCTGCGAGGACGCCGCCGCGTCGGACGGGCCGACCTCCTTGGCCTCGCCGGCGTACTCCTTGGCCGCGGCGATCCCGGCCTCGTCGACGATCTTCTCGTACGGGTTGTTGATCTGCTTGGGCAGGAAGGCGATCTTCAAGCCCTTCTTGATCTCCGCGTTGGGGTTGGCGGAGGCCGAGGCCGCCGCGCCCCCGCCCGCGGCGGGTTCGGCGGAGTCCTTGGTGGTGCCGCCGCACGCGGCCAGGCCGAGCGCGAGCACGCCGGCGCTCGCGATGGCGCTCACCGAACGCCAGGAGAGGACGGAACGGACGGTCATCTGTCGTGCCTTTCGCAAAGTCGCATCGGCGATGCGACGGGGTGGGTGTTGTGCAGCGGGGAGAGGGGTCGAGCCGTCAGGACGCGGCCTTCGCCGCGACGGGGGCCGCGGCACCGCCGCCCCGGGATCTGGCCTCGCGGACGATGGCGATCACCCGCGGGGTGAGGACCGACACCACCAGCAGCAGCCCGGTCACGATCGACTGAATCTCGTTGGCGACGTCGTTGAGCATCAGCAGGTTGCGCATCATGCCGATCAGCAGGACCCCGGCGAGCACGCCGCCCAGGGTGCCCTTGCCGCCGTCGAAGTCCACGCCGCCCAGCAGCACCGCCGCGATGACGGTCAGCTCCAGGCCCAGGCCGTTGTCGGCGCGGGCGCTGCCGTAGCGCAGCGTGTAGACGAGCCCGGCGAACGAGGCGACCAGCCCGGACAGCACGAACAGGATCAGCTTCAGGCGCTTGACGCGGATCCCGGCGAAGTACGCGGCCTCCTCCTGCGCGCCGATGGCGAACAGCGAGCGGCCCACGCCGGTGGCGTGGAGAACGACGGCGGTCGCCAGCGCCAGCACGGCGAACAGCGCGATCGGGTACGGGATCGGGGTGCCCGGCACGTTCTTGACCGCCAGGTCGGCGTACTGCTGCGGGAACTGCGAGACGGCCTCGGTGCCCAGCACCACGTACGCCAGCCCGCGGTAGAGCGTCATCGTGCCGATGGTGACGGCCAGCGACGGCAACCCGAGCCGGGTCACCAGCACGCCATTGACCAGCCCGCACACCACGCCGACCAGCAGCACCAGCGGGATGATCGTCTCGATGGGCATGCCGCCGTCCCACAGCTTGCCGACCAGCGCGCTGGACAGGCCGAGCACGGAGGCGACCGACAGGTCCACCTGCCCGCACACCACCAGCAGCGTCATCGGCAGCGCGATCAGCGCGATCTCGCTGAGGTCGCCGAGGGCGAAGGAGATGTTGTCGGAGTTGCCGAAGTCGGGCGACAGCCCGGCGCCGCCGAAGAACACCACGATGAGCAGCGCGGCGACGACCACGTCCCAGCGCACCAGGCGGCCGGGTTCGAACCCGCCCCGCTTGCGGACGGCCGTGTCAGCCATGGCGGCGGCTCCTCTTCTTCAGTGCCTGGGTGACGCGCAGGGCCAGCACCCGGTCCACGCTGATCGCCAGCAGGAGCAGCAGGCCGGTGATGGCGTCCTGCCAGAAGGAGTTGATCTTGAGGACCACCAGGGCGCTGCCGATGGTGGTGATGAGCAGGGCGCCGAGCGCGGCTCCGTAGACCGTGCCGACCCCGCCGGTGATCGCCACGCCGCCGACCACGACGGCGCTGACGACCTGCAGCTCCCAGCCGTTGGCGTTGTCGGCGACGACGGTGCCGAAGCGGGCCAGCCACAGCACCCCGGCCAGCCCGGCCAGGACTCCGCTGACCAGGTAGGCGGTGAAGATCCGGCGGCGCATCGGCACGCCGGCCAGGCGCGCGGCCTCCGGGTTGGAGCCGATGGCATAGAACTCGCGGCCCGAGGAGTAGGAGCGCAGGTAGTACCCGACCGCCAGCATGATCACGATGGTGATCAGCGGCAGGTACGGCACGCCCAGCAGGCTGCCGTTGCCGAGGTCGAGGATGCTCTCCGGCACGTTGGCGGCGTTGATCTGGTCGCCGTGCGCGATGTAGTAGTCGATGCCCTGGATCACGTACAGCATCCCGAGCGTGACCACCAGGGCGGGCACCCGCAGGAAGCTGATCAGCAGGCCGTTGACGATCCCGCACAGCGCGCCGATCCCGATGCCGACGGCCAGGGCCGGCAGCAGCCCGCGGTCGGTGCCGGAGACGAAGTCGCCGACGACGAACGCCACCAGGCCGACCACCGAGCCGACCGACAGGTCGATGTTGCGGGTGACGACCACGAGCGTCTGCCCGACGGCCAGCAGCGCCAGGATCGAGGCGTTGAGGAAGATGTCCTTGATGCCCTGCTCGGACAGGAAGCGCGGGTTGGCGATCGTGGTGCCGAGCACCAGCACCACCAGCGCCGCGGCGATGCTCAGCTCGCGGGCGCGCAGCACCAGGTCGACCAGCCGCCCGTTGCGCCTGCCGTTCTCCGCCGCCGACGGCGCCCCCGGCGACGTGGTGAGAGTGGCGCTCACGCCGCCTCCCCCAGGGTGCCGGCGCGGCCGGTGGCGGCGGCCATGACCGTCTCCTCGGTGGCCTCGGCGCGCGGGATCTCGGCGGTGAGCCGTCCCTCGTGCATGACCAGGACGCGGTCGGCCATGCCGAGCACCTCCGGCAGGTCGGACGAGATCATCAGGATGGCCAGGTTCTGCGCGGCCAGCTCCGACAGCAGCCGGTGCACCTCGGCCTTGGTGCCGACGTCGATGCCGCGGGTGGGCTCGTCGACGATCAGCACGGCCGGGTCGGTGGCCAGCCACTTGGCCAGCACGACCTTCTGCTGGTTGCCGCCCGACAGCACGCCCACCACGTCGCTCAGCCGGGCGTACTTCAGCTGCAGGCGCAGCGCCCAGTCGGCGGCGCGGTCGCGCTCCACCTTCCGGGAGATCAGCGGGCCGCGGCCGGTGGCGCGGCGCAGCGAGCGCAGCTGGGTCAGGCCCATGTTGCGCTCGATCGACATGTCCATGACCAGGCCCTGCTGGCGGCGGTCCTCGGGGACCAGCGCGATCCCGGCGGCCATGGCCGCGGTGGGGCTGGCCGGGGGCAGCGCCGTGCCGTTCACCTCGACCGCGCCGGCGTCCCAGCGGTCCACGCCGAAGATCGCGCGGGCGACCTCGCTGCGGCCCGCGCCGACCAGCCCGGCCAGCGCGACGATCTCGCCGCGGCGCACCTCGAACGACACGTCGGTGAACACGCCCTCGCGGGTCAGCCGGGACACCTTCAGCGCCACCTCGCCCGGCGTCACGTCCTGCTTGGGGTACAGCGCCTCGACCTCGCGGCCGACCATGCGCTGGACCAGGTCGTCGGGGGTGAGGTCGGCGACGGCCTCGGTGCCGATGTAGGTGCCGTCGCGCAGGGTGGTGACCCGCTGGCAGATCTCGAAGATCTCCTCCAGCCGGTGCGAGATGAACAGCACCGCGCAGCCCTGGTCGCGCAGCGTCCGGGTGACGGTGAACAGCCGGGCGACCTCCTGGCCGGTCAGCGCGGCGGTCGGCTCGTCCATGATCAGCACCCGGGCCTCGCGGGAGATGGCCTTGGCGATCTCGACGACCTGCTGGTCGGCGATGGACAGGCCGCGCGCGGGCTGCTGCGGGTCCAGGGCCACGCCGAGCCGCTCGAACAGCTTGGCGGTCTCGGCGTGCATGGCGCGGCGGTCGATGCGGCCGAGGGCGGTGCGGGGCTGGCGGCCCATGAAGATGTTCTCGGCGACCGACAGGTCGGGGAACAGCGTGGGCTCCTGGTAGATGACCGCGACGCCGGCGGCCTGCGCGTCGGCGGGGCCGTGGAAGGTCACCGGACGGCCCTCGACCCGCACCTCCCCGGTGTCGGGGCGGTGCACGCCTGCGAACGTTTTTACGACGGTCGACTTGCCGGCTCCGTTCTCGCCCGCCAGCGCGTGCACCTCGCCCGCGTGGAGCTCGATGGTCACGCCCTGCAGGGCTCGCACGGCGCCGAACGACTTGCTCACGTTGACCAGCGCCAGTGTCGGCGGAGCCGACCGAGCGGGTGCGCTCACGGCCGCCCTCCTCGGATGGGGGTTCGATGTCTCGTAGATGAAAAACGTTTTAAGGTGATGTTGCGGAGGACGGTAGATGTGACTCAACCCACTCGTCAAGAGGCCACTTACCCCGAAACCGCTGGAGCTCCGGTGGGACAAGGGCTGAAAGGTTCTTGCGACGGATGTGGCGCATGGGGCGGTCGACCGCACCGCGGGCCGCAAGATCGCCACTGCGGGGTTGACACGTTTTAACGGCATGTCCCAAAGTGAGCGGGCACACACCACAGACGGAAACCGACCCGGGGGCGGCAGATGAGCACAGACGGCACCGGCGAGGTACCCGCGCCGCGCCGGTCCGCGAGCAGGCGTCCGGCCACGCGCAACGGCGCCGGGGGCCCGGCGACCGTGGGCATCAAGCAGGTGGCGCGGCACGCGGGGGTGTCTCCCGGCACCGTCTCCAACGTGCTCAACCGTCCCGAACGGGTGGCCCCCGCCACCCGCGCCCGGGTCGAGCAGGTCATCCGCGAGCTGGGGTTCGTCCGGCACGGTTCGGCGTCGACGCTGCGCGCCGGGCACAGCCGCACGGTCGGGCTGATGGTGCTCGACCTGTCGAACCCGTTCTTCACCGAGGTCGCCCGCGGCGTCGAGGACGCGGCCAGCGAGCACGGCTACGCGGTGCTGCTGTCGTCGTCCGCCGAGTCCGACGAGCGCGAGCAGCGCAACCTGCGGGTGTTCGCCGAGCAGCGGGTCCGCGGCGTGCTGGTCACGCCCGTGGACGACGGGCGGCAGGCCGACCGGCTGCGCGAGCGCGACATCCCGGTCGTCCTGCTGGACCACCCCACGCCCCGCGCCAACCAGTGCTCGGTGGCGGTGGACGACGTGGCGGGCGGCGAGCTGGCGGTCGGCCGGCTGCTGGAGGACGGCGCCCGCTCGCTGGGGTTCGTCACCGGCCCGTCCGCGCTGCGGCAGTGCGCCGACCGCCGCAAGGGCGCGCTGCGGGCGCTGCGCGCGGCCGGGCTGCCGCGCGAGACGATGCGGGAGCTGACCGTCCCGGCGATGAACGCGCGCGCCGGCCAGGAGGCGGCGCGGCGGCTGCTGGCCGAAGGCTCCCTGCCCGACGCCATCTTCTGCGCCAACGACCTGCTCGCCCTGGGGGTGATGCGGGTACTGCTGCAGTCGGGGGTGAAGGTGCCCACCGACGTGGCGCTCATCGGCTACGACGACATCGAGTTCTCCGCGGCGGCCGCGGTGCCGCTCAGCTCGGTCCGCCAGCCCACCTACCAGCTGGGCCGGATCGCCACCGAACTGCTGCTGGAGGAGTGCGACGACCCCGAGGGGCACGCCCACCAGCAGGTGATGTTCCAGCCGGAGCTGGTGGTGCGCGAGTCCAGCCGCCGCGTCGGCGCGGAGGGCTCCGGCATCGCGGAGATCTCCGTCGGCGCGGGCGGCTCCGAGGAGGAGCGATGAAGGTCGCGCTGTTCATCACGTGCCTGAACGACACGATGTACCCCGGCACGGGCAAGGCGGTCGTGCGGCTGCTGACCCGGCTCGGGCACGAGGTCGAGTTCCCGCAGGCGCAGACGTGCTGCGGGCAGATGCACTTCAACACCGGCTACCGCAGGCAGGCCCTGCCGATGGTGCGCGGTTTCGCCGAGGCGTTCGCCGGATACGACGCGATCGTGACCCCGTCGGCGTCGTGCGGCGCGATGGTCCGCGACTGGCACCCCAAGCTGGCGGCCGACTCCGGCGACCGCGCCCTGGCCGCGCGCGTGGAGGCGCTGACGCCCAGGGTGTACGAGCTGTCGGAGTTCCTGGTCGACGTGCTCGGCGTGACCGACGTGGGCGCCTACTTCCCGTACCGCGTCACCTACCACCCCACCTGCCACTCGCTGCGCATGCTGCACGTGGGCGACCGGCCGCTGCGGCTGCTGCGCGCCGTGCGCGGCATCGACCTGGTGGAACTGCCCGAGGCGACCGAGTGCTGCGGCTTCGGCGGCACGTTCGCACTCAAGAACTCCGAGGTGTCGGCCGCCATGTGCGCCGACAAGGTGACCAACGTGCGCCGCACCGGCGCCGAGGCGCTGTGCTCGGCCGACAACTCCTGCCTGATGCACATCGGCGGGGCGCTGTCGCGTACCCGGTCCGGCGTGCGCACGGTGCACCTGGCCGAGATCCTCGCCTCCACAGAGGAGGACCGAACATGAGCACCGGCACGAGCGGCACCGCCGGCCGCATGCCGACGTACCTGGGGATGCCGGCGTTCCCGGACGCGGCGCGGCGCGCGGTGGGCGACACCCGGCTGCGCCGCAACCTGGCGCACGCCACGTCCACGATCCGCGGGCGCCGCGCGGCGGCCGTCGCCGAGCTGGACGACTGGGCCGCCCTACGCGAGGCGGGCAAGCAGATCAAGGACCACGTCCTGGCGAACCTCGGCCACTACCTGCGCCTGCTGGAGGAGAAGGTCACCGAGGCCGGGGGCACGGTGCACTGGGCGCGCGACGCCGCCGAGGCCAACCGGATCGTGACCGACCTGGTCCGGGCGACCGGCGAGACCGAGGTGGTCAAGGTCAAGTCGATGGCCACCCAGGAGATCGGGCTGAACGAGGCGCTGGCCGAGGCGGGCATCGCCGCCTACGAGACCGACCTGGCCGAGCTGATCGTGCAGCTCGGCGACGACCGCCCGTCGCACATCCTGGTCCCGGCCATCCACCGCAACCGCGCCGACATCCGCGACATCTTCCGCCGCACGATGCCGGACGCGCCGGCCGGGATGTCCGACTCGCCCGCCGAGCTGGCCGAGGCGGCGCGCCGGCACCTGCGCGCCAAGTTCCTGTCGGCGAAGGTGGCGGTGTCCGGGGTCAACTTCGCCGTCGCCGACACCGGCACCCTGGTGGTGCTGGAGTCGGAGGGCAACGGGCGGATGTGCCTGACGCTGCCCGAGACGCTGATCTCGGTGATGGGCATCGAGAAGATCGTGCCGAGCTGGCGCGACCTGGAGGTGTTCCTGCAGCTGCTCCCCCGCTCCTCGACGGCGGAGCGGATGAACCCCTACACCTCCACGTGGACCGGCAGCACCCCCGGCGACGGGCCGTCGGACTTCCATCTCGTCCTGCTGGACAACGGCCGCACCGCGACGCTGGCCGACGAGGTCGGGCGGCAGGCGCTGCGCTGCATCCGCTGCTCGGCCTGCCTGAACGTCTGCCCCGTCTACTCGCGCGCCGGCGGGCACGCCTACGGCTCGCCCTACCCGGGGCCGATCGGCGCGATCCTGTCGCCGCAGATCCGCGGCATCGGCTCGGACGTGGACGCCTCGCTGCCCTACGCGTCGACGCTGTGCGGGGCGTGCTTCGAGGCGTGCCCGGTGGCGATCGACATCCCCGAGGTGCTGGTGCACCTGCGCGCCCGCGCGGTGGAGAAGGGGCACAAGCATCCGCTGGAACGCGCGGTGATGGACGTCGCGGGGTGGACGCTGCGTTCGCCCGCCCGGCTGGCCCTGGCGCAGCGCGCCGCGTCCGCCGGCCGCCACGTGGTGGGCCGGCGCGGCCGCATCCGGCGCCTGCCCGGGCCGCTGAGCGCCTGGACCGACACCCGGGACGCGCCGGCGCCGCCCAGGGAGTCGTTCCGCGCCTGGTGGAACCGCACCGGAGGGAAGGGCGAATGAGCGGGCGGGCAGGCGCGAACGCGCGCGAGGAGATCCTCGGCCGGATCGAGCGGGTGACGGGCAGGCGCTCCGCCGCCGACGCGGCCGAGTCCTACGGCAGGATCGACCGCGGTTACCTGCGGCGTCACCACGGTGAGAAGATCCTGGAACTGTTCGCCGAACGGGTCGCCGACTACCGCGCCGCGGTGCGGCTGGTGTCCGCCGGCGAGCTGCCCGGCGCGGTGGCCGAGTCGCTGGCCGCGCGCGGTGGCGGGGCGTTCGCGGTGCCGTCGGGGCTGCCGGACGAGTGGCTGGCGCGGGTCCCGCCGGAGCGGATCTCGCGTGAGCCGTCCGTGGCCGAACTGGACGAGCTGGCGGGCGCGGTCACCGGCTGCGCCGCCGCGATCGCCGAGACCGGCACCATCGTGCTGGACCACGGGCCCGGCCAGGGGCCGCGCGCGCTGTCCCTGGTGCCCGACTACCACCTGATCGTGGTCACCGCCGACCAGGTCGCGGCCGACGTGCCCGAGGCGCTGGAGCGGCTCGACCCGTCCCGTCCCCTCACCTTCGTGTCCGGCCCCTCGGCGACCAGCGACATCGAACTGTCGCGCGTCGAGGGCGTGCACGGCCCCCGCACCCTGGAGGTACTGCTCGTCCCATGAACGCTTCATCCGCGGTGTTCGCCGCCGTCGACTTTGGGGCGTCCAGCGGGCGGGTGATGGCCGCGCGCGTCGGACCGGGAACCCTGGAGCTCGAGGAGCTGCGGCGTTTCCCCAACCGTCCCGTGCGGGTCGCGGGCACGTTGCACTGGGACATCCTGGGCCTGTACGGCAACGTGCTCGACGGGCTGCGTGCGGCGCCCGCCGGCCTGGTGTCGGTGGGCATCGACTCGTGGGCCGTCGACTACGGGCTGCTGGACGAGCGCGGCGCGCTGCTCGGCAACCCCGTGCACTACCGCGACGCGCGCACCGACGGCGTCATGGAACGGGTGCGCGCCGAACTCGGCGACGACCACCTGTACCAGGTGTCGGGGCTGCAGTTCCTGCCGTTCAACACCGTCTACCAGCTCGCGGCCGAGTCCGCAGACGTCCTCAAGCGCGCGCGGACGCTGCTGCTGATCCCTGACCTGGTGGGGTACTGGCTGACCGGGCGGGTCGGCGCCGAACGCACCAACGCGTCCACGACGGGGCTGCTCGACGTACGCGGGGGCGTGTGGTCGCGAGCCCTGCTGGACCGCCTGGGACTGCCCGCGGAACTGCTGCCCGACCTGCGCGAGCCTGGCGATGTGGTGGGGACGCTGCGCCCGGACGTGGCGGAGGAGACCGGCCTGCGCACGGACCTGCCGGTGACGGCCGTGGCGTCCCACGACACCGCCTCGGCCGTGGCCGCCGTACCCGCCTCCGGTGACCGTTTCGGCTACATCTCCTGCGGCACCTGGTCCCTGGTCGGTGTGGAGCTGCCCGCGCCCGTGCTGACGGAGGCCAGCCGCAAGGCCAACTTCACCAACGAGGGCGGGGTGGACGGCACCGTCCGCTACCTGCGCAACGTGATGGGGCTGTGGCTGGTGCAGGAGTGCCTGCGCGCCTGGGACTCCCCCGACCTTCCCTCGCTGCTGGCGGAGGCGGCACGGGTTCCGGCGTTGCGTTCGCTGATCGACCCGGACGACCCCGAGTTCCTGCCGCCGGGCGGCATGCCCGCGCGCATCGCCGCGCACTGCCGCCGCCGGGGCATGCCCGAGCCGAGCACCCGCGCCGAGATCGTGCGCTGCGTGCTCGACAGCCTGGCGCTGGCGCACCGCGCGGCCATCCGGCAGGCGGCGGAGCTGTCCGGCCGTGAGGTGGAGGTGGTGCACCTGGTCGGCGGCGGTTCCCGCAACGAGCTGTTGTGCCAGCTGACCGCGGACGCGTGCGGGCTGCCCGTCGTCGCCGGGCCGGTGGAGGCCACCGCGCTGGGCAACGTCCTGGTGCAGGCGCGCGCGCACGGGGTCGTGGGCGACCTGGCGGAGATGCGCGCGCTCGTCGCCGAGACGCAGTCCCTGCGCCGGTACGAGCCGCGCGGCGACGAGTCCACCTGGTCGGACGCGGCCGCCCGCATCGGCCTGGCCTGAGCCGTCCTCGCCCTGCTGGGGGGCAGCCCCTGACAGCCGCCAATATCGGTGTTTACCACGATGTGAGGGGCACCTGCGAACGAAGATCATCAAAGTGATCTCCGGTGCGGGTCCGGCCGGAGTGGCGCGGCGGCCGCCTCACCCCGCCGCGCGTCGGTGACCGCCGTCTCGAGGGATCACCTCTCCGGAGATCCCGTGCAGGAGTCTCGATGCCCGCTCCCCCCGGTCTGCGCCTGCCTCCGCCGCTGCAGGTCGCCTGGCTCGTCGCCGACCCCATGCGGTTCTTCGCCGCCGGGCGCCGCCACGGGCCCGTCTTCCAGATCCGGCTCCCCGGCATGCCGCCGGAGGTGTGCGTGGCGACCGCCGACCTGGCCGAGCAGGTGCTGGCCGCCGACGGCGCGGGGGGCCGCGCGGGGGCGGTGCGGCGCGGGTTCCTCGGCCCGCTGGTCGGCGAGGCGTCGCTGCTGACGCTGGACGAGGACCCGTGGTGGCGGCACCGGCGGCTGCTCAGCCCGCCGCTGCACGGGCGGGCGGTGGCGCGCTGGGCCGAGCGGGTGGCCGAGATCGCCGCCGCCGACGTCGACCGCTGGCCGCTCGGCGAGCCGTTCGCACTGCGCACCCGGATGGAGCGGATCACCCTCGAAGTGATCATGCGGGTGGTGTTCGGCATCCGCGACGCCGGACGGCTGCGCCGCCTGCGCGTCCTGCTGCCGCGGCTGGTGGCGCTCGGCGGGAACGCCGCCGTGGTGCGCCTGCCGCCCGGGCCGCGCGAGTGGCTGCTGACCTCGCCGCTGCCCCAGCGCGCCGGGTTCCTGCCCACCACCCGGTTCGCGCGGGTCCGCGCCCAGGTCGACGCGATCCTCTACGACGAGATGGCCCGGCGCCGCCGCGACCCCGACCCGGACGCGGGCGACGTGCTGTCGCAGCTGCTCGCGGCGCGGGACGAGGCGGGCGAGCCGCTGACCGACCGGGAGGTGCGCGACGAGCTGATCACCCTGCTGGTCGCCGGGCACGAGACCACGGCCACCGCCCTGGCCTGGACGTTCGAGCGCCTGGTGCGCACCCCCCGGGTGCTGGAACGGCTGCGCGACGAGATGGCGGCGGGCGACGGCCACGCCTACCTGGACGCGGTGATCAAGGAGTCGCTGCGGGTCCGCCCGGTGGTGCTGGCCACGCCCCGGGCGCTGGCCGAGCCGATGACGGTCGGCGGCCACCAGGTGCCCGCCGGGTGGTGCGTGGCGGCGATCATCCCGCTGGTGCACTCCGATCCGGAGGTGTTCCCCGAGCCCGGGGAGTTCCGGCCCGAGCGGTTCCTCGGCCCGGACGCGGCGAAGGCCAACCGGGCATGGCTGCCGTTCGGCGGCGGCCGCCGCTACTGCGCGGGCGCCCAGCTGGCGCTGCTGCAGATGCGGGTGATCGTCACCGAGGTGCTGCGCCGGGTGGAGCTGCGTCCCGCCGACCCCGCGCCCGAGCGCGTCCGCCTCAAGGCGGTCACGCTGGTTCCGGCCAGATCGACGCGCGTCGTCGCCACCCCGGCGGGGTCCCGCAGCGGCTCGGCCGTGACCTAGGTGGGCGAGGAGGCCGGCGAGTAGAAGGGTGACGGGTAGGCAACGCCTAACTGAAGACTGTTGACATCCCCCTGGTTAAGACGGTTGATAGCAGAGGGCAACCGCCGGGGACGCGACCGCAGCGGTCCGGACGGCGGTGGGCCGGAGCGCTTGACCGGCCACGCCGTCGGCCGAATCGGTAAAGTGTCCCCTGCGACTGCCCGAAGATCGAGGCAAGACAGCAGCTGAACGTCTTCATCGCGGCGTATCGACCGCCTTGTCACTACTGGTGGGGTGTGGACATGGAGGGTCGTACGGACCAGCATCCCGACGTCCTTCCGGCGGCCCTGCCGCTGGTCGGACGCCAGGGCGTGCTGCGTGCCCTGGAAGAGGCGCTGGACGCCACGGCCGAGGGCGCGTTCCGGTTCGTCGCCCTCGTCGGCGAGCCGGGAGCGGGCAAGACCCGCCTGCTGAGCGAGCTGTCGGGGGCCGCCGCGGCGCGCAAGCTGCCCACCCGCGCGGGCCGCGCCGCCGAGTTCGAACAGGAGATGCCGTTCGGCGCCGTCGTCGACGCCCTCGACGACCACCTGGAGGAGCATCTGCCGGACCTCGGGCCGGGCGCGACCCGGCTGCTGTCGGCGGTGTTCCCGGCCCTGGCCGCCGCGCCCGCCGCGCCCGCGACCACCGGCCCGGCCGCCGAGACCGCCGACGGGCGGCGGGTCGCCCGCTACCAGCTGTACCGGACCGTGCGGCGGCTGCTGGAGGAGCTGGCCGCCGCGTCCGGCCTGGTGCTGATACTGGACGACCTGCACTGGGCCGACGAGGCCACCATCGAGCTGCTGGACCACCTGGTGCGGCACCCGCCGCGCGCCAGGGTGACGCTCGCCGTGGCGTACCGGCCCGCGCAGGCGTCGCCGCGGCTGGCCGCGCTGGTCGAGGACGCGGTGCAGAACGCGCGCGCCCTGCGGGTCCCGGTCGACCCGCTCACCGAGGAGCAGGTCGCGCAGCTGCTCGGCCTGCGGGAGCCCGACGCGCGCTGCCGCGAGCTGTACCGTGCCAGCGGCGGCAACCCCTTCTACCTGGAGGCGCTGGCGCGCAGCCCGCAGCGGCCCGTCACCGGCCCGGGCGACGGCGACCTGCCGCCCGCGGTGCAGGCCGCCCTGGTGCTGGAGCTGAGCGGCCTGTCGCGGACCGCGCTGCTGGTGGCGCAGGGCGCGGCGGTCGCCGCCGACGAGTTCGACCCGGCGCTGGCCGCGGTGGCCGCCGAGGTGTCCGAGGACGCCACGTTGTCGGCGCTGGACGAGCTGGTCGCCCGTGACATCGTGCGGCCGATGGCCGAGCGGTTCCGCTTCCGCCACCCGCTGGTGCGGCACGCCGCCTACGGGTCGGCCGCGGCCGGGTGGCGGCTGGCCGCGCACGGCCGTATCGCCGCCTACCTGGCGAGGATCGGCGCGCCCGCCGCGATGCGCGCCCGGCACGTGGAACGGTCGGGGCGGGTCGGCGACCCGGCGGCGATCGCCACGCTGGTGGAGGCGGCCCGCACGTTCACCGCGCAGGCCCCGGTCACCGCGGCGCACTGGCTGCGGGCCGCGCTGCGGCTGATGCCGGAGAACATGCCCGAGCCTCCCGAGCCGACCGAGGGCCGCGAGCCGCTGCCGTCCCGGCTGGGCCTGCTGATGGAGCTGGCGCAGGTGGAGTCGCTCGGCGGGCGGCTGACCGAGGGGCGCGAGACGGCCCGCACGCTGCTGCGGCTGCTGCCGCCCGACGACTACGACCGCCGCGTCACGGCGGCGCGGCTGTGCGCGCTGATGGAACGGCTGCTGGGCCGTCCGCACGAGGCGCGGGCGCTGCTGCTGGACGAGCTGCGCCGCATCCCCGACCCGGCGTCGCCGACCGGCGTGCCGCTGCGGCTGCGGCTGGTGGCCGAGAGCCTGTTCCGCGGCGACTTCCGCGCGGCCCACGCCGTTCTGGAGAACATGCCCGAGAACGGCGGGGACGGCTGGCCGTCCGCCGTGCGGATGGCGGTCACGGCGCTGCGGCCGATGTCGTCGTTCCTGTCGGGCGACCTGGCCGGCGCCGTCCGGCACGCCGAGACCGCCGACCGGCTGGTGGCCGAGGCGACCGACGACGAGCTGGCCGAATGGCTGGACGCGGTGGCCTGGCTGTGCTGGGCCGAGCACATGATGGGCCGCTACGCCGCGTCCCGGCGGCACTTCGAGCGCGCGGTGTCGGTCGCCCGCGCCACCGGCCAGACCTACATCCTGGCCACCCTGCTGACCGGGCAGGCCCGCGCCTCCACCATGGAGGGCCGGCTCACCGAGGCCATGATGATCGCCGAAGAGGCCGCCGAGACGGCCCGGCTCCTGGGCGCGGCGCCCCAGCTGGCGGGGGCGCTGACCCAGCAGTCCCTGACCGTCGGCCTGGCCGGTGACGCCAAGGAGGCGCTGCGGCTGGCCGACGAGGCGATGCGCGCCGGCGCCGACGGCGGCGAGTGGTACGGCGCGCAGGCCCAGTACGCGCGGGCGCGGGCGCTGCTCGGCCTGTCGCGGGTCGACGAGGGCGTCGAGGCCATGATGGAGGCCTGCAACGGCTTCGGCGAGGTGATCCTGCTCGACCCCGACGCCCGCCTGGCCTGCTGCGAGATCATGGCCGAGGTCGCCGCGCAGCAGGGCCGCGACGAGGACGCCGCGCTGTGGGCCGGGCGCGCCGAGCAGGTCGCCAACCCGCAGCTGGACAGCGACCGCGCGCGGGCCATGCTGGCGCGCTCGTACGCCGGCATGGCCGCCGACCCGAAGACGGCCGCGCGCCTGGCCCGTGAGGCCGCCGCGCTGTTCGAGGCGTGCTACGCCCGGGTGGACGCGGGGCGGGCGCGGCTGGCCGCCGGGGTCGCCGCGGCCAGGGCCAAGGACCGCGCCGCGGCCCGGGACGACCTGCGCGCCGCCGCCGATGTCTTCGCCGCGTGCGGCGCCCGCCTGCTGCACTCCAGGACCACGTTCGAGCAGCGGCGCGTCGGCATCCGCACGCCCGGCCCGGCCGGGCGGGGCGCGTCGGGACGCCGGGGCGGCGACGAGCAGTTCGGCCTGTCCCAGCGGGAGTTCGAGGTCGCCATGCTCGTCTCCGACGGCCTGACCAACCAGCAGATCGCCGAGCGCCTGTTCATCAGCGTCCGCACCGTCGAGACGCACCTGTCGCACATCTTCTCCAAGCTCGACATCACCTCGCGGGTGAACCTGGTGAAGGCGCTGGCCCGGCTGCAGGCCGACACGCAGGAGGAGTAGCGCGTCCTCGCGGCGGCGCGCGCGGCGGGAGCGCACGCGGCCGGGCGGTGCCGCGCGGCGACGACGCGCTCGTGGACGGGCTCGGCGCACCGTTGAAACGAGCGCGGTCTCCGGTGCGTCACATGACGCTGAAGGGCCCTCCGGAGAATCACGCACGACACGTCCTCCGGAACGGCACCGTGGAAGTCAGGGTTTACCACGATGTCCCCGCACCCGGGGGGACGCCATGGTTGTTCCCGAGCTGGGGAGGTCGATGGACATGGAGCGACCCGTCGCGCGCTACACGCACGAAGGCGTGGAGAAGGCCGAGATCTCGGTGCACCCGTTCTCCACCGAGGACGGTCTCGGGCTGAGCCTGACGCGTTTCCACCGCGCCGACTGCGACGACGTCGTGCTGCTCCTGCACGGGCTGCCGGCGTCCAGCGACATGTTCATCATGCCCGAGCACTACAACATGACGAACTTCCTGCTGGACAACGGGTACACCGACGTCTGGGCGCTGGACTTCCGGATGAGCAACCGGTTCCCCTACAACGCCGAGACCAACCGGTTCAGCCTCGACGACATCGCGCTGTACGACCACCCCGCCGCCCTGCGGGAGCTGCGCCGCCACATCGGCGACCGGCGGGTGCACGTCGTCGCGCAGTGCCTGGGCGCGGTGTCGTTCTTCATGAGCATGGCCGCGGGCCTGGTCACCGACGTCACCAGCGCGGTGTCCAACAGCGTCTCGCTGGTCACGCGGGTGCCCGCCTGGTCGCGGCTGAAGCTGAACTTCGGCCCCGGCATCGTCGAGTACGGGTTCGGGGTGTCGGTGCTGGACGCCTACTCGGCCTCGGCGGCCCGCTTCACCCGCAACCGGATGATCTCCCGGCTGGTCTCGGCGGTGCACCGCGAGTGCGACAACCCCGACTGCCACATGGTCAGCTTCATGTGGGGCAGCGGGCGTCCGGCGATGTTCTACGACCACGACAACCTGGCGCCCGAGACGCACCAGCGGTGGGCCGACCTGTTCCCCGTGACGGGGCTGAGCTACTACCGGCACATCCGCAAGATGGTCAAGGCCGGGTACGCGGTGAAGAACCTGCCGGGCGACCCGCGCTACGCCGCGCTGCCCGACAACTACCTGCGCGACGCCCCCGAGAACCTGCCGCCCAGCCTGTTCCTGACCGGCTCGGACAACCGCGTGTTCACCGACTCCAACATCGTCTGCCACCGGATCCTGTCGCGCAGGGCGCCCGGCCGGCACTCGCTGAAGATCCTGCCCCGGTACTCCCACGTGGACCCGATCGTCGGCCGCAACGCGCACATCGACGTGTTCCCGGCCATCCTGGCGCACATCCAGGAGCACAGCCACGCCCGGCAGGTGGCCTGATGGAGCACGTCGACACGGTGGTCGTCGGGTCCGGGTTCGGCGGCTCGGTGGCCGCGTACCGGATGGCCGAGGCCGGGCGGTCGGTCGTGCTGCTGGAGCGCGGCCGCCCGTACCCGCCCGGCACCTTCCCCCGCTCCCCCGCCGAGATCGGCCGGGCGTTCTGGGACCCCGAGGCCGGGCTGTACGGGATGTTCGACGTCTGGAGCTTCAAGGGCTTCGACTCGGTGGTGTCGTCCGGCCTGGGCGGCGGGTCGCTCATCTACGCCAACGTGCTGCTGCGCAAGGACGAGCGGTGGTTCGTCACCGACCTTCCCGGCGGCGGGCACGAGGTGTGGCCGGTGAGCCGTGACGACCTCGACCCGCACTACGACGCGGTCGAGAAGATGATCGGCACCGACGTCTACCCGCTCGACCGGCCGCCCTACGACCACACGCCCAAGGCGCACGCGATGCAGGACGCCGCCGCCGAGCTGGGGCTGCACTACAGCCTGCCCCCGCTGGGGATCAGCTTCGCCCCGTCGCGCGGCGCCGAGCCGGCGGTGGGCCTGCCGCTCGCCGAGCCGTCCTACGGCAACGTGCACGGCGTGCAGCGGCGCACGTGCCGGCTGTGCGGCGAGTGCGACATCGGCTGCAACGACGGCGCCAAGAACAGCCTCGACCACACCTACCTGTCGGCGGCCGCGTTCCACGGCGCCGACCTGCGCACCGAGCACGAGGTCAAGGGGTTCCGGCCGCGGCCCGGCGGCGGTTACGAGGTCGACTACGTCCACCACGACGTGAACGTCAGGAAGGACAGGCGGCCGGTCCGGACGATCGCGTGCGAGCGGCTGATCCTGGCGGCGGGCACGTACGGCACGACGTTCCTGCTGCTGAAGTCGCGGGCGGCGCTGCCGAAGCTGAGCAGGGCGCTCGGCACCCGGTTCAGCGGCAACGGCGACCTGCTGACGTTCCTGCTCAAGGCCAAGGACCGCGACCGGGTCCGGCCGCTGGACGCCAGCCGCGGCCCGGTCATCACCAGCGCGATCCGGCTGCCCGACAGCCTGGACGGCACGCCGGGCGCCGGGCCCGGCGCCTACATCCAGGACGGCGGCTACCCCGCGTTCGTCGACTGGATGGTGCCGGGGCTGGAGCCCGACGAGCAGGTCGTGCGGGTCGTCAAGTTCCTGTGGCAGCGGTTCGTCGAGTTCTTCAAGGACGCGCCCGACACCAACGTGTCCCAGGAGCTGTCGGACCTGATCGGCGACGGGGCGCTGTCGGTCAGCTCGCTGCCGCTGCTGGGCATGGGCCGCGACACCGCCGACGGGCGGCTGGAGCTCAAGGGCGGGCGGCTGAACGCGTCGTGGAGCACCGAGTCCAGCCAGGCGCACTACGCGCGGCTGCGCAAGACCATGCGGGGCATGGCCGACGTGCTCGGCGCGGAGTACGCCGACAACCCGATGTGGTTCCGCAAGCGGGTCATCACCGTGCATCCGCTGGGCGGCGCGCCGATGGGACGGCATGAGGGCGAGGGCGTCTGCGACGCCTTCGGCGAGGTGTTCGGGTATCCCGGTCTGTTCATCGCCGACGGGGCGGCGATGCCGGGGCCGGTGGGCCCGAACCCCTCGCTGACGATCGCGGCGATGGCCGACCGCCTGAGCTGCCGGGCGCTGGAGAGCACCGCGAGCCGGGGCCTGGGGACGTGCCCCCCGCCGCGCGAGGGCACCGGCGCACAGGAGACGGGGGACACGCGGGACACGGGGGCCGGGCCGGCCTCGGGGGAGGCCGGCCCGCCTGGAGGGGCGGGGAACGACACGGCGTACGGGGCGGATTCGGGGCGCCCCGAGCGGGGCCGGGGGACGTCCCCCGGGGCGGCCGCCCGTACGTCGCTGTCGTTCACCGAGGTGATGAAGGGGTTCGTGACGTTCGGCGAGGGCGACCCGCGCGCGGGCGAGCTCGCCGAGGCGCGCGAGCGCATCACGTTCCGCCTCACCATCACCGCCGACGACGTCGACCGTTTCCTGGACGAGCCCGAGCACACCGCACGGGCCGACGGGTGGGTGGAGTCCGCCGGCTGCGGGGGCCGGCGGTCCGTCCTGCGGGGCTGGTTCAACTGCTTCGCGCCGGCGGGCGCGGACGACCGCCGCCTGATGAAGTACCGGCTGTACTTCACCGACGGCGAGGGCCGGCCCCGCACCCTGACCGGGCAGAAGAACGTGCTGCACGGCCCGCCCACGCGGATCTGGCCGGACACCTCGACCCTGTACGTGCGGATCCTGGACGGGCACGTGGCCGAGGGCGAGGACGCCGAGGCGGTGGCCGCCGGGGTGATGCACATCCGGCTGCCCGACTTCGCCCGCCAGCTGACGACGTTCCGCACGTCCGGTGAGGACGGCGCGGCGGCGCTGGTGCGGTTCGGCCGGTTCTTCGCCGGCGAGTTGTGGGAGGTGTACGGCCCCGACGCGGCGTGACGGGGATCGCGTCAGGGCCGGACAAACGCGCGGCGCGAGGGAACTGCGGGGTGCCCTCGCGCCGCGCCTTTACTTCACGTGGCGGGGCCGCCGTGCCGCGCGCGGGCGCGGCGGGTCAGGACGCGGGTGCCTGCCCGTAGAGGCGTTCGACGTGCAGCCTCACCACCAGCCGCTGGTCGTCGACCATGGCGCGGCGGTAGTCGTCCCAGTCGGGGTGCTCGCCGCGCACGGCCCGGTAGAGGTCGACCAGTTCACCGACGGCGGCGTCGTGCGGGTCGGCGGCGACCGCCGACAGCTCGGCGGTGCCCTCGGCGACCGCGTACGCCCAGCCGTCGGAGGTCGTGACGTGCAGGCTGGCGCGCGGGTCGCGGCGCAGGTTGCGGGTCTTGGCGCGGGTGTCGGTGACCGACACGCGGATCAGCCGCCGGTCGGGGTCGAAGTGGTAGGTCACGTTGGACAGCTGCGGCCGCCCGTCCTTCCTGATCGTGACCAGCACGCCCAGGTGCCGGTCGGCCACCAGCTTCGCCAGGGCCGCCTCGTCCGCCATCGTGTGCCTCCCGTGGAACGCGTCGGATGTCCGTCTGGTCAACCTCCGGGGCGCGGCGCGGCTTCCCGCATCCCGCGCCCGGACCGTTGAACCCTTCCCGCTCGGCGCCCCGTACTGCCTTCCGACGCGGCACCACGCCACAGCGGAGGAAGCACATGAACGTCCGGGGACGGGTCGTCCTCATGGGGACCGTGGTCGCGGCCTGCACGACGCTTGCGGGCTGCGGTCTGTTCGGCGGCGCCCCGCGGGGCGCGGCGCCGGCCGGTCCGCCCTCGGGCGCCGCCGCCGTGGGGGCCGCCGGTGACCAGCCGTCGTCGGGCGGGTGGCCCTGGCGGGGGACGCCGCCCATCGAACCCCGGGGCGCCGCCACCCCGACCGGGCTGCGCGCGATGCAGGACAACCAGCTCGGCACGATCCTGGTCGACAACCGGGGACGCGCCGTCTACCGGTACGACCGGGACAGCCCCCGCCCGTCGCTGTCCCGGTGCGTGGGGCCGTGCGCGCAGACGTGGCCGCCCGTGCTGTGGACGCCGGCTCTGAACGTCTCGGGCGTGGAGCGGGCCAGGATCGGCCGGATCAGGCGGGCCGACGGCGCCCTGCAGGTCACCGTGGGCGGCTGGCCGCTCTACCACTACTCCCGGGACACCGTCCCCGGCGACCAGAACGGTCAGGGCGTGAACAACCTCTGGTTCGTCGTCAGGCCCAACGGCACCAGGTCCCAGGCGGGCACCGGCACGGCCGACGCCGGGGCGGGTGACGCCGGTACGGGCACGGGCCTCGGCACCGGCGCGGGCGCGGGCACGGGCCTCGGCACCGGGGCGGGCGCGGGCACGGGCCTCGGCACCGGGGCGGGCGCGGGTGCCGGGACCGGGGCGGGCGCGGGCGGCGGCTCCGGTGGTGGTGTCGGCGGCGCGCCCGGTGCGGGGGCCGTCCCCGGTAGCTGACCCGCGTCCCTTCCCGACCTTCCGTTCCCCCCATCAGCGGAGATCCCCGAATGGCCCACAGATCCTCGACCACCGTGGCGGCGCGCCGCCGCCCGCGCGGCGGTGACGGCGGCACCGGACCGTGGAGCTGGTTCCGCGGTCCCCGCCCCGCCGACGCCGTGGACGACCAGGTGATCGTCACCGAGCTGTACCGCGTGTACGGCCGTCCGCTGCTGTCGTTCGTGCTGCGGCTGACCGGCGGCGACCGGCACTGGGCCGAGGACGTCGTCCAGGAGACGATGATCCGGGCCTGGCGCAGCGCGCACCAGCTCGACGCCAACGCGACGTCGCTGCTGCCGTGGCTGGCCACCGTCGCGCGCCGCATCGTCATCGACGACCAGCGCCGCAAGAACGCCCGGCCGCAGGAGGCGGGCGAGGGCCCGCTGGAGAACATGCGCGCCCCCGACGGGTTGGAGGACCTCCTGCGATCAGTCGTCGTGTCCGAGGCCCTCCAGTCGCTGTCCCCCGCCCACCGCGAGATCCTCAACGAGACCTTCTTCCGGGACCGTTCGGTCAACGAGGCCGCCAAGCAGCTGGGCATCCCCGTCGGCACGGTCAAGTCCCGGGTCTACTACGCGCTCCGGGCGCTGCGCGTGGCCCTGGAGGAAAGGGGCGTCACGCCGTGACCACCGGCACATCGCACATCGACGTCGGCGCCTACGCCCTCGGCCTGCTGGAGGAGCCGGACCGGCGCGCGTTCGAGGCCCACCTGTCGGCCTGCATGCCCTGCCACGAGGAGCTGGCCGTGCTGCGCGGGGTCGCGGCGCAGCTGCACGGCATGCCGCCCATCGAGGACCCACGCGACGTCACGCCGGTCCCTCCGCCGCCCGAGGTGGTGTCCGACCTGCTGCGGCACCGGGCGCGCAAGGTGCGGCGCGGCCGGGCCGGGCGCGCGCTGGCCGGCGTCGCGGCCGGGGTGGTGCTGCTGGCGGGCGCGTTCGGCACCGGGGTCACCATGGCCGGGGACCGGACCGGCGACGGCGGCGGCACCGGTGACGGGGGCGCCGCGGCCGTCGGCGCCGGCCCGTCGGTGCGGGTCGTGGACGGCAGCGTCGAGACGCTCATGCGGGACGGGCATCGCGTCACCGCCTCCGATCCCGGCACCGGCGTGACGGGCACGGTCGCAATGGAGTCCAAGCTGTGGGGCAGCCGGGTGGGGCTGCGCCTGTCCAAGGTGCGCGGCCCGCTGCAGTGCGAGCTGGTCGCCGTCGACCGGGCGGGCCGCGCGCACACGGTGGCGGGCTGGTCGGTGCCGGCCAAGGGCTACGGGCTGCCGGGCTCCCCCGCCCCGCTGACGCTGCAGGGCGGCACCGCGCTGACGCCCGCCGAGATCGCCCGCTTCGAGGTGCGGACGATAGGCCAGGGCGGGGGCCGCACCCTGCTCACCGTGCCCACCTGAGCCCGCGGGGAGGCGCCGCGTGTCGCCCGCCCTGCGGCGGTGCCTCCCCGCTTCCGCACCCGGGCCCGGAGCGCTGCCTGGGCCGGTGTCCGACCTATCCCCCGCCTTGGCTCGGACGCCGCCCTTTCCGGGCCGTTGGGTGGACGGCTGCACGGCCACGATCCGTCCTCGTGGCCGTGCAGTCCGTTCATTGGGCCGGGGACGTCTCCCCGGGGAGCAGGGCTGCGCGGTGACGGGCGAGGGCCAGCGCGGGATAGCACTCCTGGGGCAGCGGCTGGTCTGCGTTGTCGAGAGCGGCGCGCAGCCGGGGCCCGACGGCCGCCGGGTCGTAGGGCTGCACGACGCACAGTTCGGCCTGCATCGCCTGGCGGGCGGCGGCCATGAGCGCGGGCACGTCCCCCACGATGACGACCTCGCTCGGGACGTCGCCGTGTCCGAGCCGTACGGCGAGCGCGTGCAGAGCGGATCCGTCGGGGGTGTAGCGGAATTCGCAGATGAGCCTGTCGCCGTCCAAAGGCCCCTCTTGGACGAGCCACACCTGCCCTGGGGTGACCTGGCCGAGCCGGCGCGCCCAGGGCGGTTCGTCGTCGGGAGTGCGGGTCGCGCTTCGGGCGGCGCGGGCGGCCGCCGGACGGGCCTCGGCCGGTCCGATCGCGGCGAGCGCGCGCAGGAACAGGCGCGCGGCGGGCGTCCCGGCGGACCGCAGCGTGGTGATCAGGTCCGCGAGGGCGGCGCGGCGCGCGGCGGGGTTCGGGGCCGCCGCCTCCAGCGTGCCGAGCTGCGCGGACGTCCACACCTCGGCCCGCAGCGCGTCGGGCAGCCCGGGCAGCTCGCCGGCGGCCCGCACGTACGCCTCGTAGACCTCGCGCAGGGCGGGCAGCATGAGCCGGGGGCGGCCGCCGGGCGGGGCGTCCGGTCGGGTGGTGCTCATCGGTTCAGGTTAGGCGACCCCGGCGGGCGCCCGGACCCCGGCGGGTGCCAGGGCCGGTGCCCGGGTCCCGCCCGGCGCGGGTGCCGTGCGCGCGCCGGGCGGGACGGGTTCGTCAGCGGCTCAGCCTCCGGTGCCGGCGCGCCGCCAGCGGCAGGAACACCGCCGTGATCAGCAGCGGCCAGGCCACGGCCAGCGCCAGGCTGTGCTCGGCGGCCCAGGAGCCGTCCGTCGCCGGGCCCGGGTTGCCGAACAGCTCGCGCGCGGCGGTGACCGTGGCCGACATGGGGTTCCACTCGGCGATCGCGCCGAGCCAGCCGGGCATCGTGCTCGGCGCGATCATCGCGCTGGACAGGAAGCTGACCGGCCAGACCAGGATCTGCACCGCCACCAGCGACTCCGGCCCCTTGGCGGCCAGGCCGAGGTAGAGGCCGACCCACAGCAGCGACCAGCGCAGCAGCAACAGCAGCCCGAAGGCGGCCAGGGCGCGGCCCGCGCCCTCGTTCCAGCCCCAGCCGATCAGCATGCCGGTGCCGGCCGTGACCAGCAGGTTCAGCGTCGACTGGAGCATGTCGGCGACGGCCCGTCCGGCCACCATCGCCGTGGCGGACACGGGCATGGCGCGGAACCGGTCGGTGACGCCCTTGGCGGCGTCCCCGGAGACCGCGGCGAACGTGGCCTCCACCCCGAAGATCATGATCATGGCGAACATCCCGGGCATGATGAACTCCCGGTAGTTCCCGCCGCCCGGCACGTGCATCTGGCCGCCGAACACATAGCCCATGATCAGCACGACCATCACCGCGAACATCAGGTCCCCGGCCAGCTTGCCCGGCTGCCGCGACCAGTGCGCCAGCGACCGGCCGGTGATCGTCCAGGTGTCGGCCAGCGCCCAGCGCAGCCTGCCGAGCGCGCCCGCCGGGGGCTCGGGGACCCGCCCGTCGAAGGTGAGCGCGCTCATGCCGCCACCTCCGCGGCGGGACGCTCCCCGGTGAGCCGCAGGAACACCTCGTCCAGTGTCGGCCGGCGCAGCCCGATGTCGGCGACCGCGACGCCCGCGTCGTCCAGGGCGCGCACCGCCTCGGTCAGCGCGGCCACCCGGTCGGTGACGGGCGCGCCGACGCGCCCGGTGTCGGCGTCGACGTCGGGCGCGGTGCCGCTGACCCTCTCGACGACGGCCGCCGCGGCGGGCACCGCGGCCGGGTCGGCCACCACCACGTCGAGGCGGTCGCCGCCGACCCGTTCCTTGAGCCGGTCCGGGCTGCCCTCGGCGATGACGCGGCCGTGGTCGATCAGCGAGAGGGTGTCGGCGAGCCGGTCGGCCTCCTCCAGGTACTGGGTGGTGAGCAGGACGGTGGTGCCCCCGGCGACCAGGCCGCGCACCGCCTCCCACACCTCGATGCGGCTGCGCGGGTCCAGGCCGGTGGTCGGCTCGTCCAGGAACAGCACGGGCGGCGCCAGGATCATGCTGGCGGCCAGGTCGAGCCGGCGCCGCATGCCGCCGGAGTACTTCCCGGCGGGCCGGTCGGCGGCGTCGCCGAGCCGGAACCGGTCGAGCAGCTCGTCGGCCCGGCGCCGGGCCGCGGCCGCTCCGAGGTGGTAGAGCCGCCCGAACATCACCAGGTTCTGGCGGCCGCTGAGGATCTCGTCGACCGCGGCGTGCTGCCCCACCAGCCCGATGCGCGCCCGGACGCGGGCGGCCTGCCGCGTCACGTCGTACCCGGCGACCTCGGCGCGGCCCCCGTCGGGCCGCACGAGCGTGGTGAGGACGCGGACCGTCGTCGTCTTCCCCGCCCCGTTGGGCCCGAGCAGCCCGTGCACGGTTCCGGCGGGGACGGCCAGGTCGACCCCGGCCAGGGCCTCGGTGTCGCCGTACCGCTTGCGCAGCCCCTCGGCGACGACCGCGTGCTGGGTCGTGCTCATCCGCCCACTCCTTCTCTGTATGCCGTACGGAGTTAATGCCCGGCGAGTATAACGTACGCCGTACAGAGTTTTGTTCCGCAGCATGCCTCCGGGCGCGGGCGGGTCCTCAACGCACGCCGGTCCTTTGCGAGGATGGGCGGGTGACCACCGAGTACAGCGGGACCGGAGACCCCCGGCGCAGCCTGGAACTGCTGTGGGGCGGACAGGAGCGACGACCCCGGCGCGGCCCGCGTCCCCGCCTGACCGTGGAGCGGATCGCCACCGTCGCGATCGGCATCGCCGACGCCGAGGGCCTGGAGGCGCTGTCCATGCGGCGCATCGCCGAGGAGCTCGGCGTGTCCACGATGTCGATCTACACCTACGTGCCGGGCAAGGCCGAGCTGATCGACGTCATGCTGGACCGCGCCTACGGCGAGCCCGCCCCGTCCGACGAGGTGCCCGGCGGCTGGCGGGCGCGGCTGGAGCACATGGCGCGCGAGCACTGGGCGCTGTACCACCGCCATCCCTGGATGCTGCAGGTGTCCACCGGGCGCCCGCCGCTCGGCCCGAACCTGCTGGACAAGTACGAGTCCGAGCTGCGCGCCGTGGACGGCCTGGGCCTGACCGACGTGGAGATGGACTCGGTGGTCGCCCTGGTGACCGGGTTCGCCCAGAGCGCGGCGCGCACGTCGGTCGAGCTGGCGCAGGCCGAGCGGCGCACCGGCTTGACCGACGAGCAGTGGTGGGAGGCGACCGCGCCCGTCCTGGACAAGTACGTCGACGCCGGCCGCTACCCGCTCGGCAGCCGGATCGGCACGTCCGCGGCCAAGGAGTACGGCGGCACCATCGGGCCCGAGCACGCCTTCGAGTTCGGCCTGGGCCGGGTGCTGGACGGCATCGAGGTCCTGATCCGCTCCCGCACCGGCGACGCCTGACCCGCCTCGCGCCCGGCCGCCGCCGCGGCGGGTGCGGCGGCGGGGTCAGCGGGCGCGGCGGGCCTTGGCGTGACGGGTCGGTTCGGCCGTCGCGGGGTCCTCCGGCCAGGGGTGACGCGGGTAGCGGCCGCGCAGTTCCGCCCGTACGGCCCGGTAGCCGTCCCGCCAGAAGGAGGCGAGGTCGGCGGTGACGGCGGCGGGACGCCCGGCCGGTGACAGCAGGTGCACCACCAGCGGGACGCGCCCGCCGGCCAGCCGGGGCGCGGCGTCCCAGCCGAACAGCTCCTGCAGCTTGACCGCCAGCACGGGACGCTCCCCGGAGTAGTCGACGCGGACACGGGACCCGGACGGCACCTCGACGCGCTCGGGCGCCAGCTCGTCCAGCCGTGCCGCGCAATCCCAGGGCGGCAGGGCGCGCAGCGCGGCGGCCACGTCGAGGCGGGCCAGGTCGGCGCGGCGGCGGGCCCCGGCCGCCGTGATCCAGTCGGCGGCGTGCTCGACCAGGGACGCGTCGTCCACCATCGGCCACGGGTCCCCGAGCGCGCGGCGGCAGAACGCCAGCCGCTCGCGCAGCGCGACGGCGGCGGGCGTCCAGGTCAGCAGGCCCAGCCCCTCGGCGCGCAGGCCGTCCAGCAGCGCCGCCCGCACCCGCTCCGGATCGGGCCCGGGCAGCGGACGCACCGTCAGCTCGATCGCGCCGAGCCGCTCGACGCGCCGGGCGGCCACGTCGCCGTCCCGCCAGGCGACCTCCTCGTCCTCCTCCAGCAGCGGCGCGGCGGCGAGCCGGGCGATGTCCTCGTCGATGACGACGGCCTGCCGGACCCGCGCGGAGGCGGCCCCGGCGGGACGATCGGCCACCGCGACGGCCAGCCATTCGGCGCGGGCGGCGGCCAACGCCGACCCGTCGGCCAGGGCGGCACCGGTGCCCGAGGCCATCAGGTAGCCGCCGTCGGGCCGAATCCGCGCCACACGCTCCGGAAACGCCAACGCGACGACCGTGCCCGCCACCGCGTCGTCATGCCCCGCGGCCAGCGGCGGGCCGTCCGGCAGGGCGTTCTGCAGGCGTCTGGCCTCGTCGCGCCAGCGGGCGGCGTGGGCGTCGGCGGGCGGCCCGGGGCGGCGCAGCGTGCGCCACACCGCGGTGAGGTCGTCGCCCGCGCCGCGCGGCGGCGGCTCCGACAGCAACGCGACCACCTGCGCGGCGGCACGGGCCCCGACCCGCGCGGCGCCGTCCACCAGCGCCCGCGCCAGGCGTGGATGGACGCCGGCGCGCGCGAGCGCACGTCCGCGTTCGGTGACCCTGCCGTCGCCGTCCACCGCGCCGATGGCGCGCAGCGTGCCGTGCGCGGCGCGCATCGCCGCCTGCGGAGGGGCGTCCAGCAGCGCCAGGCCGGCCGCGTCCGGGTCGCCCCAGCAGGCGGCGTGCAGCGCGAAGGCGGTCAGGTCGGCCAGCTCGATCTCGGGGCGGGGACGGGCGGGCAGCCGTTCGTGCTCGGCCTGGGTCCAGCAGCGGTAGACCGCGCCGGGGGCCTCGCGTCCGGCGCGTCCGGCGCGCTGCTCGGCCGCGGCGCGCGAGACCCGCACGGTGGTCAGGGCGCCGAGGCCGCGGGCGTGGTCGGTGCGGGGTTCGCGCGCCAGCCCCGAGTCGACCACGACGCGCACGCCCGGCACGGTGAGGCTGGACTCGGCCACCGAGGTCGCCAGCACCACTCGCCGCCGCTCCCCCGGCGCCAGCACGGCGTCCTGCACGGCGGCCGGCGCCTGGCCGTGCACCTGCAGCACGTCCACGCCCGCGCCGGACAGCAGCCCGGCCACCCGGGCGATCTCCCCGGCGCCCGGCAGGAAGCACAGCACGTCGCCGTCGCGTTCGGCGAGGGCCCGGCGCACGGTCGCGGCGACATGGCCCAGCAGCGCCGGGTCGACGCGCATGCCGTGCGGCGGCGCGGGCGGCCGCTCCGGCGCCGCCCAGATCACCTCGACCGGATGCAGCGCCGCCTCGGTCTCCACGACGGGCGCGGGGACGCCGTCCGCGCCGTCGGCGTGGGCGCCGCCCAGCAGGCGCGCCCACGGCGCGGTGTCGGCGGTGGCGGACGCGGCGACCAGGCGCAGTTCGGGACGCAGCGCGGCGCGCACGTCGAGGAGGAAGGCCATCGCGGTGTCGGCGTCCAGGTGCCGCTCGTGGCACTCGTCGAGGACGACCGTGGCGACGCCGGCCAGTTCCGGCTCGTCCTGCAGCCGCCGCAGCAGCACCCCCGTGGTCACCACCTCGATCCGCGTGCCGGGACGGTGCTCGCCGCGCACGCTGACGCCGACCCGTCCGCCGACCCGCTCCCCCAGCAGCCAGGCCATGCGGCGCGCGGCGGCCCGCGCGGCCAGGCGCCGCGGCTCCACCACGATCACCTTGCCGCCCGGGTCGGCGGGCCCGTCCGGCGGCAGCAGCCCCGCCAGCGCCGGCGGGACGAGCGTCGTCTTGCCCGTGCCCGGGGGCGCCGCCAGCACGGCGACGCCGCGTTCGTCCAACGCCGCGCGCAGCCCGGGCAGCGCTCGGCGCACGGGCAGCGCGGTCAGGGCCGCTCGGAGACGTTCGTCAGGCACCGCTCCAGTGTGCCGGGCGTCCGGTGGCGGTCATGCCGCCGCGTCGTCCATGATGTGAGAAACACCACGCGCGAAAAGGGCTCCCGACCCTTGCGGTGATAGTTGCACCGCGTATTTCAGCAGTGCGCGTAGAACGTTCTAAAGCAGCCGCCGAGAACACGCGACAGATGCTTCGTCGCGCTCCGGCGACCAGCGATATCTCTTCCACCGCAGTTGCTTTCCGGACGGAAGCTCCTCACCGGGGGACGACAGCGGGCCGGAGCTCAGGTATCCCGATAATCGAGTCGTCATCGCAGGCGCAGGGAAGGATTCGGGATGTTCGGCAGCTCCATCTACCTCCGCGACAGGGAGGCCTTCACCGGCGGATCCCCGCAGGCGGTGTACGAGGAACTGTGGCAGCGCGACCGAAAGGGCAGGCTGCGCACCCGCGCCATTCTCGCCGGTGTGACGCTTGTGCTCTGCGCGGTACTGGTGAACGGTGTTTTCGCCGTCGCCATGGCGTTGCTGGTCGCGGGGGCCGACGCGACGGTGCAGTGGTGGCTGTACCACCGTTCCCATGTGTGGCGGCGTGGGCTGCGCGGCGACCAGCGCATGGCCCGGCTGCTGCGCTTCACGCTGGAGCGGCGCGGGCACCGGGTCCTGCACGCCCGCACCATTCCCGGCCACGGCACCGCCGACCAGGTGCTCGTCGGCCCCGGCGGGGTGTGGCTGATCCGCAACGACGCCTGGCACCCCGAGACCGAGATCGGCAGGTTCGGCGGACGGCTGTTCATCGACGGGCGCACCCGCACCGCCATGACGCGCGAGCTGAAGGAGGCCGCCGCCACCGCCGGGCGGCTCATCTCCGAGCGCGCCGACATGGAGCTGAAGGTGGTGCCCGTCCACGCGGTGCACGGCGGCAAGCTGCTCAAGAGCCCGTTCACCGCCGACGGCATCCTGTTCGCCCGGCCGCTGCGGCTGCTGCTGTGGATCCGCCGCCACCCGCACGCCGTCCTGTCCCCCGAGGACGTCGAGACGGTCGCCCGCGCGGCCGTGCACGCGCTCCCCATCGGCGGCCGCACCATGACGTCCGAAGCCGCCTGAACGTCCTCCGCACCGGCCGTACGCCACCCGAGGACGCCGAGACGGTCATCCGGGCCGCCGCACCCCGCACCAATGCCCGCCGTCTGTCGCTGGCGCGCCGCCACCCGCGGACGGCGACGCGCCAGCCAACGCCCTCAGCTCCTCCTCGGCACGTCCGCCGGTCATGGGCGCTGAGGATGAGCGGTGGATCGGGCAGGGGTTCGTTCAGCTCGTGCGACGGCCGGTGCGCCACAGCCAGTACAGGCCGATGACGGGCAGCACCAGGGGGATGAACCCGTAGCCCTGGCCGTACACCGACCACACCGTCTCGTCGGGGAACGCCTCCTTGTCGGCGAGACTCAGCGACCCGACGGCGAGCACGCCCACCAGCTCGATCGAGCAGGACGCCAGCGCCACCCGCCGTGACGTGCGTCCGCCCAGGGCGAGCGCCACGGTGGCCAGCACGTACACGGCCGCGGCGAACGCCGACAGCGAGTAGGCGACGGGCGCGTCGGAGAAGCGGGTCGCCATCTGCACCGCGGCGCGCGCCCCGGCCGCCAGCGCGAAGATCCCGTACACGGCGACCAGGATCCGCCCGGGGCCGCTGCCCGTCCCGGCCTCCTCGGCCGTCCCGGCGGTCTTCTCGCGCACGTCCTCAGACAACGGTGCCCTCCCACAGCTGCCCGAGACGCACCACCATCACCGACACGGCCAGGCACGCCACCACGATGACGCCCGGGCCCCAGCGGGTCCGTTCGAGCAGCCCCCAGCCCGCGCTGACGACGGGGATGAGCACGACGCCGATGAGGTAGCCGACGAAGGTGGCGGTGTCGCCGGGCCCCTCGTCGCCGGACAGCTTGACGAAGCCCACCACCATCTGGGCGACCAGCAGCGCCTCCAGGACGCCCAGGGCGGCCAGGTGGTCCCAGCCCATCGCCCGGTCGCGCAGGGTCGTCACCAGGCTGTAGGCGGCTGCCAGCAACGACGCGATGATGATCACGGTGGAGAGGGCGCTCGACATAGCAGTCCCGAGACTACTACCGCCTGTAGAGCACCGGCCGTCCGGTCCCGTGGAATCATGAACGGCGTGAACGCGCTCGACGGCCTCATCCTGACCCGGCACGGGGAGAGCACCGGCAACCTCGCCTACCGCGCGGTGCAGGGCACCGACGCCGAGGAGACCGAGATCCCCGAACGCGACGCCGACATCCCCCTCACCGACACCGGACGGCTCCAGGCCGCCGCCTTCGGCCGCTGGCTGGCGGAACTGCCCGACGACGAGCGTCCCACCAGGGTCGTCACGTCCCCCTACCTGCGCGCCCGGGACACCGCCCGCATCGCCCTCGCGCAGACCCCGTTCGGGCCGGACGAGCCGGGCGGGCTGCGCATCGAGATGGACGAACGGCTGCGCGACCGCGAGCAGGGCATCCTGGAGGGCCTCACCCCTCTCGGCGTGCGCCGCCGCCATCCGCAGGAGGCCGCGCGCATGCGGCGCCTGGGCAAGTTCTACTACCGCCCCCCGGGCGGCGAGTCCTGGACGGACCTGGCCCTGCGGCTGCGCAGCTTCTACCGCGACCTGGACCTGTCGTCGCCGGGCGCCCGGGTCCTGGTGGTCGCGCACGACGCGATCGTGGTGATGACCCGGTACATCGTCGAGGACCTGTCCGAGCAGGAGATCATGGAGATCGAGAAGGATCCCATCGGCAACTGCTCGGTGACCCGCTGGCAGCGCCACGGAGGCATGCTGCGCCCCGCCGCCTTCAACGACTGCCCCCACCTGCTCGACGCCGATCCCGCCACCCCGTGACCCCCGGGCGGGCCCCGGCACGGTGACGCCCCCGGACTTTTCGGAGTCGAACTCACAGAACGCGTCCGAATCACGTCGGACGGCAAGCGGAATTGACCGGCCCCGGCATTTGCACGGTGGGTGCGTAAACGGTCGCAACGTGCTCGCGGCCGTCGAACCGCTAAAGGCTCGGACGCGGATCGCGGCCGGCGCGTAAGGCGCCGGGCGCCGCGGCCGTCCGTCCTGGGCGACGAGGACACGACGCGCCTGGCATTGGCACCCCCATGTCGCACCTGACCTGGCAACACGTGCGCCCGCCCCTGAACCGGCTCCCTTTGCGCACGCCCGACTGATCTTGAGTGCGGACTGTGCGTCCACGCACGTTCACTGAAACAACGTCAACCGTTATGCGGGAGTTCGCCTAAAGTTTAAAGACCCTCTCCGCCGCGTTCCGAGGAGCCTCTATGACCGTGGTCTCAGGTCTCGTCCGATACGTCGCCGCGGAGGCGGAGCGCCGCCTGCGAGAGGGACTCGACCTGATGTCCCGGCTCGGACAGGACCGGACCCGGCTGGACGCCTACGACGAACGCCTGCGCCGCATGGAGCAGACCCTCGACGGCCAGCAGGCCGAACTGCGCTCCCTGCGCGCCGACCTCGACTCGCTGGTCACCCAGCTCAACGACCGCGTCCTGCCCCGCCTCGACGAACGCATGGACGACACCGAACGCGACCTCGCCACCGTCGCCACCGGCGTGCTCCGCCAGGGCCGCGACAACGCGGCCAACGGCACCCGCCTGGAGACCGTCGAACAACGCGTCGGCGACCTGCGCTCCCGCCTGTCCCGCGTGGAACAGCGGGCCGGCCTGTGGCGCGACCTCCAGGCCAACCTCGCCCGCCTCGGAGAGGACCTCGACGCCCTGCGCACCCGCCTCACCGCCACCGACAACCCGCTGGGCACCGAGGCCCGCCCCTGACCCGCCACACATCGGAAGGGCTGCTTCCTGGTGGCGTCGCCCGATCGCCATCGGCCGCAAGCCCCGCGCCATGTGGGTGATGACCTTCCACTCGGCGTGCGCGCGGATCCTGCGCCGCGGGCCAAGCCTCGGCTTCCCCTCCAGCCTCTCGATCCACGACCAGGCCGACGCGCAGCGGCCGATGGCCGTGATCCCGGTGGCGGCCGGCCTCCCGCCGACGGGCAGAATATGCGCATGGCCCAGTCTTCGACCGTGAGCGGTCGCGTGATCGTGGTGGCGGGCGCGGGCGGTCCCGCAGGTCAGGCCGTGGTGCGCCGGCTGGCGGCGGACGGCGCGCGGGTGGTGGCGGCCGACGTGCGCCCGCAGCGGTGGGAGGAGCACAACGTGTTCCCCGCGGTCGTCGACCTGCTCGACGCCGACGGCACCCGCGCCTGGGCGGACGAGGTCGCCGCCGAGCACGGTGCCGTGGACGGGCTGATCCACCTGGTGGGCGGCTGGCGCGGCGCCAAGTCCTTCGCCGACACCGACCTGGCCGACTGGTCGCTGCTGCACGACCTGCTGATCCGCACGCTGCAGCACACCACGCTGGCGTTCCACCAGCAGCTGCGCCGCTCCCCCGCTGGACGGTTCGCGATCGTGTCGCAGCCCGGCGCGCGGCGTCCCACCCAGAGCAACGCCGTGTACGCCACCGCCAAGGCGGCGGCCGAGACGTGGACGCTGGCGCTGGCCGACGCGCTGTCCGGCAGCTCCGCGGCGGCGACGATCCTCGTCGTCAAGGCCCTGCTGACCGACGCCATGAGGCAGGACGCCCCGGACGCCGACTACTCCGGACACACCCACGTCGACGACCTGGCCAAGGCCGTTACCGCACTCTGGGACCGCCCCGCCGACGAGCTGAACGGACGACGTCTTGACCTCACCGGCTCCTGACGGCACCCGCGCACCGGACGCCGGCTTCGCCAGCGACAACTGCGCAGGGGCGCACCCGGAGATCCTCGCCGCCCTGACCGCGGCCAACCAGGGCTACCAGGGCGCCTACGGAGACGACGCGTACACCGCACGGCTGCGCGAGGTCGTCCGGCGGCACTTCGGCGACCAGGCCGAGGTGTTCCCCGTCTTCAACGGCACCGGCGCCAACGTCGTCGCCCTCCAGGCGATGTCGGAACGGTGGAGCTCGGTGATCTGCGCCGAGGGCTCCCACATCAACGTGGACGAGTGCGGCGCCGCCGAGAAGGTCGCCGGGCTCAAGCTGGTCCCGGTGCCCGCACCGGACGGCAGGCTGACACCCGAGCTGGTCGACCGGTACGCCTGGGGCTGGGGCGACGTGCACCACGCGCAGCCCAGCGTCGTGTCCCTGACGCAGAGCACGGAGCTGGGCACCGTCTACACCGCCGAGCAGCTCGCGGCACTCACCGCCTGCGCCCACGAGCGCGGCATGCGCGTTCACATGGACGGCGCCCGTCTCGCCAACGCCGCGGCCTCGCTCGACGTCCCCCTCCGCGCCCTCACCACCGACGTCGGGGTGGACGTGCTGTCGTTCGGCGGCACCAAGAACGGCCTGCTTCTGGGCGAGGCCGTCGTCGTGCTCGACCCCGCGGCGGTACGCGGCCTGCCCTTCCTGCGCAAGGCGGGCATGCAACTGGCGTCCAAGATGCGCTTCATCTCCGCCCAACTCGTCGCGCTCCTCGACGGGGACCTGTGGCTGCGCAACGCCCGCCACGCGAACGCAATGGCCCAGCGCCTGGCCGAGGCCGTCCGTCCCCTCCCCGGAGTGCGCATCACCCGCCCCGTCGAATCGAACGCGGTCTTCGCCACCCTCTCCAGCAAGGCCGCCGCCCGCCTGCGCGAGCACTACACCTTTTCGACCTGGGACGAGCAGACCGGCGAGGTCCGCTGGATGTGCTCATTCGCCACGACGGAACACGAGGTCCAAGCCTTCACCTCCGCCCTCTCCAAAGCCCTCACCGCCTGACACCCCCACGGCGAACGCCCCCCGGCTCACGACACAAAGACGCCCTTCAACAACAGGCCACCTGGGGAGAAGCCCCCGGCAACAACGCGAAATCCGCACGGCGCACATCGCGGCGGTGAAATGCAGGGCGGGTCCGTTGCAGGCAGGCGTCTTCTGCCCTCGAGAGACCGAGGCGGGGTGCTGGATGAACAGGCGCTTGGTCGGCGGGTTATCGTGTCACCGAACACGATTCGGTACAGGAGGCGAGCCGGATGGCCAACCGCACGTTCGTCGTCGGCGTCGGCATGACCAAGTTCGAGAAGCCGGGCTCCCGCGACTGGGAGTACCCGGACATGGCCAAGGAGGCGGTCGGCAAGGCTCTCGAGGACGCCGGGATCGCCTATGACCGGATCCAGCAGGCGTACGCGGGCTCCATGTACGGCGCGATGGGGCAGCGTGCGCTCTATGAGGTCGGCATGACCGGCATCCCGGTGATGACGGTCGCCAACGCGTGCGCCACCGGCTCCAGCGCCCTGTTCCTGGCCCGCCAGGCGGTCAAGGGCGGCCTGGCCGACTGCGTCCTCGCCCTGGGGATGGAGAAGATGCAGAAGGGCTCGCTCGGCGCGGGCGTCGGCAAGTCCAGGGTCACGATCATCGACCACCATCTGACGTCGATGACGGCGGGACGCCCATGGGAGATGGACAAGGCACCCATGCCGCAGATGTTCGGCAACGCGGGGCGTGAGCACATGGAGAAGTACGGGTCGACGCCCGAGCACTACGCCTGGATCGGCTGGAAGAACCACAAGCACTCGGTCAACAACCCGTACGCCCAGTTCCAGGACGAGTACACGCTCGAAGACATCCGGAACGCGCCGATGATCTACGAGCCGCTCACCAAGCTGCAGTGCTCCCCCACCTCCGACGGCGCCGCCGCCGCGATCGTGGTCAGCGAGCGGTTCCTGGAGGAGCACGACCTCGCCGGCCGGGCCGTCGAGATCGCCGGGCACCACATCGCCACCGACACCCCCGACAGCTTCGCTGACCACTCCTCCATCCAGGTCGTGGGCTTCGGCTGCTCCCGGCGCGCCGCCCGCGCCGCCATGGACGAGGCCGAGGTGTCGATCGACGACGTCGACGTCATCGAGCTGCACGACTGCTTCAGCGCCAACGAACTGATCACGTACGAGGCGCTGGGCATGGCAGCCGAGGGCGAGGGCCACAAACTCGTCGACGACCAGGCCACCACGTACGGCGGCCGGTGGGTCGTCAACCCGTCCGGCGGCCTGATCTCCAAGGGCCACCCGCTGGGCGCCACCGGCCTCGCCCAGTGCGCCGAACTCACCTGGCAGTTGCGCGGCGAGGCGGACGCGCGCCAGGTGGAAGGCGCCCGGGTCGCCCTCCAGCACAACATCGGCCTGGGCAGCGCCTGCGCCGTGGCCGTCTACAAGCCCGCAACGTAAGCGCACCCATCCGCCACGGGAGGCGCCCCCTGGCCCACCCGCACAAACCCACCACTCCTGACCTCGCCCAGCGGCCGATACAGCACAGACACTGACAACCCAGGTCCCCACCGCCAAAACCGCAGCCCTCCTGGCGCCGGACCACTGGCCCATCGCTTCTGCCGCAAGCCCCACCGCGACCTGGCCTCGCTCGGGGGCGTGCAGACGCCTCCGGCGGCCAGGCGCAGAACGCCGAGCTGACCGGCCAGGCAGAACCGGCGAACCCGCCCCCCTGCCGCCACGGCGGCAGGGGGGCGGCATCGCCCACCGACGTGCGACTGACAGCGCAACGCCGCCCGAACGACGCGGGCACCCCCGCCAATCACCGCCCACGCCGCAACCACCCGAACACCACAGAGCCCCACCGCCAATCACCACCACCGCAGAAAGGCCGCACGCATCACCCAAGCGCCCCCCACAGTGATCGAGCGGACTGGACTTTGGCGGGGGGCGCGGTTGATTTCGTCCGCGAGGACGAAGTTGACGAAGACGGAGCCGGGGTTCAGAGCCTCGGCCCGGCGGCTGGGGCGTCGGAAAGGAACGATGCGGAGCCCGCATCTGACACCGGGGTGCCCCGCAACCCGTGAGACAAATATTGACTTTCGTCTCACGACCTCTACTCTGGGGGCACCCGTCAGGGAGGTGCGATGTCCGCCTCGTCCACCCGCCCGGCGGCCGGGGCGCCGCTGGGGCCGGGGTCGCTGCTCTGGAAGTACGCCTCCGACCTGCGCTCTCTGTTGCCCGGCGCCGCCGCGGGGCTGATGCAGCTGATGCATCCGGGCATCGGCGCGGGGGTGGCCGAGCACTCGGCGTTCTTCGACGCGCCGTTCGACCGGATCTACCGGTCCGTTCCGCAGATCTGGGCGACGATCCTGACCCCGGACGGCGAGCGGCGCGGCCACGCGATCCGTGACCTGCACCGCGGCGTAGGCGGGGTCGACGAGCACGACCGCCGCTACCACGCGCTGGAGCCGGAGACGTTCTGGTGGGCGCACGCCACGTTCACCTGGGAGATCTTCAAGGCCGCCGAGATGTTCCACCCGGAGACGCTCAAGGCCGAGGACCGCCGGCGTCTGTACGACGAGACCGTCACCTGGTACTCCCGCTATGGGGTCAGCATGCGCCCGGTGCCTGCCGACTACGCGGCCTTCCAGTCGAAGTTCTGGCACATCTGCGCCAAGGTTCTGGAACTCACCCCGGCGGCGGCGCGCGCCCTGGACATCGCCAGATACGGATCCGACACCATCTCCCTCATGCCGGTGGGCGGGCCGCGGCTGGAGCGGGCCGGACGCCTGTTCGCCGAACGGCCCTTGCGCCTGGTGACGTTCGGATGCCTGCCGCCGATCGTCCGGGAACGCTTCGACATCCCGTGGAGCGCCACCGACCAACTCCGTTTCGCAGCCTTCGCCGTGGCCAGCCGCCAGGGCTACCGCATGCTCCCAACGCGTCTCAATCACTGGACGATGCGCAACACCCTGCGCTACATCGGCTCCCAAACCCGTGCCCAGCGCTACCAACCCGCCGCCTAAACCACTCCCCCACCAAAAACGACCCCGCGCACTCGCCAGCCGCTGCATCAGCACGCATCAAGCAGCCGCACCGACCAGTGGAGGACGTGGAACTCCTGCTTCGTGGCCGGTCTTCCCAACATCCGATGAGCGTTGGCCTCGGGTGAATCGGATGGTCGCATAACCTTCAGCCAGGAAGCCGACAACTAGGGGTGTGGAGACCATAGGCGCCGGCGCCGACCCGACGGTTTCCGCCAGGTGCGCGGCACCCGAGCAGGCGGACCCCGGCGGTGCCGCCGCGACTCCAGACGCAGTTCCCGCCCTGGTGCGAGCGGTCCGCCGGAGGCGCCGTGCCCTTGTCGGCCTGCTGGTCCTCGTCATCGTGATCGTCCTCGCGGTCGTGTACGGCACCGCCCCGCTCCGCGCGGCGGCGGCCGCGTTGCACGACGTGCGCTGGGAACTGGTACCGGCGTTGGCGCTCCTTTCAGTGCTGCACTACGTATTCGCGGCGGTGGCACTGCGCGGGGCGGCCGGGTGCCGGCTGCCGCTGCTCGAGACGACGCTTGCCCAGTTCACGGCCGCCGCGGCCAACCGCGTCACACCCGGTGGCCTCGGTGCCGTCGCCGTCAACACCCGCTACCTGGTCTGCCACGGAATGCCCTTGGCGCGCGCGGCCGTCGCCGTGGCGGTGCTGCAGGTGGCGGGTGTTCCCGCGGACCTGCTCATGATGAGCGCGCTGCTCGCCCTGGGCGGAGGGGACAGCCGCATGCTGGACGCGATGGGCAGCCACGCCGCCGCCGTCGTCGAGTTGCTGCCGTCCTGGCCGTTGGTCGCCGCGGCGGGGCTCCTGCTGCCCGCCGCGGTCCTGTGGGGGCGTCGCGCCGTCCGTTCGGCCGTGGTGGGACGGGCACTGGAGGGAGTGACCGGCCTTTGCCGCCGCCCCGGCGATCTCGTGCTCACCCTGGTGGCCTCCGCCTCCACCACGTTCGTGCTCGGCCTGGCGTTCGGAATCAGCGTGCTGGCCGTCCCCGGCGCCACGGCCGGCGCCGGCGACATGATGGCGCTTGTCACGGCCTACCTGGTCGGCGCGGCGGCGGGCGCGGCCCTGCCCACGCCAGGGGGCATGGGCTCCACCGAGGCCGCGTTGGTGGCCGCGCTCGCCGCCCTGGGCGTCGCCGCCGCTCCCGCGTTGCAGGCCGTGCTGCTGTTCCGGCTGGTCACGTACTGGGCGCCGGTTCCGGTGGGCCTGCTGACCTCCCGCACCCTGCGGATCAGTCGCGGATCAGCTCTTCCAGACAGTCCTGGAACTCCTGCGTGATGTGAACGGCCAGCGAGTCGTCCGGTGACTGCTCGACCGTCCCCGCCAGCGACAGCACGCCCTCGTGCCAGCGGTAGATGTGCGGCTGCACCGAACGCGGCCCTTGCTGGTACTCCTCCCACGCGAGCTCGATGAGCCTGTTGATGGCGCCGGGAATCGCCGCCTGCTCCAGCGGCGCCGCGTGCACCACGCTCTGCGTGGGGATGGCGAGCAGCACCCCGTACGGTCCGGTCACCGGGTAGTCCCCCACCCACAGGGCGTGCCCGGTGACATAGGCGGTGTCGCCGTACAGGGACGCGAGCCGGGTGCCGTCGACGGGCTGGACGTGGGCGTCCAGTGGCCCGTCTGACCGGACGTTCTCCCGCGCCACACGGAACAGCTCGTCCCGGTCGACCGGCCATCCCTTCACCATCTCGGTGGTCAGCACCATCAGCGTCGTGGGCTTGTCGATCACCACGACCTCGCTGAGCCCGGGCGCCACGGGACGGCGCACGATGTCCAGTTCGTCGCCGATGTCCTCGGCGTACACGCGCATCCGCAGCAGCGACCGCACCGACGTGTAGTCGTCGAGGTCCAGGCCGCCGTCGTCCAGGTCGGCTTCGGTGGCGGCGATGAGGCTGCCGAGGAAGTCGGCCACCAGCGCGGGCCACTGGTCGCGCGGCTCGCGCGCGGTCCACTGCCGCAGGTTGGTGAGCCGGATGCGGTAGGGGGTGTCGTCGGCGCGGTCCGGCCGGGACACCTCGACCTCGTCCGCGCTGATCAGCGCGCAGGCATAGCCGTAGTGCTCCAGCACCGTCAGCACCAATGGGAGAAGCGGGTCGTCCCCGACGACGGACCCGGCGTCCCCGTCGTGGGACTCCATGTGACCCCTCAGAACGGACCATCCGATGTTGGGGACAGCCTACGTGATCTAGGTGCCCGCCATGATGCCGTAGGGCCTGCCGGACGGTTCGCCGTACGCAGGCGGCTCTCCGGGCTCCGGCCGAGCCCGCCCGGCTTCTGACGCGGCTGCGCGCTGTGGCATCGGGGTGGAGAGGACAAGCCTTGAGGCAGGCCGCCGGCCCAGCGAGCAGCGTTTTCAACGCGAGGGCCAGTCGCTGTAGAAGTCCAGTGGCCACGAGCACCCCAGGGTGGCGGCGACGCGTCTTGTCGTGCGTCAGGTTTTGATGCGGCGGTTCAGGCGGGCCAGGTGGGAGGCGATGCGGTTCAGTGTGGCGTCGTCGAGGCTCCAGCCGCGTTGCAGGAGGGCCGTGAGCAAGGCCTCCAGGTAGGGAGCTGGCCGGGCGAGCAGGTCTTTGGTGACGGGGATGACTTCCCATTTCTCCTCCTTTCGCAGCCATCGGCGGCGGCGTTCGTCGTGTGCCCGGGCCTGGGCGCCGGTGTGGTGGCGTTCGCCGTCGTACTCCAGACCGACGCGTAACTGCTCGTAACCCAGGTCGACGAACAGCGGCTCCCCGTAGGGGGCGGCGACGCCGATCTGAGTGCGAGGCCGGGGGAAGCCCGTGTCGACGACCATCACCCGCGTCCAGCTCTCGCCAGGAGACGCGGCGCCGCTGTCGCCGAGGCGCAGTACGTCGCGCAGCCGCCGGGCATTGGGGCGTCCGGCGAGGTCGCGGGCCATGGCTGCCAGGGAGGCCGGATCAACGCCCCGCCGCAGGAACTGGTCGAGTGCCGCCACCGCCTCGCGGCGCGGCAGCCAGCGGGCGCAGTCGAGCGCCGTGCGCGCCATGGAGGTCACCCTGACGCCGGCCTCCTCCACGATGTCCTCGGCCGGTAATTCGTCCGGCGGCAGATCGTGGCCGGGCCGCACCAGTTCCACGTCCCACTGCCACTGGTTCACCCCGGGAGGCAGCACGTCCAGCCCCCAGATCCAGGCGGCGGTCCTGCGGGCGATGACCGCGTGCGGCGCCAGCAGGCGGCTGATCATCGACGCCCTGGCGGCCAGGGAGTCCGCCCGCTCGAATTCGAGGTCGGTTTCGGCGGTGACGGGGACGGCGAGTCCGTTCCGGATGCGCTTCCAGGTGAGGTTGCCGGCGCGTCCGCCGGCCGATGCGAACGTTTCCATGGCGACGATGATGCGCCTTCACGAGGATCCAGCGGAAGGCACCTCGAGATCTGTGGATAACCTCGTGACGCACGCCAGAATGCCTGACTTAGCAGGTTATAGTGGCGATCGCGAGAATGGAGGCGATAAATATGCTTTTGGAGCACCGGGGGCAGCGGCCCGCCGTCCACGAATCCGCGTACATCGCGCCCACGGCGGTGTTGTGCGGAGCAGTGGCGGTGGGCAAAGGAGCCCGCATCCTGCATGGCGCGGTACTGACCGCCGAGGACGGTCAGGTGCGCGTGGGCGAGAACGTGGTCGTGATGGAGAACGCGTTGGTGCGTGGCCGCAGGGAGCATCCCGCCGTGGTGGGCGACGCCGTGCTGATAGGGCCGCACGCACACGTCAACGGCGCGACGATCGAGGACGAGGTATTCGTGGCGACGGGCGTATCAGTCTTCCCCGGCGCCGTGGCCGGTACCCGCTCGGAGCTGCGCATCAACAGCGTTCTGCACGTCAATTCACGGCTCGCCCCGGACACGGTCCTGCCGATCGGGTGGATAGCCGCAGGAGATCCGGCGGCGTTGTTCTCCCCCGACCGGCACGACCAGCTGTGGGAGGTACAACGGGACCTGGATTTTCCGGGCACCGTGTACGGCGTCCCACGGGGGACATCACTGCGGGAGATAATGGCCCGGCAGGTCGATTTCTATGGGACGCACAAGGGGGATCGTCGCGTCGGTTAGTGCGACCTGCAGGGCGCGCCGAACCGTCACCGGTTCACCCGCGATCAGGCCGCTGCCGCGGCCCACTCCCCGATCTTCTTTATCAACGCAGGCGGGGCGGCGGCTTCCGCATGGCCGAACGAGGGCTCAATCCACAGTTCTCGTGGGTCGCGCGCCGCCTCGTACAACTGGTGGGCGTGCTCAAGGGGGAAGAAAGGATCGGCATCCCCGTGCACCACCAGCAGCGGTGTGGGGGCGATACGGCCTGCGACTTCGTAGGGCGCCTCGGGAACGGGATCCCATCCGCTGGCCGCGATCCGGGTACGGCGGGCGAGCCTGACCGCCAGGCGCCCCGTGCGCCGTTCGATCGCCCAGTGGACGCGTCGCATCGGCGTCGTCCCCCGGTAGTACCAGCGGGCGGGCGCGCTGATGGAAGCGACGCAGTCCACGCCTCCGTGCAGCGCCGCATGCCTTACGGCGACCGCTCCTCCCATGGAGAAACCGGCCACGGCGACACGCTCGTACCCACGTCTACGCGCCGCCGCGACAGCCGCCTCCACGTCCAGAACCTCGCGGTCACCGACCGTCGACAGGCCGCCGGACCTGCCATGGCCCCGGAAGTCGAGGCCGATGACGCCGCCGTAGCGGTTGAGCACGCCGGCGATGCGGCGCAACGTCGGCTGCCGCCAGGAGCAGGTGAACCCGTGCGCCAGTACGAAGCACAAGCCCTTCTCTCCAGGCAGGTGGGCGGCGTCTATGCGTACGGCGTCACTGGTGTAGAGCGTCATAGGTTCCAGGGATTGCACACTGACAATGATCCGTCATCGTCTGGTCCGCCCCTGCACCCGACCAGGGCCGACCGTGTCTGACGGCCACTGCTGAGCAGCGCGCGTCGTCCACCATCCGCGCGGACGGACCGGAAGACCGGCGCCGACCGCCCGCCTCCCGCAGCGCACTCACGAAGACACCGAGTGATCATTTGCGACGTTCGCGCAGGTCAGCAGCGTTTTACGGCAAGGACCAGGCGTGGCTCGGCAATTTTTTCGTGCATGCCCGTCGGAGCAGACGGCCGCCGAGCGATGAAGGGGGTATGAGCCGACCAGCACGGGTGGAACCGGATCCGGGTGCGGCGCTGCTGGACTTGTACGACACGGCGCTGCCCCAGGTCTATGGGTATCTGCTGTCCCGATGCGGTCGGCGGGCCCTGGCCGAGGACCTCACCGCCGAGACGTTCCTGGCCGCCGTCGAGGCGGTCCGCAAGGTCCCTCCAGCGGAGCTGTCCACGGCATGGCTGGTGCAAGTGGCCCGGCACAAGCTCATCGACCATTGGCGGCGAGCCGCGCGGGAGGAACGCGGGCTGCGCACGGTGGACGCCGAGCCGGACGAGCCGAACGACCCTTGGGAGGAACGCCTGGACGCGTTACTGGCGCATGAGGTGCTCGCTGCGCTCGGACCGCACCACCGCGCCGCCCTCACCCTGCGCTACCTCGACGGACTGCCGGTCCCCAAGGTCGCCGAGCACCTCGACCGCACCGTGCACGCCACCGAGGCGCTGCTGGTCCGGGCCAGGGCCGCGTTCCGTCGCGAGTACGCACGGCAGTGCCCGCCACCTGACAGGCCGCGGCCGCCGACCTGCCGTGGACGACAAGACGACCGCCGCAAGCCCGGAGAGGAGGGCCGCGATGACTGATCCACTGGAGGCCCTCCGTGCCCCAATCGAACCCGTCGATCCCGATCCCGCCTTCGCGGCGCGACTGCGCGAACGCGTGCGGCGCGCGCTGCTGGAACCGAAAGGAGCCGGCATGACCACCGACACCCGCGACGTCGTGTCCCCGGTCGAGGCCAGGCTGCACACGCTGACGCCGTACCTGTGCGTCGACGACGGGCAGCGCGCCCTGGAGTGGTACAGCCGGGCGTTCGGCGCCCGCCTGCGCACCGAGCCGACGGTGATGGAGGACGGCCGGGTGGGGCACGCCGAGCTCGCCATCGGCGACTCGGTGCTGATGCTCGCCGACGAGTGGCCCGAGCTCGGGCTCGTCGGGCCGCGGAGACGCGGCGGTCCGAGCCAGTCGATCTACCTGACCGTCCCGGACGTGGACACGGTCGTCGACCGCGCGGTGGAACTCGGCGCCGAGCTGTCCCGTCCGGTCGCCGACCACCCCTACGGACGCAACGGCGTGATCCACGATCCCTTCGGCCACCGCTGGATGATCACAACACCGCCGTCGTCGGCCCGCCCCACTCTCACGCTCCGGCACGGCGACATCGGATACATGGCGCTGTGGGTGCCCGACGTCCAGCGGGCCGCCGACTTCTACGGCCCGGTGCTGGGCTGGCGCTTCACCGCCGGCAGCGCTCCGCAGGGCCGCCGGGTCGAGGGTCCGTCCGGCCGGCACATCGGTCTGTGGGGCGACCAGGACCACGCCACCCTGTTCCCCTGCTTCACGGTCGACGACGTCCATACGGCGGTGCGCCGGGTGCGCCAGGCCGGCGGTGAGGCGGAGGAGCCCACGCGCGCGCCGTACGGGCTGGCCTCGAACTGCACCGACGACCAAGGCATGCCGTTCGCCCTCCTGCAGACCACCGACGACATGACGGCCCCGGCCCAGCCCGCGCCCGGTTCGGTGGCCTACCTGACCTTCGAGGTCCCCGACTCCGAGCGGTTCCGCGCCTTCTTCCGCGCCGTTCTGGGCTGGACCTTCAGTCCCGGCCGGGTCCCCGACGGCTGGAACGTCCTCAACGGCGGCACCGAGGTCCGGCCGATGAGCGGACTGCACGGAGGGCACGACCGTTCCAGGGTGGTTCCCATGTACGCGGTCGACGACATCGAGGCGGCCGTCGCCCGCGTCCGGGCCTCCGGCGGCGAGTGCAGTGCCCCCGAAGCGCAGCATTACGGCATCAGCTCCGTATGCACCGACAACCAAGGAAGCCGCTTCTACCTGGGCCAACTCCGGTAATCCCAGGTCGGCAAAGGAGGCCGACCCCTCGAACAAACCCTGGAGAGAACGCCTCGTGGATGTCGTCGCGGATCTCCCAGCGGATGCGCAGGCGGCGGAACCAGTGCAGCAGGCCGATGGTGCGTTCGAGGACGTAGCGCTGCACGCCCAGGCCGGAGCCGTGCGGGGCGCCGCGGCGGGCGATGCGCGGCTTGATGCCCTTGCCCCACAGCAGGCGCCGGTACGTGTCGTGGTCGTAGCCGCGGTCGGCCAGCAGGCACTGCGGGCGGCGGCGGGGCCGTCCCACCCGGCCGCGGTCGGCGGCACCGCCTCCAGCGGCGGCATCGGCTGAGTGACGTCATTCCAGTTGTCCGCCGGTCAACGCCACGGCGAGGGGGATGCCGTGGCCGTCGGTCAGCACGTGGTGCTGTGAGCCCGATCGGCCACGGTCGACCGGGCTCGGCCCGATTTCAGTCCGCCCTAGAGCGCCCGCACATGGGAGCTGCCGATCATCGCCCTCGACCAGTCCAGCCGCCCGGCGGCGTGCAGTTCGTCCAGCAGCAGCCGGTGCAACCTGCCCCACACGCCGGCCCGGTGCCATTCGGCCAGACGGCGCCAGCACGTCATCCCAGAGCCGAACACGCGGTGGCCGTCTCATTTCACGACGCCACGCCCTCTGACCTGCACGAACTCGTACACCACCTCCGTGGACGCAACCTCGGGGCACCGGACGCTACGCGAGGCGTTCGCTGTCGGCTTCACCTTGACCGCTAATTTCCGCAGCGGGTTTTGTGCGTCCACCACGAAGACAGCGTCACCACCTGCGTGCACGGTGCTCGCCGACTACTGCGTGGTCATGGTGCGTCCGGCGCTCGCGTTGGGCGAAGTCGTCAAGGACTGACAGTGATGATGTTCATGAGCGTCTCCCGCCGGGGTCTGCCCCTAGGACTGACTGACTTCGGGTCTTGAACGGGATGTGTCGGCCTCGGCGGGAGACGCTCATGTGCACTCACCGGACGTGGCGGGGTGACCTCATAGGAGCCTGGCCAGAGGCCCCATCACTGTCTTGTCCGTCCGCTCGGCTGGTGCGTGCCGCCCTGCCCCCAGCGACGAGCGACAGGACGACGATGCCTCCCATTACACCGGAAGACGCGGCGATCAGCGAGGTCGCCGGTGGGGTCGACACCCACTGCGGCACTCACACCGCGGCCGTGATCGACATGGTCGGGCGGGTGCTGGGCACCGAGCAGTTCCCCGCCACGGCGGCCGGGTATGCCGATCTGCTGGCCCTGGATGCGCGGCTTCGGGCGCCTGGTGCGGGTCGGTGTGGAGGGCACCGGCGTGTACGGGGCCGGGCTGGCCCGGCTGCTGCGCGACGAGCACGTCCAGGTGATCGAGGTGGACCGGCCCGACCGCAAGGCCCGCCGGTTCCAGGGCAAGTCCGACCCGATCGACGCGATCGCCGCCGCCAAGGCCGCGCTGGCCGGGGAGCGGACCGGTGTGCCCAAGCGGCGTGACGGCCGCATCGAGGCGCTGCGGAACCTGCGGGTGGCCCGCCGCAGCGCCGTCGATCAGCGCGCCGACGCCCAGCGCCAGATCAAGGCCCTGGTCGTCACCGCCCCCGACGACCTGCGCGGACGGCTGCGCGGACGGCTGCGCGGCCTGCCCGTCAAGGAACTGATCGCCACCTGCGCGGCCCTGCGGCCCGACCGGGCCGGCGCCGCGTCCCCGGCCACCGCCGCCAAGATCGCCCTGCGGTCACTGGCCCGCCGCCACCAGCGGCTGGCCGAAGAGATCGCCGACCTCGACGAGCTCCTGGAGCCCCTGGTGGCCGCCATCAACCCCCGCCTGGCCGCCGCCAACGGCGTCGGCACCGACGTCGCCGGCCGGCTCCTGGTCACCGCCGGCCAGAACCACGACCGGCTGCGCTCGGAGGCGGCCTTCGCCATGCTCTGCGGCGCCGCCCCGATCCCCGCCTCCTCCGGCCGCACCACCCGCCACCGCCTCAACCGCGGCGGCGACCGCCAGGCCAACGCCGCCCTCTACCGCATCGTGCTGTGCCGCCTGCGCTGGGACCCCCGCACCCGCGCCTACGCCGAGCGACGCACCAACCAAGGACTGTCCAAGAAAGAGATCATCCGCTGCCTGAAGCGCTACATCGCCCGCGAGCTCTATCAACTCATCACATCAAACGATCTTGAACTCGCCGCTTGACATCCATAGGAGCATCCCCCGAGACGCAAGCGGCCCGTGTCCGACAGGACGCGGGCCGGTGCATCACGGGGGGCTCGCCGTCGGCGCGGCTGATGCGGTGCGGTCCTCGTGGGTCAGGCCGGGGCCGGTTTCGCGGGGTGAGGGGACAGCACGGCGAAGGCTTCGGCGATGAGGGCCGAGCGGTCGGCGGTGCCGTCGGAGCGGAGCCATTCGCGGGCGGCCGCGTCGAGGGCGGCTCCGGCGGCCGCGGTGAGCAGGTCGGCGGTGAAGGCGTCCAGGGTGGAGCCGGGACGTTCCCGCAGGGCCGTCGCGATGCGGGCACGCAGTTCGTCGCGTTTCTGGTGGAGGCGGGCCCGCAGCGCCGGGGTCGTCTCGATCAGGCGCAGGCCGGTCAGTTCGCGCTGCGCGGCATGGATGCGGCCCTCCCAGTCGCGCAGCACCAGGTGCAGGCACGTCCACGGGTCCTCGCCGGCGGGCCGTTCCCGGATGGCGTCGGCGATCTGGTCGGCGAGTTCGTCGACGTCGCCGAACAGCACGTCCTCCTTGGTCGGGAAGTAGCGGAAGAAGCTGCGCTTGGACAGGCCCGCGGCGGCGGCGATGTCCTCCACGGTGGTGCGTTCGTAGCCGTGCTCGACGAACAACCCCAGTGCCAGCTCCGCCAGTTCGGCGCGTACCGCCCGCCGTGTCCGTTCCCGCAGCCCGGTCGTCTCCGCTCGTGTCATGCACCGAGGATAAGTTATGGCACTGAACGCCATAGATGACACTGAGTGTCATAGCATGGCGAGCCGGCGAGCCGTGAGGAGACGACGATGCATGGAAAGACCGCCCTGGTCACCGGAAGCACAGCGGGGATCGGCCGCGAGACCGCGCGCGGCCTGGCCCGGCTCGGGGCCCACGTGCTCCTGGTCGGACGGGATCCGGAACGCGCGCGCACCGCCGCGGCCGAACTGGAGGCCGCGGGTCCCGGCCGCGTCACGGCTCTCACCGCGGACCTCTCCACCCTGGACGGTCTGCGCCGTCTCGCCGGACAGGTGGCCGAACGGCACGACCGCCTCGACGCGCTGGTCAACAACGCCGGAGGCATGAACGCGCGCCGCCACCTCACCGGAGACGGCGTCGAGGCGACGTTCGCCGTCAATGTCCTCGCCCCGTACGCCCTCACCTGCCTGCTGCTGCCGATGCTGCGCGCGGCGGACGGTGCGCGCGTGGTCAATCTCACCGGCGGCATGCCGGGCGGGCCGATCGACCCGGACAACCTGCAGGCCGAGAAGACCTTCCTCGGCTGGACGTTCGCTCACTACAACCACGCCAAGACGGCGCTGATGGCGATGAGCCACCGGTTCGCCGGGCGGTTGCGGGACGACGGGGTGACCGTGAACGTCGCCTACCCCGGCCACGCCTACACGCCCGGCAACCGCGCCACGCCCATGCGCGCGTTCCCCTATGCCTACCGGCCCGTCGCGCCGCTCATCAGGCTGGTGGGGCCGTTGCTGCTGTCGGATCTGGCCAAGGCATCGCGGTCCAGCGTCCATCTGGCGTCCAGCCCGGAGGTGGAAGGGGTCACGGGCGCGTACTTCGACGCCAAGGCCCGGCGGACGTCCTGGCCTTCGGGCGCACTGGACGAGCGCGGCCAGGAGGCCGTCTGGTCCCTGTGCGAACGGCTCACCGGCCTCACCCCGTCGTGAGCGATGGGAGCCTCCATGCCGCGATCGGACGCCGACGGGAGGCGGGCCCTCGCAGGCGCCCGGCGAGTACACAGCGGCCGGCGAACGAGCCGGAGCAGGCGCCGGCCGCCGTCAAGTACTGAGCCCTTGCCTTGGGGCGGCCCTCTCGTTTTATCCTCGTGTGGCGAGTAAATATCGGGAGGGACCTATGCGAGACCTGGCGGAGGTGGCGGCGGTCCTGTTCGACATGGACGGCACGCTGGTCGACTCCGACGCGGCGGTGGAGCGGGCGTGGCGCGCGTGGGCCGCCGAGCACGGCGTGCCGGTCGCGGACGTGCTGGCGATCATGCACGGCAGTCCGGGCGAGCGCACCGTGCGGCGCCTGCTGCCCCACCTGGACGACGAGGCGGTCGCCGCGTCGGCGGCGCGGCAGATCGCGCTGGAGTACGACGACCTGGACGACATCGTGCCCATCGCGGGCGCGGCCGATCTGCTGGCTCTGCTCGCCCGGTGGGACCTGCCGTGGGCGGTGGTGACCAGCGCCGACGTGCGGCTGGCCAAGGCGCGGCTGGGCGCGGCGGGCCTGCCCGAGCCGCCGTTGCTGATCACCATCGAGGACGTCCGGCGGGGCAAGCCCGACCCGGAGGGGTACCTGCGGGCGGCCGAGCTGCTGGGGGTCGATCCGGCGCGCTGCCTGGTCGTCGAGGACAGCGTGCCGGGCATCGAGGCGGGCCGGGCGGCGGGCGCCACCGTGGCGGCGTTGCGCGGCCTGCCCGGCGATCTGCGGATCGGCGACCTCGGCGGGCTCGCGCATTTGATGGCGCGGGCGCGGCGGCGGCCGTGGTGGCGGGACGCGGTCGGCTACCAGGTGTACCTGCCGTCGTTCGCCGACTCCGACGGCGACGGCTGGGGCGACCTGCCCGGCGTCACGGCCCGGCTCGACCACCTGGCCGGGCTCGGGGTGGACGTGCTGTGGCTGACGCCGTTCTTCCCGTCGCCGATGCGGGACCACGGCTACGACGTGTCCGACCTGAGGGGTGTGGACGAGCGCTACGGCGGCGAGGCGGCGCTGCGCGAGCTGCTGGACGCGGCCCACGCCCGTGGCATGCGCGTCATCGGTGACCTGGTGGTCAACCACACCAGCGACCGGCATCCGTGGTTCCAGGCCGCGGCGGCGTCGCGCACCGGCCCGTACCGCGACTACTACATCTGGCGCGACCCGGCGCCGGACGGCGGCCCGCCCAACAACTGGCTGTCGCACTTCGGCGGCCCGGCATGGACGTTCAGCCCGGAGACCGGCCAGTACTACCTGCATCTGTTCCGGCCCGAGCAGCCCGACCTGAACTGGCGTAACCCGGCCGTCGCCGACGAGGTCGACGCGGTGCTCGACCACTGGTTCGCCTTCGGCCTGGACGGGTTCCGCATCGACACGGCCGCCTACCTGGTCAAGCATCCCGAACTGCCGGACAACCCGCCGCTGCCCGACGGCGCGGCGCCGTCGTTCGGGGGCGTGACGGCCGACTGGAACCGGCAGGACCACCGGTACGACATCCACCAGCCGGACGTGCACGCCGTCCACGAGCGGTGGCGGCGCGTGGCCGACCGGCACGGCGCGTTCCTGGTCGGCGAGATCTACGAACTGGATCCGGTGCGGCTGGCCGCGTACGTGGAGGGTGAGCGGCTGCACTCGTCGTTCTGGTTCGGCCTGGTGGAGACGGGGTGGGAACCCGCGCGCGTCCATGACGCCACCGTCGCCGCCGCCGCGGCGTCGCCACGCCTGTCGTGGGTGCAGGGCAACCACGACCGTTCGCGCGCCGCCACCAGGTACGGGGGCGGAACCCCAGGGCGGCGTCGCTCGCTGGCTCTGCACGTGCTCATGGCCGTGCTGCCCGGCACCATGTGGTTCTACCAGGGCGAGGAGCTCGGGCTGGGCAACGGCGTCGTTCCGTCCGGGCAGGGGCAGGACCCGCTGGGCGCCGCCCAACCCGACCAGGGGCGCGACGTCGCCCGGACGCCGATGCCGTGGACGCCCGGCCCCGGTCTGGGATTCACCACGGGCCGCCCCTGGCTGCCGGAGGGCGGACGCTCCCCCGGCGACACGGTGTCGGCGCAGCTGGCGCAGCCGTCGTCGCATCTGAACGCCGTCCGCAGGCTGCTGGCCGCGCGCCGGTGGGCCCATCTGCGCTTCGAGCGTGACGAGGACGTCGCGCAGCTCGTCGCCGAGTCACCAGACGACGGCTACCTCGTCTACCGCAGGGGCGGGCTGTGGGCGGTGCTGAACCTCGACGACGAGGCGGGCCCCGAGTTCGATCTCCCGGCCCCGGCCGTGTTCGACACCGACGATCCCGCCGTCACCCCTGGCGCGCCCCAGTCCGGACGCGTGCGCCTGGCACCCCAGCAAGCGCTCCTGCTGGCCGACGTCGAACCGGCGCCATGAGCGAGGTCGTCCCCTTCCGGATCGAGACGTCCGAAGAGCAGCTCGCCGACCTGCGCTCCCGGTTGCGGCGCAGCCGCTGGCCCGACGCGGAGACGGTCGACGACTGGTCGCAGGGCGTCCCCTTGCACTACCTGAAGGAGCTGTGCGGTTACTGGGCGGACGGCTACGACTGGCGGGCCACCGAACGGCGGCTGAACGCCCTCCCCCAGTTCCGCACGGTCATCGACGGGGTCGGCGTCCACTTCCTGCATGTGCGCTCACCGCGCCCGGACGCGCTGCCGCTGCTGGTCACGCACGGCTGGCCGGGGTCGGTCGTGGAGTTCCTCAAGGTGATCGGGCCGCTCAGCGATCCGGCCGCGTACGGGGGCGACGCGTCCGACGCCTTCCATGTCGTCTGCCCGTCGCTCCCCGGCTACGGATACAGCGACAAGCCCGAGCGGCCCGGCTGGGGCGTGCAGCGCATCGCCGACGCCTGGGCCGTGCTGATGGAGCGCCTCGGGTACGAACGGTACGGCGCGCTCGGGCATGACTGGGGGACGAGCGTTTCCACGCTTCTCGCGCAGCGCGCCCCCGGCCACGTGGCGGGAATCCATCTCGTCCCTCCCCTGGCGGCTCCCGACCCGGCGACCTTCGGCGACCTGACCGAGGCGGAACGGGCGGCCCTGGCCGACCTGGAGCGCGCGCGGGAACACGAGTCGGGTTACTCGGGTCAGATGGGCACCCGGCCGCAGACGCTCGGGTACGGGCTGGCGGACTCCCCCGCCGGGCTGTGCGCGTGGATCGTGGAGAAGTTCCGGGCGTGGAGCGACTGCGACGGCCATCCGGAGAACGTGTTCACCCGCGACGAGCTGCTCGACAACGTCATGCTCTACTGGCTGCCCGGCACGGCGGCGTCGGCGGCGCGGCTGTACTGGGAGAGCATCCGCGAGGTGTCGGAGTGGTTCACCGCGTCCACGACCGACACGGTGACGGTGCCGACCGGCTGCTCGGTCTTCCCCCGGGAGGTGCCCCGGCCGTCGCGCCGCTGGGCGGCGCGGCGCTTCACCGACATCAGGCACTGGAGCGAGCCGGACAGGGGCGGGCACTTCGCCGCGATGGAGCAACCGGACGTGCTGGTTGAGGAGGTCCGCCGTTTCTTCCGGCACGTCCGGTGAGCCCGGCGGGTCAGCCGGTGTCGGCGAGCCACGACTCCAGGCCCTCGTCGGTGAGCAGGGCGTCGAAGGCGGCCTCGGCGGCGCCGGTGACGGGGCTGAGCGGGCCGAGCGTCGACGACAGCAGCGGCGGCGGGTCGGCGCGGCGGAACCGCATCAGGCCCGCGCGGTATCCGGCGTTCAGGTCGTCCGCTGCCGTCGTGGCCAGTTCGATGGCCAGCCCGGACAGGCTCACCACGTCGGGGTCGAGGGCGTTGACGAGGCCGCCGACGCCGCGTCCCAGCGCGCGGGCGGCGGCGGCCACGGCGGCGCGGGCGGACGGGTCGCCGCCGGCGGCGGCCCGGAGGGTGCGTTCGGCGGTGGTGCGGGGGTCGCGCGGCGGGGGCTGGCCGAGCACCCGCGCCATGGCGCGGCCGTCGACCTCCAGGTCCCAGCAGCCGTGCGCGCCGCAGGGGCATGCGCGCGCGGGGTCGCCGAACGGCATGTGCCCGAACTCGCCGCCCGCGCCGGTCGCGCCGTCGACGGGCCGTCCGTCCACGACGAGGATGCCGCCGACGCCGACCTCGACGGTCAGGTGCAGCACCACGCGGGCGCCGACGCCGACGCCGCGCCGGGCCTCGGCCAGCCCGGACAGGGACGCGTCGTTGCCGACCAGCAGGGGCGTGCCGGAGCCGGGCAGCAGCCGCCGCAGGTCCACCTCGCTCCAGCCCATCCCGGATGCCTGCATGACCGTGCCGCCCCGTACCGTGCCCGCGACCGCGACCGACACGGCGCGCACGCGCGGGCCGTACCGCCGCCGCACGGCCGCGACCTTGCCGCGCAGGTGGTCGAGCACGGCGTCGGCGTCGCGGTCGGGATGCCGCCCGGACTCCAGGCCGGCGATGCGTCCGCCGAGTTCGACCGTCGCCACGCGCCAGTGCTCGTGGCCGATGTCGACGACGCAGACCAGCGGGCCGCGCGGGTGGGCCACCAGGGCGGGCGAGGGACGGCCCCGCTCGCCGGTGGGACGCGGGTCGGCCTCGGCGACCAGCCGTGCCGCCTTCAGCCGCGCGGTGATCTCGGTGGCCGAGCCGCTGCTGAGGCCGAGGGCGCGCGCCACGTCGGCCCGGGTGGCCGCGGGGTGCGCGTGGACGTGACGGAGCACCGCCAGCGCCCCTTGCCGCCGCTGGCTGCGGGCCCGATGCGCGGTCTGCTGCATGGTGACATCCTCGCCCACGGCGATTATCCTCGTGGCACGAGCATATTCCACCCCCCGGGGAGGCCGTCAGGTGACCAGGACCACCGGGACGCTGACCCGGTACGCGGCACTCGGCTGCCTCGGCTACGTGCTGGCCGGGCTCGGCGCGATCCTGCCCGAGCTGCGCGCCGAGCGTGACCTGCCGCGCGGCGAGGCCGCCCTCTACCCGTCGGGCTTCGCGCTGGGCCTGGTCGTGGTGGGGCTGGTCGGGCCCCGCCTGGTGCGGCGGCTCGGCGCGGCGGCGCTGCCGGTGTGCCTGGCGGCGCTGGCGGGCGGGTGCGCGCTGCTGGCGTTCGGCGGCGGCCGCGTCGACGGCGGCGCGGGCGCCGTGCTGCTGGGGCTGGGCGGCGCGGGGCTGGTGCAGATCGTGCCCGCCGAGCTGCGCGCCGCGCACGCCGACGGCGGCACGGTCGCGATCGGCGAGGCCAACGCGGTGTCCAGCGCGGCCTCGGTGCTCGCGCCCCTGGTGATCGGGTTCGTGCTCGGCCAGGGCCTGGGCTGGCGGGCCGGGTTCCTCGTCCCGCCGGTGGCCGTGGCCGCCGTCCTGCTGGTCGTGCTGGTGCCCGGGCGCGCACCGGCCGTCGTCCCACCGGACGGCGACGCCGGCGCCGGACGCGCGCCACGCGCCTTCCGCACTCTGTGGGTCGATCTGGTGCTGGCCGTGGCGGTCGAGTTCTGTGTGCTGTTCTGGGCGGCGGACTTCCTGCACACCGGCAAGGGCCTGCCGTCCGGGGGCGCGGCGGTCGCCTCCACGGGATTCGTGCTCGGCATGGCCGTGGGACGGGCGCTGGTCGCCCGCGCCATCCGGCTCGCGGGCGACGACCTGCGCCTGCTCTGCTCCGCCACCGCCCTGGCCACCGTGGGGTTCGCCGTGTTCTGGGCGGTGCCGGCGGCGTTCGCCGCCGTGGGCGGGCTGTTCGTCACCGGCCTCGGCGTGGCCCTGCTCTACCCGGTGACGCTGGGCCAGGCCCTGGCCGCCTGGCCCGAACGCCCCGTGCGCGCCGCCGCGCGCTGCGCGCTGGCCTCGGGTGTCGCGGTCGGCGCGGGCCCGCCGCTGCTGGGCTCGCTCGCCGACCTGTCCGGGATGCGCGCCGCGTTCCTGCTCGCGCCGACACTGCTCCTGGTGCTGCTGACCCGGTGCGTCCTGCGGCTGGTGTCGCGGAACGCGGCGAGCCGTTCCGAACCGGCGTGAGCGCCGTGCGGCGGGAATCTTCCCCCGATTTCACCGGGTTTTCCGTTGAGCGGAAAAGCGGGCTTCGCGGTCGTGGCCCTGAGCACAATGCTGGAGCAGCATGACCCTCACCCGACAGCTGCTGATCGCAGGCAAGGACGTGCCCGCCCGCTCGGGCCGCACGACGCGGGACGTCGCCCCCTACACGGGCGAGACGTACGCGACCGTGGCGGCCGCCGGGCCCGAGGACGTGACGCTCGCCGTCGACGCCGCGCAGGCCGCGTTCGAGGACTGGGCCGCGGTCACCCCCTTCGCCCGCCGGGCGATCTTCCTCAGGGCCGCCGACCTGCTGGAGGAGCGCGGCGAGCAGGCCGCCGACCTGATGGCCGGCGAGGTGGGCGGCACCCGGCCGTGGGCGCACTTCAACGTCGCGCTGGCCGCCGGCATCCTGCGCGAGGCCGCCGCCGCGATCACCGCACCGCGCGGCGAGGTGCTGTCGGCGCAGGAGGAGGGCGCGCTCGGGCTGGCGGTGCGCGAGCCGGTCGGCGTGGTCGCCGCGTTCTCCCCGTGGAACGCCCCCATCATCCTGGGCGTGCGGGCGGTGGCGGCGGCGCTGGCGGCGGGCAACGCGGTGGTGCTCAAGCCCAGTGAGGACGCCCCGCTGGCCTGCGGATACTTCGTGGCCGACGTGCTGCGCGACGCCGGGCTGCCGGACGGGGCGCTCAACGTGGTCAGCAACGACCCGGCCGACGCCGCCGCGGTCGCCGACGCGCTCATCGCCGACCCGCGGGTGCGCGCGGTCAACTTCACCGGTTCGACGAACGTGGGCCGGATCATCGGCGAGAAGGCGGCCCGTCACCTCAAGCCCGCGGTGCTGGAGCTGGGCGGCAAGAACGCCATCATCGTGCTGGACGACGCCGACGTGGACTACGCCGTCGACGCCGCCGCGTTCGGGGTGTTCATGAACGCCGGGCAGATCTGCATGTCCGGCGACCGGGTGCTGGTGCACGAGTCGCTGGCCGAGGAGTTCACCGCCAGGTTCACCGCGAAGGTGGCGGGGCTGCCGTCCGGCACCCCCGCCGACCCCACCACCGTCATCGGCCCGCTGATCTCGGCGGACGCGGCGCGCCGCGTGGCGGCCCTGGTCCGCGACGCGGTCGGCAAGGGCGCCCGGGTGCTGACCGGCGGCGGCGAGCCGGACGGCGCGGTGCACCCGGCGACCGTGCTGACCGACGTGCCCAAGGACGCCGACCTGTACTACGCCGAGGCGTTCGGCCCGGTCTGCGTGGTCGACACCTTCGCCACCGACGACGAGGCCGTGGCGCTGGCCAACGACACCGACAACGGCCTCACCGCCGGCATCATCACCGAGAACGCCACGCACGGGCTGAGGGTGGCCCGGCGCATCCACACCGGCATCGTGCACGTCAACGACCAGTCGGTGGCCGACGAGCCGCAGGCCCCGTTCGGCGGGTTCAAGGCGTCCGGGTACGGGCGGTTCGGCGGACGGTGGGGCATCGAGGCGTTCACCAACACCCGCTGGGTCACGGTCGCCACGCAGCACGCCCACTACCCGTTCTGACCCCCGTTCGCGAGCGGCCGCGGCCTTTCAGGGAAGGCGGCGGTCCGGCGCCGTTCGCGGCCCAGGCGCCCCCGTGGCCCGGGCCGCGCGCGGGTCACTCCCTCAGCGGGAAGGGCAGGGCGGGGATCCAGGTCCGCCACGCCTTCTCCAGCCGCCCGTCGGCGATCACCGCCGCGAGCGCGCCGTCGATCCGCCGCAGCGTGTCGGGACGGTCCTTGGCGACGGCCACGCCCCACCGGTTGCCGGTCGGCACGGTGAACGCGACCTCGAAGGCTGGGTCGGCGCCGAGCGGGGCGAACACCACGTCGTCGTCGACGACGGCGTCGACCTCGCCGCGGCGCAGCGCGTCCAGCATGTCGCCGAACACGTCGTCGGTGCCGCCGTCGAACGGCACGGTGACCGCGCCGGGGAACGTCTCGGCCAGCGCCATGTTCGTGCTCCCGGCGATCGCGGCGACCCGGCGCCCCCGCAGGTCGCCGGGGGCCGTCACGCCCGCGCCGCGCCGCGTCAGCACCGACTCGTCGAAGACCGCGTACGGGCGGGTGAAGTCGACATGGCGGCGCCGCCGCTCGGTGATGCCCTGGCCGCACCAGATGCCGTCCACCTCGTGGGCCTGGACGGCGGGGACCATCTCGGCCCACGGCAGGAACGCCCACTCCAGCGGGCGGCCCAGCACCGCGGCGACCAGCGCGGCGGCGTCCGGTTCGTAGCCCTGCCGCGTCACGCCGTCGGGGCTGCGCGTGAACAGCGGCGGCGCGTGCGCGTCGATGCAGGCCAGGCGCAGCGGCTCGGCGGCGGTCACGGCAGCGCCTCGGTGTACATGTCGCGCTCCCAGTCGGTGACGGCGCCGCAGAACCGCGCCCACTCGTCGTGCTTGAGCGCCAGGTACAGCTCGGCCATCTCCTCCGGCATGCTGGAGCGGACGACCTCGTCGGCGGCGAAGGCGTTCAGGGCGTCGCCGAGGGTGAGCGGCAGCGGCCCGAACTTCGAGACCGAGGCGTCGGTGCTGTCGCCCGAGTGCGGTTCGCCCGGGTCGATGCCGTTGTCGAGGCCGTCCTGGATCGCGGCGATCAGGGCGGCGTGCGACAGGTACGGGTTGACGCTGGCGTCGGGCAGCTTGCACTCCAGCCGCCCGTTGGCCGACAGCCGCACCGTGCAGGTCTTGTTGTCCATCCCCCAGTTGATCTGGGCGGGCGCGAACTGCCCCACGTCCCAGTACCGCTTGTAGGAGTTGACGGTGGGCCCCATCAGCGCCATCGATCCCGCGGCGTGGGCGAGGACGCCGCCCAGGACGTGCCGTCCCGTCTCGGTGAGGTGCAGCTCGCGGACGGCCGGGTCGGCGAGCACGTTCTCCTCGCCGCGCCACACGCTGAAGTTGTGGTGGCAGCCGTTGCCCATCATCCCGGTGAACGGCTTGGGCATGAAGCTGGCGGTGACGCCCAGCTCGCGCGCCACCTGGCGGCAGATCTGCCGGTAGGTGACCAGCCGGTCGGCGGTGCGGTCGGCGTGGTCGAAGTTCCAGTTCAGCTCCAGCTGGCCCGGGTCCTCGTAGTCGCCCTCCACCATGTCGAAGCCGAGCTGCTGGGCGTACCGGATGACCCGCTGGTAGATCGGGCGCATCAGCTCCAGGCAGTCGGCGTGGTAGGACGGGCTGGACCCTGGCCGCACCCGCACCTTCAGGCCCTCCCCCAGCCAGCTCATCTCCGGTTCGCAGCCGGTGCGCAGGTGCAGGCCCGTCCGCTCGGTGAACGCGGCGTGCACGCGCTTGAGGTTGCCGCGCGCGTCGTGCGCAAGGTGGCGTCCGCCGACCTCGGGCAGGTGCTCGGGCTCGTACACCTGGCAGAAGAACCGGGCGACCGTGCGGTCCCAGGGCAGCACGGCGAAGGTGTCCAGGTCGGGCAGCGCGGTGAACTCGGGCGCCTGCGTCCCGCCGCCGAGCAGGGCGCCCTCGCGGGTGACCTGCAGGTCGGCGACGGCGGTGCGGTGCATGTTCACGCCGCGTTCCAGGTTGCGGTGCAGGTGCCGGGCGGGGACGACCTTGCCGAGCACCCGCCCGGTCAGCGAGACGGTCTGGTAGTAGACGAACTCCACCCCGGTCTGCTGGATCTGGCCGACGATCTCGCGTACCGCCGCCTCGTCGGCGTTGCGCTCGCGGTGCTCGTCCAGCGGAGTGATCCCCGTCGCCGCCGGCTCCTGCGGGACGTCGGAATCGTGGGTCACGGGCATCTGTGCGGATCTCCTCAGGGGGCGGGCGTGAAGGTGACGGGCAGCTCGATCGGGCCGGTGTTGCCGCTGCGCGGCATCCACCGCGCCCCGTCGCCGGGACGCGGGTCGCGCATGCGGCGCGCCAGCAGCGGCAGGGCCTGGCTCATGTCGCAGCGGGCGACCAGGTGGCCAAGGCAGTAGTGGATGCCGCCGCCGAACCCGAAATGCGGGGGGCGTTCGGCGGTGATGTCGAACCGGTCGCCGTCCGGGACGGCGCGCGGGTCGGTGCCGGACGACTCGGTGAACAGGTGCAGGGTGGTGCCCGCGGCGATGTCCAGGCCCTGGAAGGTGAAGTCCTCCAGCGCCTCCCGGGTCACCCACGTGGTGGTGGGGTTGACCCGCATGACCTCCTCCACGGCCGCGCCGCCCAGCTCGGGACGCTCGGCCAGCAGCCGCCACTGCGCGGGATGGTCCATGAAGGTCTGCATGGCCAGGCCGAGCTGGTTGCGCGTCGTGTCGTACCCGCCGAAGATCAGCAGGACGAGGGAGTCGCGCAGCTCGGTCTCGGTGAGCCGGTCCTCGTCGTCGCGGGCCCGCAGCAGCGCGGTGACGAAGTCGTCGTGGGGGTCGTGGCGGCGCTTGGCGACGACCTCGTCCACGTAGCCGTAGAGCCGGTCCAGCGCGGCCTCGATCGCGGGCAGGTCGTCGCGGATGGTGACGTTCATGGCCAGCCCGATCGTGCCCGAGTCGCGGGCGATGACCGGCCACTCCTCCTCCGGCAGCCCCAGCATGATCGCGATGACGCGGGCGGCGTAGGGGGAGGCGAACTCGGACACGAACTCGCAGCGGTCCGGTTCCGCGAACCCGTCGACCAGCTCGGCGGCCAGGGCCTGGAAGCGCGGCACCAGCCCGTCGACGAGCCGGCGGGAGAACGCGGGGTTCAGCAGGCGGCGCAGCCGGTGGTGGTCCTGGCCCTCCTTGTTGAGCACCCAGTTCGACCACCAGTCGGCGAACGGGCCGCTGGTGATGCCGTGGTGCGCGGGCCACCGCACGCTGCCCTGCCGCAGCTTGGGATGGCGCAGCAGCTCGCGGGTCTCCTCGTAGCGCAGCACGGCGATGCCGTAGCTGGTCTCGGCGTACCAGTCCCGCTCACGCGCCTGCCGCACCAGTTCGGACTGCACGGAGAACGACGGGTCGGCGATGTCGAAGTACACCGGGGCACCCCCTTTCAGGTTGAGGCCGTCCGCGGACGCGGATCGACGGCGGCTGTCGCGGTGGCGGGGACGGCGTCGCCCGCGGGCGCGTCGCCGCGTCCGTAGTGGCGGGTCAGCGCCATGTAGGCCAGGCCCACGGAGACGACGACCGCACCGGACAGCGCGACGATCCAGTTGTCGTACCAGGGCGCGTCGGGGGTGCGCGGCCAGGCCATGTTGACCATCGCCGACACCCCGTACACCAGCGCGGCCGCGTTCACCGCCAGGCCCCACCGGCCGAGCGTGAACGGCCCGGCCGGACGCCAGCCCTTCAGCCGGGCCCGCAGCGCCGCCAGCACCACCATCTGGAAGGCGAGGTAGATGCCCAGCGACGCGAACGAGATGATCTTCGTCAGGGCGTCCGCGGACAGCTTGGAGCCCAGCACCACCAGCGCGGGCACCACGCCCGCCACCAGCAGCGCGTACGGCGGCACGTGCCGGGTGGCCGACACCCGCCGCAGCACGCCGCTGCCTGCGATCATGTCGTCCCGGGCGTATGCGTACAGCAGGCGGGACGCGGCTGCCTGCAGGCTCATCGCGCAGGACACGAACGAGATCAGCACGATGCCGAGCACGACCTTCGTCCCGGCCGACCCGAACGCGGCGGTCAGCGAGGTGGTGACCGGGTCGGGGTCGGCGCCGGAGATCACCGCGCCGACGTCGGCGACCGACAGCACCAGCGCCAGCGCGACGAACGTGGCCGCGGCCCCGCCGACGTAGATCGTCATGCGCATCGCCCGGGGGATGCGGCGCGCCGGGTCGCGGACCTCCTCGGCGACGTCGCCGCACGCCTCGAACCCGTAGTACTGGAACACCCCGATGAGCCCGGCCGCCAGGAAGGCCGCCGCGTACGAGCCGCCGCCCGCCGCGCCGAAGTCGTCGAACAGCGCGCCGAGGCCGTGGTGCCGCTCGGTGAGCAGCAGCCAGCCGCCGACCGCCAGCGCGCCGACCAGCTCGGCGGTGAACCCGATAATGGCGGCGCGGGCCAGGGTGCGGGTGCCGGAGAAGTTGATGACGGTGGCGATCACCAGGATCACCAGCGCGCAGGCGATCGTGTTGTTCGCGGTCGGCCGCACGCCCAGCAGCGAGGCGGCGTACGGCCCGGCGCCGTAGGCGACGCTGGCGATGGTGACCAGCAGCGCGATCAGGTAGACCCAGCCGCTCAGCCACGCCCAGCGGCGGCCCCACAGGCGGCGCGCCCACGGGTACAGGCCGCCGCTGACCGGGTACTGGGAGACGATCTCGCCGAACACCAGCGCGACCAGCAGCTGGCCGAGCCCGGCGACCAGGAAGCTCCAGATCATCGGGGGGCCGCCGGTGGCCAGCGAGAACGCGAACAGCGCGTACACGCCCACCACGGGCGACAGGTAGGTGAAACCGAGCGAGAAGTTGGCCCACAGGCTCATGTCGCGGCGGAAGCGCGACGTGTAGCCGAGGGCGGCCAGGCGGGCGTCGTCGTCGGACGCCGGGGGTCGGGACGCCGAGGGGTTCGGCGCCGAGGGGTCGGATGTCGGGGGTTCGAAGGTGGGGGATTCGGAGGTGGGGGGTCGGTGCGGAACTGCGTCACTGGGGGATGTGGAGGACACGGCAGACTCTCCCTCATGGGAAGGCGGCGGCCGAGCTGTAGGGCCGGACGAGACACCCCGCCGCGGGGTACGCGGCGGAGAACGGGGCGGCTGGATCGGCGGAACGGATCCCGGTGCGGCGCCTGTCCTGGGAAGCTGACGTCGGCTGATGCCCTGCAGTAGCATCTGCCGAAAACTTACGGGACCAGATGTTTGTTGACAAGGGGCCGCCGCCATGCCCGCGCCGGACGCGTCCGCGATCACCCGGCTCGCCGTGTTCACGCCGCTGGACAGCCTGGGCCGGGCCGAGCTGATCACGCGGCGGCTGGCCGACGCGATCTGTCTCGGGCTGCTGGCCGACGGCGAGCAGCTGCCCAGCGAGGCCGACCTGGCCGACCAGCTCGGCGTGGCCATCGCCACGGTCCGCGAGGCGCTCGGCGAGCTGCGCCGCCAGGGGCTGATCGTCACCCGCCGCGGCCGGGGCGGCGGCAGCTTCGTGCGCGGGCCGTCGCCCCGCGAGACCGCGACCCACCGGCGCGAACGGCTGCGCGAGCTGTCCGTGGAGGACCTGCGCGACCTCGGCGACCACTACGCCTCGCTGGCCGCCGGCGCCGCCCTGCTGGCCGCCGACCGCGCCTCACCCGAGGACGTGCGGCGCCTGACGGACGCCGCCGAGGCGTTCGCCGCCGCCGAGGACCCCGACCGGCGGCACCGCACCGACGGCCGCTTCCACGTCGAGGTGGCCGCGGCGGCCCACTCGGCCCGGCTGACCCGCGCCGAGATCGCCATGCAGACCGAGATCGGCCCGCTGCTGTGGCTGCCGGGCGCCGACGCCGCCGTCGGCGGCCGGATGGCCGAGCAGCACCACCGGATCGCCGGGGCGATCGGGGCGGGCGAGGGCGAGCACGCCGCGCGGCTGGCCCGCGAACACGTGACCGAGGCCATCGAGCGGCTCATCGAGCTGCACCTCAACCTGATGGGACGGTGAGAGCGGTGACGCAGGCATCGGCGCAGGCGCTGGCGCGGGCAGCCGCCGCGAGCCGGCGGGTCGGCGACGTCTTCGACGCGGTGCTGGACGCGGTGGAGGGCTTGGGCGCCCGCGCCGCGGCGCTGATCCGCGCGGCCGACCGGCCCGACCGCAGAACCGTGGCGCCGCTGCGCGAGGACGCGGTGGCGCTGATCGCACGGCACGCGGTGCTGGTGAGCGGGTCCGGGTTCGTCGCCGCGCCCGACGTGCTGGCGGACGCGCCGATGTGGCTGGAATGGTGGCAGACGACCGGGGATTCCGACGTGCCCGAACGCCTGGTCGTCGAGCTGGACCCGGCCCGCCCCGGGTTCTACGACTACACGCGGCACGGCTGGTTCACGGTGCCGCGCGACACCGGCCGCGCCCACGTGCACGGCCCGTACGTCGACTACTACGGAACCGACCAGTACATCCTCACGATGTCCACGCCCGTGCTCGACGGGGCGCGGTTCCTGGGCATCACCGGCGCGGACCTGTTCGTGCGCCGCCTGGAGGGCTCGGTGCTGCCGCTGATGCCGCCCGGCGCCGTGCTGGTCAACGCGCAGGGGCGGATCATCGTGTCCAAGTCGGCCCGCCACGTGACCGGCGCCCTGCTGCGCGGCCTCGCGCCGGAGGCCGTCCGGGAGGCCGGAGGAGGCGAGGTCGCCGAGGACGGCGAGCGCCTGCTGGCCCGCTGCGGCCGGCTGCCCTTCTTCCTGGTGACGATTCCCTGACCTCGCCCGGATTGGCGGCAATTGCCGCATTATCCGGATATAAACGGCGCCATCCACGAAAGTTGCAGCGACCATTTCGGCGCCATTTTTCTTGATCATTATTTGCGCGCCGGATTTTCCAGGCCGAAATCGCATCATCTCCCTTCCCGTGCGCGATGAATTCGCTACTGTATGTCGCCCATCGGCCCCCGTGTGTGGAGGATGCCCATGTCCGGCCCGCCGCATCAGCACCCCGGAGGTATCGCGACGGATACCGCGACGGGCACCGCGACCGCGGTGCAGCCGTGGCTGCTGGTGCTGCCCACGGCCGCGATGGCGCTGCTCGCGTGGGTGACGGCGGTGCTGCTGGTGGTGGCCGACCCGTCGGCCACCGGCACCCGGGTGGTGCTGGCCATGGCGGGCACGGGCACCGTCGTGCTGCTGGCCGCGACCGTGTACGGGGCCCGCGACGCCGCGCGCCGCGTCCGGCAGCGGGTGGACGCGCTGCGCGCGCTGAGCGCCCACGGCCGAGCCGACCTGCGGGCGCTGATGACCCGGCTGGAGAACGGCGAACGCCCCACGCCGCGCCGCGTGGCCCCGCCGCCCGCCGAGGCCGCCGACGCCGACCCGTTCACGCTGCTCGCGCTGGACCTGCACCGGGAACGGCACGCGGCGCGCGAGGCGGTCGTGCGGGCGGCGAGCCTGACGTCCGGCACCGGGGCCGACCGGCAGGTGGAGGTGTTCGTCAACGTGGCGCGGCGGATGCAGTCGCTGGTGCACCGCGAGATCGGGCTGCTGGACGAGCTGGAGGCCCGGGTGGAGGACCCCGAGCTGCTCAAGGGCCTGTTCACCGTCGACCACCTGGCCACCCGGATGCGCCGCCAGTCCGAGAGCCTGGCGGTGCTCGGCGGCGCGTCGTCCCGGCGGCAGTGGACCCGTCCGGTGGACATGTACGAGGTGCTGCGCTCGTCGGTCGCCGAGGTGGAGCAGTACCCGCGGGTCAAGGTCGTGCCGCCGGTGCTGGGGGCGCTGCGCGGCGACGCGGTCGCCGACGTGATCCACCTGGTGGCCGAGCTGATCGAGAACGCCACCCGGTTCTCCCCGCCGCACACCCACGTGCTGCTGCGCACCGAGCGGGTCACCGCCGGGCTGGCGGTCGAGGTGGAGGACCGCGGCCTCGGCATGGCGGCCGCCGAGCAGCGCCGGATGAACGAGCTGCTGGCCGACCCCGACCGGGTCAGCGTCGACGAGCTGCTGCGCGACGGCCGCATCGGCCTGTTCGTGGTCGCCGCGCTGGCCCGCCGGCACGGGGTGCGGGTGCGGCTGCGCAGCAACGTCTTCGGCGGCACCCAGGCCGTCGCCGTCCTGCCGAACGAGCTGGTCGCCTCGGCGCCGCGCGAGACCCCGGCGGCGATTCCGGCCCCGGCCCCGACACCCACCCCGGCACCGGCCCCGCCGGCGGGCGCGCCGGGCGCGCCCCCGGCCCCGGCGCCCGCCGCGCGTCCGGTGGAGCCGCGGTACTCCTCGCCGACGCGCGAGACGGCGCGCGAGGTCCCGGCCGTCCCCGTCGCGCACGCGGGCGGTCCGGGTGCGGAGACGGCGTCCGGCGGTGCTGGCGCGGCGCCGCCGGACGTCCCGCACCGGCCTTCCGCCGCCGATTCCGCCTCCCCGGCCCCTCCCGTCGATCACGCCGAGCGGCCGCCGCTGCCCGCGCGCGAGGCGCAGACGCATCTGGCGCCGCAGCTGCGCGAGGCGCCCGCGCCGAGGCGCGAGGAGGACGGGCCGCTGCACTCCCCCGGCCTCATGGCGGCGTTCCGCGGCGGCGTCAGGCGCGCCGAACGGGAGGACGGCGGCCACGACCCCGGCGTCCCCGCCGGCCCTCCCGGCACGCCCAGCTGACCGTCCCGCCGAAGCGTGCGTCCCACGCGGCAAAGGAGTGTCCTTCCATCATGGTGAGCGCTGTGCCCCCGAGCCAGGGATCGGATCTGACCTGGCTGCTGAGCGATCTGGTCCAGCGGGTGCGCCACACCCGCAGCGCCGTGCTGCTGTCGTCCGACGGGCTGACCAGGGCCGCGCACGGGCTGGACCAGGACGGCGCCGAGCGGATGGCGGCCATCGCCTCCGGGCTGATCTCGCTGGCCCGCAGCGCCGGCGCCGAGTTCGGCGGCGGCGACCTGGTGCGCCAGGTGGTGGCCGAACTGGAGGAGGCGCTGCTGTTCGTCTCCTCGGCCGGGTTCGGCTCGGTGCTGGCGGTGCTGGCCGGCCGGGAGGCGGACGCGGGCGTCCTCGGCTACGAGATGGCCCAGCTGATCAAGAGCGTCCGCCCGTTCCTGGCCACCCCGGCGCGGGAGACGGCCGCGGGCGCCGCGCGTCCCCCGGTCCGGTGACCCATGGCCGTCTCGGGGCAGGAGCCGTGGCTGGACGGCGACGCCGGGCGGCTGGTGCGCCCGTACCAGGTGAGCGGCGGGCGCACCCGTCCCGCCCATCCGCTGGACCTGCTGTCGCTGGTGAAGGCGACCGGGCGGGAGGCGGCGCCGCGGCACGGCCCCGAGCACGCCCGGATCCTGGAGCTGTGCCGCCGCGCGCCGGTCCCGGTGGCCGAGCTCGCCGCGCACCTGCGGCTGCCGGTGGCGGTGGCGAAGGTGCTGGTGGCCGACCTGATCGACCACGGCGCCGTGCAGACCCGGCATCCGGGCGCGGCGGCCGATCCGTCCGACCCCATCGTCTTGGAGGCGCTTCTCGATGGCCTGCGGCAACGCCTGTGACGACGAGTTCCCCGCGGCGGTCAAGGTGCTGGTCGCCGGCGGGTTCGGCGTGGGCAAGACGACCTTCATCGGCGCGGTCAGCGAGATCACCCCGCTGAGCACCGAGGAGCTGATCACCGCGGCGAGCGTCGGCACCGACAGCCTGGCGGGCGTGGCCGGCAAGTCCACCACCACGGTGGCGTTCGACTTCGGCCGCATCACCGTGGACGCGCGGCACGTGCTGTACCTCTTCGGCACGCCCGGGCAGGAGCGGTTCTGGTTCCTGTGGAACGAGCTGTCCAACGGCGCGCTGGGCGCGGTGGTGCTGGTGGACACCCGGCGGCTGACCGCCTCGTTCGAGGCGGTGGACTTCTTCGAGCGCCGCGGCATCCCGTTCCTGGTCGCGATCAACGAGTTCGAGGGGGCGTTCCGCTACGACCCCGAGGAGGTGCGGTCGGCGCTGCGCCTCGGCCCGGACGTGCCGGTGGTGCCGTGCGACGCCCGTGTCGCGCGTTCGGCCACGTCGGTGCTGGTGGCGCTGGTGCGTCACCTGCTCGCCCGCGCGCTGTCGTCCCGTCCCGTCTAGTCCGATCCCCCCGATGTGCGAGGAGCCCCCTGCCATGTTCTACGAACGACTGCTGACGCCCGTCGACGAGGAGGCGCCGCGCCGTGTGCTGCGGCTGCGCGAGCTTCGGCTCGGTGACGTGCCCGACCCCGAGTTCGACGCGTTCGCCCACGACCTGGCCCGGGTCACCGGCGCCCCGTTCGCGATGGTCAACTTCATCGACGAGCGGCGCCAGTTCTTCGCCGGGCTGTACGTGGCGCCCGACGCCGAGGCGGTGTCGGCGGTCGGCGAGCCGATCGAGGTGGGCCGGGAGATGGCCCGCGACCACGGCTGGTGCCCGCACGTGGTCGTCCGGCGGCTGCCGCTGGTGCTGGACGACGTGTGCGACTACCCGCGGTTCGCCGGGAACCCGGTGGTCGACACGATCGGCATCCGCTCGTACATGGGCGCGCCGCTGATCGACCGTTCCGGGGTCGCGCTCGGCACGATCTGCGTGGTGGACCGGGAGCCGCGGCCGTGGGGCCGTCCCGGGCTGGAGCTGATCAAGGCGCGGGCTGCGGAGATGGTGAAGCTGATCCACCGTCGCGAGGACCTGGCCACCGGCTGATCCCGGCGCCGCCCGCGCCGGCGGGCGCTCAGGCGAGGGCGTCGGCGTCCTGCGGGGCGGCGAAGCGGCGCGACCACTGCCCCTTGGCCGTGCCGAGCGCCACCTCGCCGAGCCGCAGCAGCTGCACCTCGGACGTCCCGGCGGGCGCGAAGATGTGGAAGGCGTCGCGCAGGTACCGTTCGACGGGCCGGTCGGTGAACAACCCGCACGCGGCGTGCACCTCCATCGCGTCGCGGGCACTGTCGATGGCGTGCTCGACGTTGACGAGCTTGGCGTTCATCAGCTCGGCGTCGCACGGCTCGCCCCGGTCCAGCAGATGGACGGCGTGGTAGGCGGCGACCCGGGCGGTCATCAGCCGCGACTGCATCCGTCCCAGCTTCAGCTTGACGGACGGCAGCTCGGCCAGCGGCCTGCCGTAGCGGTGCCGGCGGGCGGTGAACGCGCCGGTGTCCTCGACGACGGCGCGGTGGATGCCCAGGGACACCGCGGTCAGGTTGGGACGCCCGTACAGAACGCTGGAGGAGTACGCCACGTGCAGGCCGTCGCCCTCGGCGCCGAGCCGGTTGGCGGCCGGGACGCGGCAGCCGTCGAAGCGCAGCTCGCCGAAGCCGAAGCCGTGCAGGCCCATGGCGGGACGGTGCGGGCCGACGGTCAGCCCGGGCCGGTCGGCCTCCACCAGGAACGCCGACAGCCCGTCCGAGCCGGGTCCGGTGCGCACCACCACGCCGTGCAGGTCGCCGACGTGGCTGTTGCCGACGTACACCTTGCGGCCGTTGAGGACGTAGTCGTCGCCGTCGCGGACGGCGCTGGAGGTCATGCCGAGGACGTGGCCGCCGGACTCCGGTTCGGTCACCGCGATGGTGGGCAGGCACTCACCCGCCGCGATCGCCGGCAGCCAGGTCTTCTTCTGCTCCTCGCTGCCGAAGTGCACGATCTTGGCCACGCCCAGCTGGGAGGCCTGCACCATGGCGCCCATGGCGGCGCTGACCCGCGACAGCTCCTCGATGATGATGGTCTTGGCGAGGTGCCCCTGACCCATGCCGCCGTAGCGGCGGGTGATCGTCGCGCCGATCCAGCCCTGCCGGGCGATCAGCCGGGCGAGGCGGTGCTGGACGGTACGGGACTCCTCCATCTCCGGGACGCGGGGCCGCACCTCGGCCTCCGCGAACTCCCTGACCTGCCGCCGTAGCCGCTCGTGACGCTCCGTGGTGAACGGAGTCACCATGCGGATCTCCTCACCGTCGTCTGAGCCCCCGAATTTGGACGCCCCAGACTATACAGCTACGCACAGTGACTGCTATGTCACATAAGCCTGACTGCGTGGGAGTTGCAGATTGGCGGCGCCGACAGAGCCCCCAGGCCGGGGACGCGCGCCGTTCCGCGCGGGGCGGCGCCGGCCGCCCCGCGCGACGCGCGTCACACGCGCTGGACCGCGACGGTGACCGGGTCGCCGTCGCCGACCTCGCCGGTGTGGACGGCGGAGTCCGGGAGGCCGCCGAAGCCCAGCTTCTCGGCGAGGGTCTCGCGCGCGATGAACTCGCCGTGCGCCTCCACGGCGGCGGCCACGTCGGGCGAGCCGTCGACGGCGACGGTGATCCGGTCGGAGACGTGCAGGCCGAGCTCGCGCCGGGCGGTCTGGATGACGCGCACCAGGTCGCGGGCCAGGCCCTCGACGCGCAGTTCGGGGGTGACCTCGGTGTCCAGGACGACCACGCCGTCGCTGATCAGGGCGGCCTGGCCGGAGTCGCGCGGCACCAGGCGCGTCTCGTACTCGCCCTCCTCCAGCACGACGCCCCCGGCGACGATCCGGCCGTCGCGCTCCTGCCAGTCGCCGCTCTTGACAGCGCGGATGACCTTCTGGGTGTCCTTGCCCAGGCGGGGGCCGAGCACGCGGGGCAGCACGGTCAGCACGCGCTCGGCGTGCCCGGCGGCGTCGTCGCTCAGCTCCACGCTCTTGACGTTCACCTCGTCGGCGACCAGGTCCAGGTACGGGCGCAGCGTGTCGGCGTCGGCCGCGGCGACCGTCAGGCTGCGCAGCGGCAGCCGGACCCGCACGTCGGCGGCCTTGCGCAGCGACAGCGTGGCCGAGCACACCTCGCGGGCGCGGTCCATGCCGCCGGCGAGCGCGTCGTCGGACGGGAAGACGTCCGCGTCCGGCCAGTCGGTCAGGTGCACCGACTCGCCGCCGGTCAGGCCGCGCCACGCCTTCTCGGCGGTCAGCGGCAGCAGCGGCGCCGCCACCCGGAACAGCGTCTCCAGCACCGTGTAGAGGGTGTCGAACGCGTCGGCGTCGCCGTCCCAGAACCGGGCGCGGGACCGGCGCACGTACCAGTTGGTCAGCGTGTCCAGGAACTGGCGGACGCGCTGGCAGGCGGCGCCGAGCGCGTAGCCGTCCAGGTCGGCGCGGACGTCGCGCACCAGCCGCCCGGTCTTGACGAGGATGTAGCGGTCCAGGACGTGCTCGGAGTCGGTGCGGAACCGCGCCTCGTACGGGGTGGCGTTGGCGTACAGGGCGAAGAAGTGCCAGGCGTTCCACATCGGCTTGATCACCTGGCGGACGGCGTCGCGGATGCCCGCCTCGGTCACCGGCATGTCCCCGCCCGACACCACCGGCGAGCTGAGCAGGAACCAGCGCATGGCGTCGGCGCCGTACCGGTCGAACATCTCGTAGACGTCCGGGTAGTTGCGCAGCTTCTTGGACATCTTGCGGCCGTCCTCGCCGAGGAGGATGCCGTGCGCCAGGCAGGTGCGGAACGCGGGCCGGTCGAACAGGGCCGTGGCCAGCACGTGCAGGTAGTAGAACCAGGCGCGGGTCTGGCCCTGGTACTCGACGATGAAGTCGCCCGGGTAGTGGTCGTCGAACCACTCGCCGTTCTCGAAGGGGTAGTGCACCTGCGCGAACGGCATGGAGCCCGACTCGAACCAGCAGTCCAGCACCGCCGGGACGCGGCGCATCATCGACCTGCCGGTGGGGTCGTCGGGGTTGGGCCGCACCAGCTCGTCGACGGTGGGCCGGTGCAGGTCGGCGGGGCGCACGCCGAAGTCGCGCTCGATCTCGTCCAGCGACCCGTACACGTCGACGCGCGGGTAGTTCGGGTCGTCGGACTTCCAGACCGGGATGGGCGAGCCCCAGAACCGGTTGCGGCTGATCGACCAGTCCCTGGCGCCCTCCAGCCACTTGCCGAACGCGCCCTTCTTGACGTGCCCGGGCACCCAGTTGATCTCGTCGTTCAGCTCGACCATCCGGTCGCGGAACTTGGTGACGGCCACGAACCAGCTGGACATGGCCTTGTAGATCAGCGGGGTGTCGCAGCGCCAGCAGTGCGGGTAGGAGTGGGCGTAGGAGTCGTGCCGCAGCAGCGCGCCGCGGGCCCGCAGGTCGCGGACGATCTGCTTGTTGGCGTCGAAGATCTGCTGCCCGGCGTAGTCGGGCACCTGGGCGGTGAAGCGGGCGGCGTCGTCCACGGTGACCACGGTGGGGATGCCGGCGGCGTCACAGGCCCGCTGGTCGTCCTCGCCGAACGCGGGCGCCATGTGCACGATGCCGGTGCCGCTGTCGGTGGTGACGAAGTCGCCGGCGAGCACCTGGAAGGCGTTCTCGGTGCCCGCGAGGAAGTCGAACGGGGGCCGGTAGGCGCGGCCGACGAGGTCGGCGCCGCGCAGCCGGCGCACGACGTCCGGCTCGGCGCCCTCGGCGGCCAGCTCCTTGCGGTAGTTGCCGAGCAGGGCCTCGGCGATGACGTACTCCCTGCCCTCGTGGGCGACGACGGCGTAGTCGATGTCGGGTCCGACGGCGACGGCGAGGTTGCTGGGCAGCGTCCACGGGGTGGTGGTCCACACCAGCAGGGTCTCGCCGGTCTCCAGCTCGAAGCCGACCGTGACGGACGGGTCGACGCGTTCGCGGTAGGAGTCGTCCATGCCGGTCTCGGCGTTGGACAGCGGGGTCTCGCAGCGCCAGCAGTACGCCAGGACCTGGAAGCCCTCGTAGATCAGGCCCTTGTCGTGGAGGGTCTTGAACGCCCACATGACGCTTTCCATGAAGTCCAGGTTGAGCGTCTTGTAGTCGTTGGCGAAGTCGACCCAGCGGGCCTGGCGGGTCACATACCGTTCCCACTCCCCCACGTACCGCAGGACCGACTCGCGGCAGGCGTCGTTGAACCGCTTGACGCCCATCTCGAGGATCTCGGTCTTGGTGGTGATGCCGAGCTGCTTCTCGGCCTCGACCTCGGCGGGCAGGCCGTGGCAGTCCCAGCCGAAGCGGCGTTCCACGCGGCGGCCGATCATCGTGCGGTAGCGCGGGACGACGTCCTTGATGTACCCGGTCAGCAGGTGGCCGTAGTGGGGCAGCCCGTTGGCGAACGGCGGCCCGTCGTAGAACACGTACTCGTTGGAGCCGCTCTGCCCGGCCGGACGCGCGTCCACCGACCGGCGGAAGGTGTCGCCCTCGGCCCAGAGGTCGAGAATCTCGCGCTCGACCTGGGGAAAGGACGGGCTCCCCTCGACCGCGTTCCCTCGGCCGTCCCTGGGATACATGGACGTCACCCTCCTCACGGAATCGCCCGCCCCGCCGACGGCGGGCGGACACGAAAAGGACCGGCGCCGAGCCGGTCGAAACAGGAAAAAGGCGGGGGCCGAGGATGCCGGCGCCCCGTCTCCGGCCGCGTCACCGCACAGAGCACGGCCGATCACCCATGATAGCGAGGCTCCATGCCTGTCTGCGGGGGGAACGACCGGCGTCGGCCGGTACGCCCGGGCCGTACTCGGGAGACCGAATAGTGTGCGGGTATGGGCGATATCGCTGCCGCGCTGGAACGTGTCCTCCCCGCCGACCGGGTCGTCACCGACCCCGGGATCCTGGCGTCCTACGCCCACGACGAGGCCGCCTGGGCGCCCTACGAGACGCCCGCCGCGGTGGTGCGGCCGAGGGAGACCGCCGAGGTGGCGGCCGTGGTGGCGTGCTGCGCCGAGCACGGCGCGCCGGTGGTGCCGCGCGGGGCGGGCACCGGGCTGTCGGGCGGCGCCAACGCCGTCGCGGGCGGCGTGGTGATCTCGTTCGAGGCGATGAACCGGATCCTGCGGATCGACGCGAACGAGCGGCTGGCGGTGGTGCAGCCCGGCGTGGTCAACGACGACCTGCGCGCGGCGTGCGCGGAGCACGGGCTGTGGTACCCGCCGGACCCGGCCAGCTCCCCGTGGTCGACGATCGGCGGGAACGTCGCCACCAACGCGGGCGGGGTGTGCTGCGTGAAGTACGGCGTCACCCGTGACTACGTGCTGGCCCTGGAGGCGGTCATGGGCCGCGGCGAGGTGGTGCGGCTGGGCCGCCGCACCGCCAAGGGCGTGGCCGGGTACGACCTGGCCGGGCTGCTGGTCGGGTCGGAGGGCACGCTCGGCGTGATCACCGAGGTGACGGTGCGGCTGCGCGGCGCGCGGGCCGCCGAGCGCACCGTCGTCGGCTGCTTCGACGCGCTGACCGACGCGGGGCGGGCCGTCGCCGCCGTGACGTCCCGCGGGGTGGTGCCGAGCGCGCTGGAGCTGGTCGACCGGTACTGCCTGCGCGCCGTCGACGACTGGAAGCACATGGGGCTGGCCGACAACGGCGACGTGCTGCTGCTGGCGCGCTGCGACGCGCCGGGCGCGGCCGGGGACGAGGAGGCCGACGCCGTCCTGGCGTGCTTCGAGTCGGCGGGCGCCACGTGGAGCGCGCGGTCCACCGACCAGGCGGAGGCGGACGCGCTCTTCGCGGCGCGGCGCCTGGCCTACCCGGCGCTGGAGCGGCTCGGCCCGGTGCTGACCGAGGACGTCTGCGTGCCGCGCATGCTGGTGCCGGAGATGCTGGGCCGGATCGAGCGGATCGGCGCCGAGGAGGAGATCCGGATCGCCAACATCGCGCACGCCGGGGACGGCAACCTGCATCCGCTGATGATCGTCCCGGCGGGCGACGAGGCGGCGCGGACGCGGGCGCGGCGGGCGTTCGACCGGATCATCGACGCGGCGCTGGAGCTGGGCGGCACCGTCACCGGCGAGCACGGGGTGGGGCTGCTGAAGATGCGCGGGCTGGCCGCCGAGGCGGGTCCGGCGGTGCTGGCCCTGCACCGCGCCGTCAAGGACGCCCTCGACCCGGCCGGGATCTTCAACCCGGGCAAGGTGTTCGACTGAGGACGGCGCGGCCGCCCGCGCCGGTCCGGTGGCCGCCGGCCGCCCGCGGGTTTTGCATCGTTCGATCCAAAACGTGGTAGCGTGCCGGCATGGCGCGACCGAGACAGTTCGACGAGGACCGGGCGGTGGAGGCGGCGATGCGCGCCTTCTGGGCCGCCGGGTACGAGGCGACCTCCACCGAGGACCTGTGCGCGGCCACGGGCCTGGGCCGCAGCAGCGTCTACAACACCTTCCGCAGCAAGCGCGACCTGTTCGGCAGGGCCCTGCGCCGCTACGCCGAGGCCAAGGACGCCGACACGATGGAGGTGCTGGAGTCCGACCTGCCCACCAGGGAGAAGGTACGGACGCTGATGTGGCGGGCCGTCGAGCCCGACCCGGACGATCCGGCGGGCTGCCTGGTGGTCAACTCGCTCGTCGAGCTGGGCCCGCGCGACCCCGAGACCGCCGCGTGGCTGCGCCGCAACTACGACCTGCGCTTCGAGGCGCTGCGCGCGGCGATCGACCGGGGACGCCGCAGCGGTGAGATCGACCCCGGCAAGGACCCCGCCGCCCTGGCCCACTTCGTCATCGCCACCATCGGCGGGATGCGGGTGGCCGCGCGGGGCGGCGCCGGGCGCGACGTCCTGGAGGCGATCGCCCGCACCGCCCTGGACGCACTGTGACGCCCGGGCGGCCCTGACCGCCGCGAGCGCCGGGCGGCCGCCGTGCCGCCCTTTCTTTCACCCTCATATTGAACTGATCAATCCAAAACAGAAGGGACCCCCATGCCACCGGCCGTCTACGTCCTGGGCCTGGCGATCTTCGCCCAGGGCACCTCGGAGCTGATGCTCGCCGGGCTGCTGCCCGGCATGGCCGCCGACCTCGGCGTGTCCGTCCCGCAGGCGGGCCTGCTGATCTCGGCGTTCGCCGCCGGGATGCTGGTCGGCGCGCCGCTGCTGGCGGTGCTGACCCTGCGCTGGCCCCGCCGCGCCACCCTGCTGGCCTTCCTGGCGATCTTCGCGCTGACCCACGTGGCGGGAGCGCTGGCCCCCGGCTACTGGGCGCTGCTGGCGACCCGCGCGCTCGGCGCGTTCGTGTACGCCGGGTTCTGGGCCGTCGCCTCGGTCACGGCGGTGGGGCTGGTGGCGGAGAACGCGCGCGGCAAGGCGATGAGCGTCGTCGCGGGCGGGCTGACCGTCGCCACCATCGTCGGGCTGCCCGGCGGCACGCTCATCGGCCAGAATCTCGGCTGGCGGGCGGCGTTCTGGGCGGTGGCCGCACTGTCGGCGCTCGCCATGGCCGGGGTGCTGGCGACGCTGCCGGGCGGCCGTCCCGCCCCGGACGCCGTGCCCCGGCTGGGCGAGGAGCTGCGCGCCATGGCCAACCCGCGGCTCTGGCTCGCCTACGGCACGACCGCGCTGTCCACGGGAGCGCTGCTGGTGACGTTCAGCTACCTGGGCGCGATGCTCACCGACACCACCGGGCTGGCCGAACGCTGGGTGCCCGCCGTGCTGGTGCTGTACGGGGTCGGGTCGTTCCTCGGCATCGCCGTCGGCGGCCGCACGTCCGACCGGCACCCCTTCGGCACGCTGTACACGGGCGTCTCGGGGGCCGTCGTCGTCTCCGCGGCCCTGGCGCTGTCGCTGGGCACGCCCGCGCTGGCCGTTCCGCTGGTCTTCCTGCTGGGCGCGTTCGGCTTCGCCACCAACCCGGCGCTGAACACCCGGGTGTTCGCCCTGGCCGGCCGGGCGCCGACGCTGGCGGCCGCCACCAACTTCTCGGCGTTCAACGTCGGGATCACCGCGGGCCCCTGGCTGGGCGGCCTGGCGATCGGCGCGGGCGCGGGGTACCCGGCGGTCGGGTGGATCGGTGCCGGGCTGGGCGCCGTCGCGCTCGCCACGGTGGCGCTCGGCGCCGCCCTGAACCGCCGCTCCGCGGCCGTGCCCGCCGCGGCGGAGGCGCCGGTGAGTACCGCGGCGCCGACCACCTAGGTACTTGTACGGGGCTGGAACCCCGTCGTGCGGCGGATGCCCCCGCGCCCCCGTGTCACGCAGACTTCCCTTCCAGACGTTCACGGAATGCACCGACAGGATGGTGATCATGGCGAGGGAGGATGCGGGGGCGCGGCTGTCGCCCCGGCTGGGACGGCTCACGCCGCGCGAGCGCTGGCGCCGCGCCCGGCTGCAGGCGTGCTCCTGGCTGCTGACCGGCGTGTACCGGAGCGCGGCGGCGCATCCGGCGGTGTGGCGGTTCACCGCCCGCCACTACCATCCGGCGCTCGACCGGCTGGCCGCCCGCCACGCGCGGGTGGCGTGCGCGTTCGCCGCCGTCGACGTGCCCGCCTACCGCGACTTCGTGCGGCGGGCGGACGCCGCCCGGCCCCGCCGCCTGGCCGACTTCCCCGAGACGACCAAGCGGAACTACGCGAGCGTCTACGACGAGGCCAGCCGGTGCCAGGAGGGGCGGCTGCACCGGCCCGGCGTGATCGTGGACGAGTCGTCCGGTTCCACCGGCAAGCCGTACAACTGGGTGCGCGGCCCGCGCGAGCTGAAGCAGATCCACCGCAACGCCGCCGGGTACATCGAGCTGGTCTTCCCCGGCAGGCGGCTGTTCGTGATCAACGCCTACTCGATGGGCGCGTGGGCCACCGGCACCACCACCGGCGCGGCGATGGCCCGCATCGCGATGGTCAAGAACACCGGCCCGGACCTGGAGAAGATCGTCGACACGCTGGAGCACTTCGGCCCCGGCTTCGACTACGTCGTCGCCGCCTACCCGCCGTTCCTCAAGCACCTGGTGGACCGGCTGGACGCGCTCGGCTTCCCCTGGCGGGAGTACCGGATCCGGGGCATGGTCGGCGGCGAGGGGATGACCGAGGCGCTGCGCGACTACCTGGAGCGGCGCCTGGAGGAGGTCCGCTCCGGTTACGGCGCCAGCGACCTGACGATCGGGATGGGCGCCGAGACCGGGTTCACGGTGTGGCTGCGCAAGCGGCTGGCCGTCGACGCCGAGCTGCGCCGCGAGCTGCTGGGCGAGCACGAGCAGCGACTCCCGATGATCTTCCACTACAACCCGCTGGAGACGTACCTGGAGGTCAACGCGCGCGGCGAGCTGCTGTGCACGATCAACAGCAAGACCTGCCTGCAGCCCAAGCTGCGCTACAACGTCGGCGACGAGGCGCTGCTGCACCCGCTGACCAGGGTCCGGGAGATCATCCGGCGGGACCCGGAGCGGTGGGCCGAGTGCCGCCGCGCCACCGGCGACGAGAGGATGGCGCTGCCGCTGCTGTTCCTGTTCGGGCGGGCCGACAGCACGATCTCCTACATGGGCGCCAACCTCTACCCGCAGGACGTGGAGAACGGCCTGTACGCGGGCAACCCGTACGCCGCCGACATCGCGCGGTTCTGCCTGTCGCTGGAGGAGCTGCCGGACCTGGAGTCGCGTCCCGTCGTCAACATCGAGCTGCGGGAGGGCTCGGATCTGGACGAGACGGCGGTCGCCAGGCTGGCGCGGATCTGCCGCGACGGCGTCCGCGACCACCTGGCCGCGGTGTCCCGCGACTTCGCCGAGTCGCTGAGGGAGGATCCGGCGGCCGGCGACCTGCGGGTGCGGGTGTTCCGGCCGGGCGAGGGCCCGTTCGCGGGCACCGGCAGGCTCAAGAACGTCTACCTGGTCGAGGACGCCCCGGCGGCGGGCGCCGCGCGGCACGCGAGGGCCTGCTGATGCGCACCACCGACTTCAGCAGGGCGCCCCGGCAGGGGCAGGCGACGGCGATGTTCGTCGGCGCCACCCGGTACCGCGGCCCGCTGTCGATCCTCACCCTGAGCCTGACCTGGTTCCGGATGGTCCGCGACATGAAGCGGATGCGCGGCTACTGCTGGCACAAGGTGTACTGGGAGTTCCCGTTCACGCTGGGCACGCTGGCGTTCTTCGAGGACCGCGACGCGCTGCTGCTGTTCGCGCGCAGCCGCCACCACCGCAGGCTGATGCGCTGGGTGACCGACGGCACGAAGAACGCCACCGGCGGCTACATCCGCATCTACAACGCCGAACCGCACGGCTACAGCAACGGCGTGTGGCGCGCCGAGGAGAACGTCATGGCGCACATTCCCGAGTTCACGCCGCTCAGCCACGAGGAGCAGGGCCCGCCGGTCGCCCGTGACGGCCGATGACCTTCACCTTCGAGGCCGTGCGGACGCGACGCGGGCTGCGCGAGTTCACCGAGCTCACACGCCGCCTCCACGGCGGGAACGAACGATTCGTGCCGCCGCTGCGACAGCAGATCCGCGGCTGGTTCCGCGGCGAGGTGCCGGGCGTGCGGCTGTACGTGCTGCGCGACGCGGCGGGCGAGGTCGTGGCGCGCACGACCCTGCACACCGACGCCGCCTTCGACGCCAAGATCGGCCGTCCCGCCCAGCTGTTCGGGCTCACCGAGTTCGTGGACGACGAGCGCGCCGCACGCGCGTTGTTCGACGCGATCCGCGCGGCGGGGGCCAAGGCCGGGAAGGCCACGGCGTTCGGGCCGGTGTCGCTGCTGCCCAACCAGTCCGGCGGCGTCATCACCTCCGGGTTCTCCGAGCGCGGGTTCATCGACAGCGCGTGGAACCCCGCGTACTACCCGCGCGCCTACGAGGCGTACGGGTTCGCCCGGCGGTTCGAGTCCGACACGTGGATCTGCCCGGTCACCGCCGACCCCGACGAGGTGTTCGGCTTCGACGACGCCCGTGCCGCCGCGGAGGACCTGGTGGTGCACCGCGGCTCGCGCAGGCGGTTCCGCGAGCAGCTGCCGATCCTGCGGGAGATGCTGAACGCCTCCTTCGCCCGGCTCGGCTACTACACCGAGATCTCCGCCGAGCAGCTGGACCGGGCCACCGACGGCCTTTCCCACCTGATCGACGAGTCGCTGCTGCTCTACCTGACCAAGGCGGGACGTCCCATCGCGTTCGTGCTGTGCGTGCCGGACATCTCCGAGTTCGTCGCGGGCGTGGACGGCGACCTGAACCTGCCCAACCAGGTGCGGCTGCTGCTGACCCGCTCCCGGCACCGCCGCGACGCCGTCCTGATCGTCAAGGGCACGGTGCCGGACGAGCAGGGACGCGGCTACATGCGGCTGCTGTCCCGGGAGCTGCTGCGCAACCTGCGCGCCGGCGGCTACCGGACGCTGCGCAGCACGTTCGTGGAGCGCGCCAACGCCGGATCGGCCGCGCAGTACGTCGCGATGGGCGGCAGGCCGCTGCACGGCTACACCTTCTACGAGACGGACCTGCGCTACGACACGGACCTGCGCTACGAGACGGACCTGCGCTACGACACGGACCTGCGGTGAACCCCGGCGACCTGCGCGCGCTCGAACCCGACTTCTGGCGGGCGCCCAGCGCGCACAACACCCAGCCGTGGACGCTGCGCTACCGCGACGGCTCCGCCGAGATCGGCTGGGACCCGGCGCACGCGCTTCCCGTGGCCGACCCGACCGGACGCGACCTGCGGCTGGGCCTGGGCGCGTTCACCGAGACGTGCCTGATCGTGTGCGCCGACGCGGGCCTGGCCGTCGGCTTCCGCCCCGACTACGACCAGGCGCGGCGGCGGATCGGTCACCTGGTGGCCGCCGACGAGCCGTACCGCACCCCGTTCGGTGTCGGCGACGTGCGCGCCCGCCGCTCCGGCCGCGTGCCCTACCGGCCCGGGCGGCTCGACGACGCCGCGTTCACGACCGTCGCCGAACTCGCCGAGGCGGCCGGAGCCCGGACGCTGCGGCTGCCCTGCCGCCGGCTGGCCGGGCTGCTGTACGACGCCGACCGGCACATGTTCGGCGACCCCGCCGTGACCCGCGAGCTGCGCGCCTGGCTGCGCCTGACCCCCCGCGATCCCCGCTACGACCGGGACGGCCTCACCGACCGGGCCCTGCGGCTCGGCCGCGCCGAGGCGCTCGGGCTGCGCGCCGTCCTGTCGCCGCGCGCGTACCCGCTGCTGCGGCGCGTCGGCCTGCCGCGCCTGCTCGCGGCGGCCTCGCGGGGCCTGCTCAACTACGACGGCGACGTGCTGGTGCTCGTCGGGCCGGCCGGCTGCCCGCCCGAGGGGCAGGTCGCGATGGGGCGGGTGCTGATGCGGCAGTGGCTGGCGCTGTCCCGCCTCGGCCACACCACCCATCCGCTGAGCCAGATCATCGACGCGCCCGCCACGCGCGCCACACTCGCCCGCCTGCTCGACGTGGACGACCCGGCGCGGCTGCTCAGCATCGTGCGGGTCGGGCGGCCCGCCGAGCCGCCGCCCCGGTCGGCACGCCGCGTTCGCTGAACCGCGGGCCCCGGCAGGAATCAGGCCGGGGGCGCGGTGACGGCGCGGCCCGTGCGCAGGGCCGAGGCGATGCTGGCGCGCAGGGCGTGTTCGGCGCGGCGGGCGTCGTCGGCCAGCCGCCTGATCTCCTCGCGGGCCAGGTCGTGGCCGACGGTGCGGGCCAGCAGGTCCTGGTAGCGGGCGTTCTGCTCGGGCAGCCGCCGCAGCACCCGCCACTCATGGAAGGCGTCGTCGGCCTCCCGGGCCCGCTGGGCGTACTCCTCCAGCGCCTCGATCCGCTCGGTGATCGCCCGCACCGACAGCTCCAGGGCGCGGTGCTGCGGCTCCAGCAGCTCGCGGACGGACTCGGTCAGCCGCTCGGGCTGCTGGGCGCGGCGCTCACGGCGCAGCCGGGTGTGCTCGGCCAGTGCGCAGGCGACCGCCCACTCCTGGCGCGGCAGCACCACCGCGTTGTTGACGTCGTCGAGCAGCCCGGCGCTGTGCGCCTTGGACCCCAGGATCGTGTCGATCGCCCGCTGGGCCCGCACCAGCAGCCGGGCGGCGGGCCGGTCGAAGTCGGCGGGCAGCAGGTAGCGGCCGTGGTGCGCGCGGGCCGCCCGGGACGCGTCGGGCTCGCGCAGGTGCCGCACCGCGCCGGCCGCCCAGGCGACGAAGCTGACGGCCGCCAGCGCCACCGCGGCCCTGCCCATGCCGAGCAGGATCAGCACGACCTGCACGGCGGGGGTGAGCATCATCGCGGCCACCGCCGCGCGGCCCCACCGGAACACCCCGCCCATCAGGTCGTCCTCGTCCAGCGAGGCCAGGAAGAACAGCCGCAGCCAGCCGCCGGGCAGCACGCCGTAGAAGAACGCGAACACCGGGATCCAGACCGACCGGGCCGCGATCGTGGCGGCGCTCGCGCGCGGCGGGGACGGGGCGGGCAGGCTCGCCGCGGTCAGCCGTTCCGGCGCCGCCGCCAGCAGCGCCCGGTCGCCGCTGGGGATGGCCGGGTCGAAGACGGGACGGGGACATTTATCGTCGGTCATGGGCACTCCCGGCGGGTAGGGAAAACCGTAAAACCGATGCCCTGTCGTCCCTGTCACGTGTGACGGGACTTACTCCAGAATGCCAAAGAGACCCCGCCCGATGGCACCCCCCTCATCGCCCCCCTCGCCGGCCCCTCGCGGCCCCGGCGCGGCGTGACCCCGAGTGGCGGACGGGAGATCGGGGATATGGAGGATCTCCGGGAGCCCCGTACGGGAGGGAGGTTCGGTGGACCTGGCGCTCGGGCTGCCGGCCGTCGTGGCGCTGACCGCCGCGACCGGGTACTTCGTGGCCCAGGAGTTCGTCTTCGTCACCGCGGACCGCCCCGCGCTGGAGGCGCTGGCGGCGCGGGGCGACCGGCGCGCGGCCCGCGCCGTGCGGGTGATGGAGCGGCTGTCGTTCATGCTGTCCGGCGCCCAGCTCGGCATCACCGTGACCGCCCTGGTCGTGGGGTTCATCGCCAAGCCGGCGCTGGCCGACCTGATCGCCCCGGCGCTGACGGCGGCCGGGGTGCCGACGGGCGCGGTCGGCGGGATCGCCGTGGCCCTCGGCTTCCTGCTCGCCACGGTGATCCAGATGGTGCTGGGCGAGCTGTTCCCCAAGAACCTGGCGCTGGCCAGGGCCGACACGATGGCCCGCGCGCTGGCCTCCTCCACCCTGGTCTACCTGGCGGTGGCGGCGCCGCTGATCCGGCTGTTCGACGCCTCGGCCAACCGGCTGCTGCGCGCGGCCGGCATCGAGCCGGTGGAGGAGCTGCACCACGGCGCCACGCTGGAGGAGCTCGGCCACATCATCGGCGAGTCCGGCGAGCAGCTGGAGGAGGAGCACGCCGACCTGCTGGAACGGGCGCTGGCGTTCCCCGACCGCACCGCCGGGGAGGTGATGGTGCCGCGGGTGGACGTGGTGACCGTCCCGGGCGACACGCCGGTCGCCCGGATGGCCGAGGTGATCGCCGGGGCCGGGCACAGCCGCTACCCGGTGGTCGGCGACAGCGTCGACGACGTGCTGGGCGTGGTCGGCCTGGAGGAGCTGGTGCGGCTGCCTCCCGACGCGCGCACCCCCGTGCGGGACGTCGCGCGGCCCGTTTTGATGCTGCCGAGCACGCTGCCGCTGCCGGACGTGGTGGTGCGCCTGCAGGCGAGTGGGACGGCTGTGGCGTTCGTGATCGACGAGTACGGCGGTTTCGCGGGCCTGATCACCTGGGAGGACGTGGCCGAGGAGCTGGTCGGGGAGATCGCCGACGAGCTGGAGGCGGCCGGCGTCCCGGCGCAGCGGCGCGGCCAGTGGTGGATCACCGACGCGGGGCTGCGGGTGGACGAGGTGGCGCACGAGACCGGCATCGCGCTGCCCGAGGGCGACTACGAGACGGTGGCCGGGCTGCTGCTGCGGCGCCTGGGCCGGGTCGCCGAGCCGGGCGACGTCGTCACCGTGGACCTGCCGCCGACCCGCCTGGACGAGCCGCCGCGCCGGGCGGTGGTGGAGGTGGTGACGGTGCACCGGCACGTCCCCGAGACGATACGGATCCGGGTGACGGCCGCGGTGCCGGAGAGCGAGGAGAGGGGGGCGGAGTGAACCTGTCCACGGGCCTTGCGGTGACGGTGGGGCTGCTGGCGGGCAACGGGTTCTTCGTCGCCTCGGAGTTCGCGCTGGTGGCGGCCAGGCGGCCGCGGCTGGAGCGGGCCGCGGCGCGCGGCAGCCGGGCCGCCGCGTCGGCGGTGGCGGGCATCCGCGAGCTGTCGCTGATGCTGGCCGGGGCGCAGCTGGGCATCACCATGTGCTCGCTGGGGCTGGGCCTGGTGTCCGAGCCGGTGATCGCGCACACGCTGACACCGCTCGCGCACGCGGCCGGGCTGCCGGCCGCGGCCGCGCACGCCGTGGCGTTCGTGCTCGCGCTCGGCCTGGTGACGTTCCTGCACATGGTGCTGGGCGAGATGGCGCCCAAGTCGTGGGCGATCACGCGTCCGGAGCGGTCGGCGATGCTGCTGGCACCGCCGTTCCGGGCGTTCTCGGCGGTGACCCGGCCGGTGCTGGCGGTGCTGAACGCCGCCACCAACCTGCTGCTGCGCCTGGTCGGCGTCCCGCCGCGCGACACCGCGAGCGTGTCGCGCACGCCCGAGCAGCTGCGCAGCCTGGTGGTGGAGTCGCGGCGGCTGGGGCTGATCGGGGAGACGGACCTGCGGCTGCTCACCGCCGCGCTGGACGCGCCGCGCGCCCCGCTGGCGGGCCTGGTGATGCCGGTCGGCGACATCGTCGCGGTGCCCGCCGCCGCCACCCCGCGGGAGATCGTCGACACCGCCGCCCGGCACGGCCTGATCCGCCTCATGGTGCGGGGCCCCGGCCGGGGCGGCGCCGCGCGCATGGTGCACGTGCGGGACGCGTACGTGGCGCGGGCCCGGGGCGCCCGGACGACGGCGGGCGAGCTGGCCCACCCGGTGCCCGCCCTGCCGATCGCCACCCCGGTCGCCGAGGCGGTGGCGGCGCTGCGCGCCCACCACAGCCAGCTCGGCCTGGTCCTGGCCCCCGACGGCCGCCCCGCCGGGTTGATCAACCTTGACGATCTGCTGACCACGCTGCTCACCCCCGCCTGATCGGCGTGCCCACCCGGGCGCTGTCAACATGGGTTGACATCGCCATGCTGTCAACCTACATTGACACCATGGACGACGGAGTGACGCTCGCCAAGGAGGCGGGCAGCCAGGACCCGGCCGTCGGTCTGCGGGCCGTGCGCGCGCTGCGCGAACTGGCCGAACGACTGGAGGCGCTGCAGGTGGCCAACGCCCGCGAGCGGGGCTGGTCCTGGCAGGAGATCGCAGTGTGCCTGGGGGTCAGCCGCCAGGCGGTCCACAAGAAGCACGGCGGCGGCCGGCGGATCCTGACGAAGGAGCGATGAGGCGATGTTCGAGCGGTTCACCAAGGACGCCCGGGCGGTGGTGGTGCTGGCGCAGGAGGAGGCGGCGCGGGAACTGGGCCACCGGCACATCGGCCCGGAACACCTGCTGCTCGCCCTCGTCCAGGACGCCGGCCCGGCGGGCCGGGCGTTGCGGGGGCACGGGCTGGAGGCCCACGACCTGCGGACCCGGCTGGCCCGCACCACGGCCGGCGGGGACCCTCTCGACCCCGAGGCGCTGCTGTCCATCGGCATCGACCTGGACGCGGTGCGCCAGGCCGCCGAGGAGTCCTTCGGCGCCGGCGCCCTGGACGCCCCGCCCGGCCGGTGGCGCCCGGGCAGGCGCTCGCACGTGCCGTTCACCAAGGGCGCCAAGAAGTCCCTGGAACTGAGCCTGCGGCACGCGCTCAGGCTCAAGCACAAGAGCATCGGCACCGGCCACATCCTGCTGGGCGTGCTGCACGACGAGGACAACCCCGCCGTGTCGATCCTGAAGATCTCCGGCGTGGACGTGGACGCCCTGCGCGCCGACGTGACGCGGCTGATCACCAGCGAGGCCGCCTGACCTGGGCCGGCGTCCCGCCCCCGGCCGGGGGCGGGACGCATGGGCGGGGCGCTGCGGGGTACGGCGCGGAGAACCTGACCGCCGACAGCGCAAGGAGGCGATCATGCGGGTCGTCGTCGTGGGAGCCACGGGCAACGTGGGCACCAGCACCGCCCAGGCGCTGGCCGCCGACGTGCGGATCACCTCGATCCTGGGGATCGCCCGCCGCCGTCCCCGGCTGCGGATCGACAAGACCGAGTGGGCGCGGGCCGACGTCACCGACGCCGACCTGACGAGCCTGTTCCGGGGCGCGGACGCCGTCGTCCACCTGGCCTGGCTGTTCCAGCCCACGCACACGCCGACGATCACCTGGCGGGCCAACGTGGTGGGCAGCGCCCGCGTGTTCCAGGCGGTGGCCGACGCGGGCGTGCCCGCGCTGGTGTACGCCTCGTCCGTCGGCGCCTACTCCCCCGGGCCCGACGACCGTCCCGTGGACGAGTCGTGGCCCACGCACAGCTGGCCCACCGCCGCCTACGGCCGGGAGAAGGCCTACGTGGAACGGCTGCTGGACGCCTTCGAGGCCGAGCATCCCGGCTGCCGGGTGGTGCGCATGCGCCCCGGGTTCATCTTCAAGCGGGAGTCGGCGTCCGGCCAGCGGCGGCTGTTCGCCGGGCCGCTCCTGCCGAACCCGCTGGTGCGGCCGGGCCTGATCCCGGTGGTGCCGGACGTGCCCGGGCTGCGGTTCCAGGCGCTGCACACCGACGACGTCGCGCAGGCGTACCGGCTGGCGGTCACCGAGGACGTGCGGGGCCCGTTCAACCTGGCCGCCGACCCGGTGATCGGCCCGGACGAGCTGGCGCAACTGCTGCACGCGCGCAAGGTCCGCCTGCCCGCGCGCGGGGCCAAGGCCGCGCTGACCGTCGCGTGGGAGCTCGGCCTGGTGCCGGCCTCGCCGCAGCTGCTCGACCTGGCCCTGCACCTGCCGGTCATGGACATCACCCGGGCCCGCACCGAGCTCGGGTGGATGCCCCGGTACAGCGCGATGGACGCGCTGCGCGAGTTCCTCGACGGGCTGCGCAGCGGCGCGGGCATGGACACTCCCCCGCTGTCGCCCGAGACCGGCGGCCCGATGCGCCTGCGCGAGCTGGTGACCGGGGTGGGCCGGCGCCCCTAACGGCGTCCGGCCCAGTCCGCGGCCGGGTCCGCGGTCAGGTGCACGGCAGGGTGCGAGGCCGGGGGCGCGGTCAGGCGCGGGGCGCGACGGTGAAGCGGCGCAGCTCCAGCGCCGGGTTCGTCGCACGGACCGCGGCGATGCGCTCGGCCGACACCGGGGCGACCGCCGTCCCGGTGCCCTCGCCCAGCGACGCCACGACCACGCCCATCGGGTCGACGATCATGCTGTTGCCGGCGCCGGTCGGGGCGTGCTGGTCGGCCGCGGCCACGTAGATGGTGTTCTCGATGGCGCGGGCGCGCACCAGGGTGCGCCAGTGGTCCTCCTTGAGCGGGCCCGGCACCCAGTCGGCGGGCAGCGCCAGCACGTCCACGCCCGCGTCCACCAGCCGCCGCGTCACCTCCGGGAAGCGCACGTCGTAGCAGGTCTGCAGGCCGAACCGCAGGCCGTCGACGGTGAACGTCTCCGGCTCGGCGATCTCGCCGGGACGGATCACGTCCGACTCGCGCATGCCGAACGCGTCGTACAGGTGGATCTTGCGGTAGGTCGCGGCGATCTTCCCGTCCGGGCCGACGGCCAGCAGCGTGTTGGAGATGCGGCCGGGGTCGTCGGTGCGCTCGTTCATCCCGGCGACGACGTGCACGCCGTGCCGCCGGGCCACCTCGGCCAGCCCGGCGGTGAACGGGCCGTCCAGGTCCTCGGCGGACGCGACGAACCGCTCGTCCATGCGCGGCGCGGTGAACATCGAGTACTCGGGCAGCACCACCACCCGGGCGCCCCGGGCCGCCGCCTCCTCGACCAGCTTGCGCAGGCCCGCCAGGTTCTGCTCCTTGTCGACCCCGGGCGCGAACTGCGCGACGGCCACCTGGACCATGGAACCCCTCCCAGATCAGAGCCGGTTGACGCCGGTGACGCGGACGACCGCCTCACCCGCCTCGTCCGAGCCTGTCAGATCCACCTCGGCGCTGATACCCCAGTCGTGGTCGCCCGCCGGGTCGTCGAAGACCTGCCGGACCCGCCACAGGGCCTCCTCCGGCACCTCCTCGATCATCAGCAGCTTGGGGCCGCGCGCGTCGGGGCCGGTGAGCAGGTCGTCGTGCTCGTCCCAGTACGCCTCCATCGCCTCGGCCCACCCGTCGGCGCCCAGCTCCGGGTCCAGCTCGCCCAGCTCGTCGTACCGCTCCAGCGCGGCCAGCTCCACCCGGCGGAACATCGCGTTGCGCACCAGCACCCGGAACGCCCGGGCGTTGGCGGTGACCTTGGTGACCTTCTCCTCGATCGGCTCCTGGACGGGCCCGTCCTCGGGATGGGCGAGCTGCTCCCACTCGTCCAGCAGGCTGGAGTCGACCTGGCGGACCAGCTCGCCCAGCCAGGCGATGAGGTCCATCAGCTCGTCGGTCTTGAACGTCTCGGGGACGGTCTGCTGCAGCGCCTTGTAGGCGCCCGACAGGTAGCGCAGCAGCAGCCCCTCCGCCCGGGCCAGCTCGTAGTGGGAGATGTACTCGGTGAACGTCATCGCCCGCTCGTACATGTCCCGCACGATCGACTTGGGGCTGAGCGGATGGTCGCCGACCCACGGGTGCCCGGCCCGGTAGGTCTCGTACGCCGCCGCCAGCTCCTCCTCCAGGGGCTTGGGATAGGTGACGTCCTGGAGCAGCTCCATCCGCTCCTCGTACTCGATGCCCTCGGCCTTCATCTCGGCGACGGCCTCGCCGCGGGCCTTGTTCTCCTGCGCGGCAAGGATCTGCCGCGGGTCGTCCAGCGTCGCCTCGATCACCGACAGCACGTCCAGCGCGTACGTGGGCGAGGAGGGGTCCAGGATCTCGAACGCGGCCAGCGCGAACGTCGACAGCGCCTGGTTGAGGGCGAAGTCCTCCTGCAGGTCGACGGTGATGCGCGCGTAGCGGCCCTGCTCGTCGGGCTCGTCCAGCACCTCCACGATCCCGCCCGCCAGCAGCGACCGGTAGATCGCGATGGCGCGGGAGATGTGCCGGCGCTGCGCGGCCCGGTCCTCGTGGTTGTCGGTGAGCAGCTTCTTCATCGCCTGGAACGCGTTGCCCGGACGGGCGATCACCGACAGCAGCATGGCGTGGCTGACCTGGAACCGGGACCGCAGCATCTCCGGCTCGGCGGACTGCAGCTTGCGGAAGGTGTCCTCGTCCCAGCCGACGAACCCCTCCGGGGGCTTCTTGCGCTGCACCTTGCGCCGCTTCTTGGGGTCGTCGCCCGCCTTGGCCAGCGCCTTCTCGTTCTCGACGACGTGGTCGGGGGCCTGCGCCACCACGTACCCGACGGTGTCGAACCCGGCGCGCCCGGCCCGTCCGGCGATCTGGTGGAACTCGCGGGCCCGCAGGCGGCGCACCCGGTGCCCGTCGTACTTGCTCAGCGCCGTGAACACCACCGTGCGGATCGGCACGTTCACGCCGACGCCGAGGGTGTCCGTCCCGCAGATCACCTTGAGCAGCCCCGCCTGCGCCAGCCGCTCCACCAGCCGCCGGTACTTGGGCAGCATCCCGGCGTGGTGCACGCCGATGCCGTGCCGCACGAACCGCGACAGGTTGCGGCCGAACTTGGTGGTGAACCGGAAGTTGCCGATCATCTCGGCGATCTGCTGCTTCTCCGCCTTGGAGCACACGTTGACGCTCATCAGCGCCTGCGCCCGCTCGATCGCCGCGGCCTGGGTGAAGTGCACCAGGTAGATCGGGGCCTTCTGCTCGCCCAGCAGCTCCTCGATCGTCTCGTGCAGCGGGGTGGTGCGGTAGTCGTAGATCAGCGGGACGGGCCGCTCGGCCGACGACACCAGCGCGGTCTCCCGTCCGGTGCGCCGGGTCAGGTCCTTCTGGAAGAACGACACGTCGCCGAGCGTCGCCGACATCAGCAGGAACTGCGCCTGCGGCAGCTCCAGCAGCGGGATCTGCCACGCCCAGCCGCGCTCGGGCTCGGCGTAGAAGTGGAACTCGTCCATCACCACGAGGCCGATGTCGGCGTCGGCGCCGTCGCGCAGGGCGATGTTGGCCAGCACCTCGGCGGTGCAGCAGATGATCGGCGCGTCGGCGTTGACGCTGGCGTCGCCGGTCATCATGCCGACGTTCTCCCGGCCGAACATCTCGCACAGGTCGAAGAACTTCTCCGACACCAGCGCCTTGATCGGCGCGGTGTAGAAGCCCACCTGGTCGCGTGCCAGGCTCGCGAACAGCGCCCCCGCCGCCACCAGGCTCTTGCCCGATCCGGTCGGTGTGGCCAGGATCACGTTGGCGCCGGAGACCACCTCGATCAGCGCCTCCTCCTGCGCGGGATACAGGGTGATCCCGCGTCCCGACACCCATCGTCCGAACGCCTCGAACAGCGAGTCGGGGTCGACGTCGGTACCGGAGGGAAGATGATCGATGAGGTTCACGCCTTCCATCCTGCCCGTGTCCGCCGGGTGCCCGCGCCACGACCGCCCACAAGGACGGGCGGCACGGGGCCGCCCCCGAGCGGTGGCCCCGTGCCGCCACCCGCGTCACCTGCGGCGCGGCGGTCCGCCGGCGCCCGGATCGGCGGCGGCCTCCGCGTCCGGTTCCGGCGGGCGGCGCAGCGGCGTGCCGCAGGTCAGGCCGGCGGGGTCCAGGCCCAGCGCCGCCGCGGCGGTGGCACCGACGTCGGCGAGGCTCTCCGCGTCGGGCAGGAGCCGCGGTTCCGCGGCCTCCGGGCGGTGGACGATCACCGGGACGTATTCGCGGGTGTGGTACGAGTGCCCGATGGCCGGATCGTTCCCGTGGTCGCCGGTGACGATCAGGCGGTCGCCGGGAGAGTCGAGGACGGCGACCAGTTCCGCCAGACCGGCGTCCACCCGCTCCAGCAGGGTGCCGTAGCGGGCGGGGTCCTGCTGGTGGCCCGCCAGGTCGGTCTCCTGGACGTTGGCGACGACCAGGGCGTCGCCGCCGGCCCGCGCGGCGCGCAGGGTGTGGGCGAGCACCTCGGCGGTGGGCACGGCGGGGCGGCGCACGGCCGCGTCGCAGGACAGGATGTCGGCGGCCTTGCCGACCAGGGTGACGGGGACACCGGCGCGCGCGGCCAGGTTCGGCAGCTGCCTGGTGGGATCCAGCGGCACGCCGAGGTGCTGGACCCGCAGGCCGCCGTTGCGGTAGAAGCCGCTGGCCGGGGTGTCCAGGCCGACGGTGCCGCCGTCGCCGTCGCGCACATGGCGGTGCAGCGGGCCGTCCGCGTGCCCCCCGACGGCGATGACGCGGGCGACGGGCGCGACCCGGCGGACGGTGCGGGCGATCGCCAGGATGCCGTCGAACGGCAGATCCTCCAGACGGCCGGAGACGTTCCAGTTGATGCCCGGGTCGGCTTCGAGGTTGTCGTGGACGAGCACCGTCTCGTCGACGACCAGCACGGGGCGGCCGTCCAGCCGTCGCACGGTGCGCCCGGCCGCCTCCAGCGCCGCGGTCACCTCCTCCAGACGCTCCCCCAGCGTCGACACCGTCACCGCGCTGAAGTCCGCGCCCATCATGGTCTGGTGGCCGGCGAAGGAGTCGGCGCCGGGGTAGCCGAGGGCGGCGCGGCCGGCCGCGACGGGCAGCGTCGGCCGTCCGGCGAGATCGCGGTGCGGGTGCAGCAGCCCCAGGCCCAGCGCCTCCAGTGTCGGCAGCCGCAGCGGTCGCCTAGCGGCGGCGCCGAAACGGTCCAGCGTGTGCCCGAGGGTGTCGGCGTGGGCGTCGCCGGGGCGCAGCGCGCCCGCGTCGGGCATCGCCCCGATCCCGAAGCCGTCGATGACGACGATGACCGTCCTGCTCATGACCGGCCTCCGTGCACGGGCCGTCCGAACGGGTCGTACAGGCCGGTCAGCACGGGGCGGCCGTCGGTGGAGAGCCCGCTGACGACGGCGACGTGGCTGCGGGTGACGAAGACCTGCGTGCGGAAGGCGAGCACCGCCGTGTCCCCGACCTGCGCCGTCCCCGGGCGGCGGGGTCTTTCCAGCAGCCGGTAGTAGTCGATGTTCTCGGCGGGTGCGTCCTGCACGGGCAGCCGTTCTCCCGAACGCGGCAGGTAGGCGGCGGTGACGGTGCCGCGCGGGTAGAAACCGCCGCCGAAGAGGGCCGGGCGGCCGTCGGCGAGGATGTGGGCGACCTCGCTGACGTACACGTAGGCGGGTCTCTCCGGCTGGGACGGGTCGGCGCTGTGCAGCGGTGTCGTGCCGGTCAGGGCGTGGCCCGGCTCGCCGTGCGTGGCGCCGCGCCGGGCGAGGAGCGGCAGCGTCGCGGCGCAGGTGGCGCCGGGCGCGCTGAGCTTGAGCGGGCCGTGGCCCCGTCCGGCCAGCAGGTCGCGGGCCGCCAGGACCCGGTCGAAGGTGGCCGTCGGGTGCGCCTCACCGCTGTCCGGGTCGCAGGTGAGGCAGGGGAACGCGGTGACGCCGGCGATGCGGACGCCGGGCAGCCGCTCGACCTCCTCGGCGAAGGCGTCGAGGTGTCCCGGCGGGACACCGCCCTCCTGGCCGGGGAAGGCGGCGCCGGGCGCCCCCTCGATCCGCACCAGGACGTCCTGGACGATGCCCTGGCGCCGGGCCTCGGCGGACACCGCGCGGGCGTTGGCGGTGTCGAAGACGGTCACGGCCTCGGGCCGCCAGGCCAGCATCTCCGGCAGCGCGCGGCGCGGAATCTGCACCAGGTGCCCCAGGTTGCCGGCTCGCGCGCCGGCCGCGTGCAGGGCGCGGGCCTCGGGCGGGTCGATGGCCGCGAACCTGGGAATGTGCCGGGCGACGGCCCGGATCAGCTCGGGGTTGCGGCCGACCTGCTTGACGACGAACCACAGGCGCAGGCCGAGCCCGTCGGCCCGCGCGGCGAGCACCGCGGCGTTCTCCTCGACGGCGTCGAGGTCCATGACGTACGTGTCGGGCGGGATGCGTCCGTCGCGGTGCAACGCGGCGGCGGTCTCGGCGAGACGCGGATTGCGGGCCAGGACGGCGTCAAGGAACAAAGGTCAGTCTTTCTGGGAGGGCGGGTGGTCCAGGTCGCGCAGCGCGCGGCGCAGGATGTCCAGCACGAGGTCCGCGCCGGCCCGCATGGGGTTGACGCGCACCGTCCAGTCGGCCAGGCCGGGGGCGTCGGCCAGCGACGAGCTGGACATCCGGTAGAACAGCGGGGCGATCTCGTAACGCGAGCTGGAGCCGACCGGGTACGGGGCGGCGCCGTGGCGGGCGGCGACGGCGGGCAGGGCGCGGGCGACGGGCCGGTCGAGCAGGACGAGCACGCAGCGGTCCTGGACGTTGGCGACACGGACGTCGGCGACGCCGTCGACCTCGCCGCCGGCGAGGCGCTCGGCGATCTCCGCCACGACCCGCGACTGCACCGACCACATCACCGGCACGTGCGTGAGGGCCCGCAGCGCGTCCAGCGCCTGGTGCCCCTGGACCTGGCCGCCGCCGGAGTAGTTGTCGTGGTGCAGGCGCTCGACCAGGTCGGCGGCGCCGACGACGGCGCCGACCCCCTCGGGTCCGTGCAGCTTGAACAGCGAGAAGCAGGAGGCGTCCGCGCCCACCTCGACGCCGCAGGCCGGGACGCGCATGGCCGTGTAGTTGTCGTCGACGATCGTGCGCACGCCCGCGGCGCGGCAGGCGGTCACGACGGCGGCCAGGTCGTAGGAGTCGGTGAGCCGCTGCCTGCTGTGCTGCGCGTACGCCCACCGGAACCGCCCGCCGGCCAGGGCCCGTTCGAGCGCCGCCGGGTCGTTGAAGTCGACCTCGACGACGTCGACGCCGAGGGTCCGCAGGGTGGTGGCGGTGGTGGCGTAGACGGGGGCGCGGTGGACGAGCAGCGGGTCACCGGGCTTCACCGCCGCGACGAGGGCGGCGCGGATGGCGCCGGTGCCCGCGCCCTGGACGAGCGCGGCGGCCTCGGCGCCGAAGAAGTCGGCGAGGACCGCCTCCACCCGCGCGGTGGTGCGGGGCCGTCCCGTCCCGGGCACCACGCCCAGGTCGGTGGTGAACAGCTGCTCGCCCTCGAAGTGGGCGGCGGTGCACTCCAGGAGACGGAACTGCCGCGCCACCGCGTCCGGCAGCGGCACCGTGGCCAGGGGGAAGGTCTGCGGAAGCCGGGGCCGCATCAGAACTCCTCGGTGGTCGCACCGGTCAGGAAACGCAGCGGGTTGCGGCGTGTCAGCAGGTCGACGAGGTCGTCGTCGACACCGGCCGCCCGCGCCCGGGGCAGGAACGAGCGGAACAGGTGCCCGTACCCGTGGCCGCCGTGCCCGCGCAGGTAGGTGTGGCGGGAGATGTCGCAGCTGAGCAGCACCCGGTCGGCGTGCCCGGCGTCCAGCAGCGCCAGCAGCAGCCGCAGCCGCCGTTCGTCGCTCTGGTAGGGCTCCTTGCCGATGGTGTCGAAGGCGACGTACGCGCCCGCCGCCGCCAGCTCGCGGTGCGTGGCCGGATCGTCGAGCAGGTCCTGGTGCCCGATGCAGATCCGGTGCGCGGGCAGCCCGGCGCCGGTCAGCAGCTCCAGCTGGGCCGGGCCGCCGCGGCCCAGGTGGGCGTGGGTGGCCAGCGGCAGGTCCGCGGCGGTCGCGGCGCGGGCCGCGGCCGTCAGGACGCGGCGTTCGGCCCGGGTGGGCTCGGCGTGGCTGCCGACCTCCGCGATCAGGCCGGGGCGGACGCCCGTGCCGTCCAGCCCGTCCTCGATGTCGGCCAGCAGCATCCCGGTCAGCGTGTCCACGTCGGCCGCGGCGACCTCGTCGGGGTGGAACGGTTCGTAGTACCACCCGGTGGACGCCACCACGGCGACCTGCGCCTGCCGGGAGATCCGGGCGAGGGCGGCGGCGTCGCGTCCCATCCCCCGGCAGGTCTGCTCCACCACCAGCGACAGGCCGTGCTCCGCGCGCAGGCCGGCCAGTTCCGCCGCGATCGCCGTCCGGTGCCCTTCGGCGAGGACGGCCTGACCGTCGCCGTCGCGGCGCAGGTCGAGCGCCAGATGCTCGTGGGCGAGCACGGGCCCGTCCACCCGGTCCGCGGCCAGCGGCCCGGTGACGGTTCGGATGCGGTGCATGACGGTCATCGCTCCCGCCGGTCAGGACTTGATCGGGGTGAACAGGTCGAGCCAGTACAGGACGTTCAGCAGCACGCCGCCGACGAGCACCGCGGCGGGCGCCGCCGCCATGCGGACCACCTTGCGGCCCATCGCCTCGTTCAGCAGGTACAGCCCGCCGACGATGAGGATGCCGAGGCCGCCGCCCATGGTGTTGGCGGCCATCAGGGAACCGAACAGGATCGCCAGTTCGATCGTGTCGCTGATCGCGCCGCGCAGGTGCTCGGAGCTGTCGCGGACCGAGGGCAGCCGTCCCAGCGCCCGGCCGATGGCCGACAGCGCCAGGACCTCGGCGGCGAACACCAGCGCGCCGCAGACCACCGCGAGGTACGGGCTGGGCAGCAGATAGCCGATCGGGTAGACCAGGGTGAGTCCGGCGATGCCGTACGCGCCCGACGCCAATGCCGTGGTGGCGATCAGCGGGACGAAACCGAACACCCGGTAGAAGTCGACCTGGGCCGCCCCGCTGTGGTCGCCCTTCGCTATGAGGAAGCTGGTGGCCTCGCCACCGCCGAAGACGTGCATCTGCGCCAGCAGGCACACGCCCGCGCCCAGCAGCATGAACAACGGCAGGTGCCGGCGCAGCCGCAGGGCGTTGGCGCTGAACAGCGACGCCATGGGGTCGTCCGCGCCGGAGGGCTCGGCGGCCGCCGGGGTGGCGGCCGGTGTCCCCGGCGCGGTCGCGGCCGCGGCCCGCTCCTCGCGGCGCCGCCTGACGTCCTGGGCCACGGCGAAACCGATGAGCATCAGCACGCCGACCGCCATGGCCAGGGCACCGGCGAACATCTTCGGCCAGAGCTTCATCGTCATCACCACGAGCACCAGCTCGATGACGCCCGCGACCGCGCCGCGCACCCGGCCGAACTGCCTGACGATGGCCAGCACCGGGAACAGCGTGAACAGGAACAGGATCGGCGTCGACATCTCCTGCATGGCCGTCAGGAAGTCGACCGGCAGTTCGTGGGCCGCGCTGTTGGCGCCCCCGAGGGCGAAGACGACGATCGCGCCCCATCCGGCGCCGAGGAGCGGCGCGAGCCACCGCCTGGGCGCCAGGAGCCCGAGGACGTCGGTGGGCAGGAACAGCAGCCAGGGGTTCAGCACTCCGGTGGACAGCGCCATCGGCGCGCCCAGCCCGAAGATGAACCCCGCTGACAGCCCGAACGACACCGCGGCGGTGGCGCCGCGCGTGGATCCGCCCCGGATGAAGTCGAGCAGGAACGGGCGCACGCCGTCGTTGAAGACGGCCAGCGCCAGGTGGGAGATGAGCGCTGTCAGCGCGCACAGGACGATGACCGTCAGTTCCTGTGACAGCGTGAAGCTCAGGCTTTCGCCCGCTGCGAGCATGGGTCTCACGGGTCACTTCCTCGATCGCGGACCGGTGTGTCAGCGGGCGTGCGCGACGATGGCGCGCGCGATGACGGGGGCGACGGCGTCGATCTGGTCCAGGGCGAACCCGAAGACCTTCTTGCCCTCGGTGAGCAGGGCCTGGACGTCGGCCTCGGTCGGCACGGACCGGCCGAAGGTGTGGCAGGCCTCCCTGCCCATCAGGCCGACCAGGACGCCGAGGGAGGCGCCCGCGCCGGTGTGGCAGGTGCCGAGGTAGTAGTCGGCCTGCCCGGCCCGCAGCCTCATCGCCGCCTCCATGTCGTTGCTGACGGCCACCTCGAGGGTCTCGGGCGCGACCTGGGCGACGGTCCGCGCGACGTCGACCTTGCCGACGCCGCCCGACAGGATCTTGATCATCGTGCTCGCCTTCTTCCGGGGCTGGGGGTGGGGGTCAGGTGGGCGAACGCTGTGCCAGGACGGCCAGATGCAGGCCCAGATAGTTGATCTCGGATTCGGGGAGGGCGGTGCCGAGCCGCCGCTCGGCCCGCGCGGCCAGCGCCCGGGCGCGCCGCACCGCCTCGGGATGGTCGGCGAGTTCGGCGGCGACCTGCGCGTCGGCGGAGGTCTGCTCGATCGGCTCGCCGTCCACCAGCCGGGTCAGGGCCATCATCAGGTGGCTGGTGAGCATGCCCGCGCTGTCCTCGGTGACCGGACGGCCCTCGGCGGCCAGGGCCTCCAGCTCCGCCGTCACGAAGTCGGCGACCTCCCGCCGCACCTGGCCGGTCTCGGTGAACAGGCGGATCCGCCGAGCGAGCCGCGATTCCATGAGCTTCCCTTCGCCAACGGTCCCGGGGCCGTCCCTCGGGAGGACACGACGGGGTCAGTAGGTGGGCAGACGATCCCCGCGCACGACCTGGCGCTGCACTTCGGTGATCAGGGACATGTCCACCGTCTCGCGCAGCACCGTGAACCGCCCGGCCTCACCGGCCCGCGTCAGGAACGCCGCGCTGGAGTTGCGCTGCGCCAGCTCGCGGGTGATGCGGTCGTCGAGCGGGAGGGCCCGGACGCCCGGCCCGAGGCGGTCCTGGACCTCGTCCAGGTTCCACACCGTGGCGTCCACCTCGCCCCGCTCGAACAGGCTGCGGAGCTGCATGTAGGACGCCTCCACCCAGACGACGTCCTCGCCACGGCCGGTGAACGCGCGCTCGGCGAGCACGCGCTGGTCCTCCGAGGCGGAATCGACGGCCACCCGCAGGCCGGGAGCGTCCACCGTGACGCCGTCCCGCAGCAGCAGCCCGTGCGACCCGACATAGGTCTCCGCTCCCAGATCGGCCACCAGTTCCACCGGATGGCTCTCCACGAGCCGATCGGCGGCCAGCCGCGAGGCCACGACCACGTCGGCCTTGCCCTCCAGCAGCGCCGCCACCCGCGCCGTGGCCCCCCGCATGAAGGTGACCGCGAACGGAAGCCCGGCGGCCTCGTACGCGGCGCGCAGCCCGGACGCCAAGCCCTCGTACCGCCGCGAGTACGGCAGCGGCATGGCGGCCAGCACCGTCCCGAGCCCCGCCAGCCGCCACAGCCGCGCGCGGTCCGCCCGCACCAGGAAGGTGCCCAGGTGACCACGGGCGACCGTCTCGATCGCCCCGGTGTCCTCCAGCGTCTGCAGCGCGGCCTGCGCGGTGCCGTTGCCCACGCCCATCTGCTCGGCGTAGTCCTTCAGGCGCGGCAGCCGGGCGTCCTCCGCCTGATCCAGAAGCATGGCGGCCAGCCGCCGCGTCGCCAGGCCGTTGCGCGTCAGCAGCCGATCCTCAAGGTCGTCCACGATCAGGACAATAACCAGAATCCTGGATACTGCACAAGCCCCCCGAATCGGCACCGTTCGAATCGCCGAGCCGCCATGCCGTCGTCCCGACGGGGCGCCTCGTTGATGAGTTGAAGTTGATGAGGCGAAGGTGTCCGGCGGCCGGGTCCGAGGGCAGATGGTCGTCGACTACTGGGTGGAGTCGCAGGGCGGGTAGGCCTTCGGGGCGCGTTGCTCGGTGGCCTCGATGTAGTCGGCGAGGGCCTGGCGGGAACGGACGAGAGTGTCGATGTGCTCGTCCAGGCCGTGCAGGCGTGCGCGCAGGGCGTCCAGGAGTTCGGGGCACGGCTCCAGGTCGGGGGCCGGGCCGGTGACGCAGGGAAGCAGGTAGGCGATGTCGTCGGTCGACAGCCCGGCTCCGAGCAGCTTCCTGATCTGGTGCACGGTCAGGACGGCGTCGTCGGTGTACTCGCGGTAGCCGCCGGCGCTCCGACACGGCGTGAGCAGGCCCTGCGCCTCGTAGTAGCGCAGCTGATGCGTACGGACTCCGGTGCGCCGACTGAGTTCGCCGATCAGCATGCCCGCTTCTCTCCTTGACCTTCATACCGGTGTGAACGTTGAGGATTCTCGCATGTCCGCCAACTCACTCAGAGGGAGCGAATAATGCGGAATCACGAGGAGAGCCGTACTCCGGTGACGGTCATCGGTCTGGGGCTGATGGGGCAGGCGCTGGCCGGGGCGTTCCTGCGCGAGGGGCACCCCACGACGGTGTGGAACCGTACGGCGGCGAAGGCCGGACAGCTCGTCTCCCAGGGCGCGAAGCTCGCCGGCTCGGTCGCCGAGGCCGTCGCGGCCAGCCCGCTCGTGGTCGTCTGCGTCACGGACTACGACGCCGTGCGCAAGCTTCTCGAACCGCTGGGCGAGGTCGTCGACGGCCGGGTCCTGGTGAACCTGACCTCGGGCACGTCCCAGGAGGCCCGCCAGACCGCCGAGTGGGCGGAGCGGCAGGGCGCCGCCTACCTCGACGGCGCGATCATGGCCATTCCCCAGGCGATCGGCACGGCGGAGGCGCTCGTCCTCTACAGCGGGCCGCGATCGGCCTTCGACCTGCGCGAACCCGCCCTGCGGAGCCTCGGCGCGGGAATGATGTACCTCAGTGCCGACCACGGCCTGTCCTCGTTGTACGACGCGGCGGGGCTGACCTTGATGTGGAGCGTTCTGAACGGGTTCCTGCACGGCGCCGCCCTGCTCGGCGCGGCGGGCGTGGACGCCTCGACGTTCGCCTCGTTCGCCCGGCAGAACATCGGGACCGTCGCCGACTGGCTCCCCGGGTACGCGCAGCAGATCGACGACCGCGAGTACCCGGCCCCCGACGCCACGATCGGCACCCACCTGGCCGCGATGGAGCACCTCATCCACGAGAGCGAGGCCCTCGGGATCAACGCCGACCTGCCGAGGTTCTTCAAGGCCCTGGGCGACCGCGCCGTGGCCGAGGGACGCGGCGGCGACGGCTACGCGGCGCTGGTCGAGCTGTTCCGCGGCGCCTCAGAGGTGCGGGCATGACGGCGTTCGACCCGCGTGCTCTGCTCGCCGAGAGCCGGCTCGGCGTCCTCGCGACCATCAAGTCGGACGGCCGCCCGCAGCTCTCCCCCGTCATGCCCTTCTACGACCGGGAGGCCGACGTCATCTACGTTTCGATGGCCGAGGGACGGGCCAAGACGGCGAACCTGCGCCGGGACCCGTGGGCCGCGCTGGAGGTCACCGCACCCGACGGCTGGTCGTGGGCCACCGCCGAGGGCACGGTGACGCTCACCGGCCCGGGAACCGACCCTCATGGCCCCGAGGTCGAGGCCTTGGTGCGCTACTACCGCATCGCGGCCGGGGAGCACCCGGACTGGGACGAGTACCGGTCCGTGATGGTGTCCGACCGCAGGGTGCTGATGACGATGGCCGTCGACCACGTCTACGGCGCCGAGATCCGCTGAGGGGGTCGGCCACGAATGTCCGCCGGGGTTCGGCCGGCGGCTTCGGCGAGGGAGGGCGCTCCGCCGCGCGGCGGAGCGCCCTCCGCAGGCGGACCGCCCGCGTGCGCGGCGGCCCCGGGCGCTCCATGGACTACGCTCGCCCGAGTTCATGAACGGACATCGTGACCGACGACGGGGGCACGAACGATGACCGCGACCGGCGTGGAGGACGAGAGGCGACTCCGGCGCCGTCAGGACTGCGCGGGCCGCCGGTGAAGGGGTTCGCGCGGCGGGAGTTCCAGCTGGTGCTGCTCCGGCGGATGGCCGACTACCAGCCGGACCTGGTGGCCGGGGCCGTGCGTGCGCTGGGGTCGTCCCGCACGGAGATGCGCGAGGTGAACGCGCGGTGGCAGCGGATCGTCCGGTCGCGGACGTTTCCGCCCGGCCGGCGCCGCCACGAGGCCGTGCTCGGGCCGCCGGCCGGCACCCGCGAACAGCGGATCGGGGACGCGGTGTGCGAGGCGGCGTGGTGGCCGCCGTTCGCGCTGTGGCCGGACCTGCGGTTCGAGATCCTGGTCGGCCCGGGCGGGTCGGTGCTGCACGAGTGGCTGGTCAGGCCCGACGACGCGGCCGTGCCGCAGGTGAGGGGCGTCGGGGACCTGGAGCCGTGGTGCTGCGTCGTCGGCGATCTGGAGCGGTGGTTCGGGGACGTCCGGCACCATCCCGGTGAGGTGCCGAGCCGGTGGCACGCCGGGTTCACCACGGCGGACGGCGAGTCCTACGTGGCGCATTTCGTCTGGGGGCTGCTCCAGCAGGTGGTCAGCGTGGGTTGATCGCCGCGGGCCCCCGGCCGCCGTCGTACTCCGCCTGGGCCGCCAGAAGGGCGCCGGCGTGGCATCGGATCCAGGCGGCGAGGGCTTCGAGCGGCTCGGTGACGCCGCGGCCGAGGTCGGTGAGGCCGTAGGTGACCTTGGGCGGCGCGGACGGCTCCACGGTGCGCGTGACCAGGCCGTCGCGCACGAGGGTGCGCAGCGTCTGGGACAGCATCTTCTCGCTGATCCCCTCGATCTTCCCGCGCAGTTCGTAGAAGCGCAGGTCCCCGTCACGCATCGCGGTCAGGACGCGCACGCCCCAGCGGCTGGTGACGTGGTCGAGCACCGCGCGGGCCGGGCATTCCCTGTGAATGGTGTCACTCATCGTCGCGGCGCCGTACCCGTGGACTGGAGGTTTCCCTGGCGGTCGAGACCTTACCCGAAGGTATGTCCCTTCGAAAAGTTAGCTCGATCGCCTAGCGTCGTCGCGCGACCGGGAACAAAGGAGGCGGTCATGGGTCAGGTGGCTCTGATCACCGGTGCGAGCAGGGGCATCGGTGCGGCGACGGCGGTGCGGCTGGGCCGCAGGGGTTTTCACGTGGTGGTGAACTACCGCGGGGACGCGGCGGCGGCGCGGAAGGTCGTCGAGGAGATCGAGGCGTCGGGCGGGACGGCCCGCGCGGTGCGGGCGGACGTGCGCGATCCGCGGGACGCGGCGCGGCTGGTGGACGCCTGCGACGGGCTGGCCGTCCTGGTCTGCAACGCCAATGTCCAGCCGCCGTTCGCCGCGTTCGCGGACATGCCGTGGGAGGCGTTCCAGGAGAAGGTGGACGGTGAGCTGGCCGCCGCCTTCCACGTCAGCAAGCACGCCCTGGAGGTGATGCGGACGCGGCGGAGCGGACGCGTCGTGTACGTGTCCAGTCTCAGCGCCGAGCTCACCCGGCCGGGGGCCATCGCCCACGCGACCGCCAAGGCCGCGCTGGACGCGTTCGCCCGGCACGTGGCGATGGAGGTGGGGGCGGACGGGATCGCCGTCAATGTCGTGGCACCGGGCGCGGTCCGCACCGACGCCACCGCGCACATGCTGACCCCTGAGCGGGAGGCCGCCATCGCGAAGACGTCGGTGCTGGGGCGGATGGTGGAGCCCGACGACGTCGCCTCGGTCATCGCCGCGCTGGTGACGGGTGAGATCGCCGCCGTCGCCGGGACGCGCATCCCGGTCGACGCCGGTTTCCGCGTGCTGGGTGGACAGTCCCGATAGGCCGGCCCGCCCACCGGCCGTGCCGCGCCTTCACCCCGATTTGAGGTTTCCGGGAAGGAACAGGCCCCTGACCACGCGAGGCGGCACTCAAAAGCCCAATAACCACTTCAATGAGACACTTGAAGTGCAGAAAGAAATGCCTGGAAGGGGTGCCGGTGAAATTCGTGCTCGAAGTGGATATGGGCGAGAAGGCGTTCGACGGGAACGCCGCCGCCGAGCTGGGGCGCATCCTCAGGTACTGGGCGGGGAATCTGAAGCACTACGCCCTGGAGCCCGGTGACGGGTCGGAGATCTACGACTCGGCGTACCGGCAGGTCGGCCAGTGGGCGATCGTCCAGGAGCAGGGCGCGTCGTGACGCGCCGGCGTCGTCCCCCGGCGCGGGAGCCCGGGGGACGACGCGCGAGGCTCAGGCCTCGACTTCGGAGCGGTCGCCGCCCCAGAGGGTGTGGAAGGAGCCCTCGCGGTCGACGCGCCGGTAGGTGTGGGCGCCGAAGAAGTCGCGCTGCCCCTGGGTGAGGGCCGCGGGCAGGCGCTCGGCGCGCAGCGAGTCGTAGTAGGCCAGCGCACTGGAGAAGCCGGGCGCCGGGATGCCCAGCTGCGCGGCGGTGGTGACGACGCGGCGCCAGGCGTCCTGGGCGGCGCCGACCGCCTCGGCGAAGTGGTCGTCGGTCAGCAGCGTCGGCGTCCGCGGGTCGGCCTCGTAGGCGGCCCGGATGCGGTCCAGGAAGCGGGCGCGGATGATGCAGCCGCCGCGCCAGATCGTGGCCATCTGCCCCAGGTCGATGTTCCAGCCGTACTCTTCGCTGCCGGCCTGGATCTGGTGGAAGCCCTGCGCGTAGGCGACGACCTTCGAGGCGTACAGGGCCTGCTCCACGTCGTCGGCGAAACCGGACAGGTAGCGCACGTCGTTCTGCGGGCCGGGCAGGCCGCGCGCCGCCCGGCGCAGGTCCGCGTGGCCGGAGACGGACCGCGCGAACACCGCCTCGGCGATGCCCGACACCGGGACGCCGAGGTCGAGGGCGGTCTGCACGGTCCAGCGGCCGGTGCCCTTCTGCTCGGCCTGGTCCAGCACCACGTCGACGAACGGGCGGCCGGTGGCGGCGTCGGTGTGCGCCAGCACCTCGGCGGTGATCTCGATGAGGTAGGACTCCAGCCGCCCGGTGTTCCAGGTGCGGAACACCTCGGCGATCTCGGCCGGGGACAGCCCGGCGGCATGCCGCAGCAGGTCGTAGGACTCGGCGATCAGCTGCATGTCGGCGTACTCGATGCCGTTGTGCACCATCTTCACGAAGTGCCCGGCGCCGTCCGGCCCGACGTGGACGCAGCACGGCGTGCCGTCGACCTTGGCGGCGATGTCCTCCAGCAGCGGGCCGAGCGCCTCGTAGGACTCGGCCGAACCGCCCGGCATGATGCTCGGGCCGTGCAGCGCGCCCTCCTCGCCGCCGGAGATGCCGGTGCCGACGAAGTGCAGCCCGCGTTCGCGCAGCGCCGCCTCGCGCCGCCGGGTGTCGGCGAAGTGCGCGTTCCCCCCGTCGACGATCATGTCGCCCGGTTCCAGCAGCGGCGCGAACTCCTCGATGACCGCGTCGGTCGGCGCCCCCGCCTTCACCATGATCACCAGGCGGCGGGGGCGTTCCAGCGACGCCACGAACTCCTCGGGCGTCTCGGCGGGGACGAACGTCCCCTCGTCCCCGAACTCGGTCACCAGCGCCTTGGTGCGGGCCTCGGTGCGGTTGTGCACGGCCACCGGATGCCCGTGCCGGGCGAGGTTGCGGGCCAGGTTCCGGCCCATCACCGCCAACCCGGTGACACCTATGCGCGCCTTGCTCATTGGCATGTCTCCTCTTCGTTCGGGCCCCACACCCGTGGGTACGCGGGTGGGGTAGCCCACTGTTCGGTCAACCGGGCGGCCGCATGCCCTTGTTCCTTTCAGGGAACTGGACGCATCGTAGAGATCGCGGAGCCGCGAGGGGGAAAGCCATGCTGGGACTGCCGCAATCGGTCGACGCCTGCCTGTTCGACCTGGACGGCGTACTTACCCGTACGGCCGCTGTGCACGCCGCCGCGTGGAAGCGGATGTTCGACGAGTACCTGCGGGCGCGGGCGGAGGCCACCGGTACGCCGTTCGTCCCGTTCGACGAGGTCGGCGACTACGGCAAGTACGTGGACGGCAAACGCCGCGAGGACGGGACGCGCTCGTTCCTGACCTCCCGCGGCATCACGCTGCCCGAGGGCAGACCCGATGATCCGCCCGACGCCGAGACCATCCGAGGCCTCGGCAACCGCAAGAACCAGCTCGTCCTCAAGCTGCTGGAGGAGAAGGGCGTCGAGGTGTTCGACGGGTCGGTGGCGTACGTGCGGGCCTGCCGGGAGGCCGGGCTGCGCACCGCCGTGGTGTCGTCCAGCGCCAACACCGTCCAGGTGCTGGCCGCGGCGGGCATCACCGGCCTGTTCGACGCGCGCGTCGACGGGGTGATCGCCCAGGAACGCGATCTGCCCGGCAAGCCCGCGCCCGACATGTTCCTGGCGGGGGCCGAGGCGGTCGGGGTGCCGGCGGCGCGCGCGGCGGTGTTCGAGGACGCGCTGGCAGGTGTCGAGGCGGGTCATGCGGGGGACTTCGCCTACGTCGTGGGCGTGGACCGGGTCGGCGGCGACCACCGGGAGGCGCTGGCACGGCACGGAGCCGACATCGTGGTCGGGGACCTATCCGAACTTCTGGAGGACAAGTGAGCGACGGGCGCGGGGGCCGTCACACCACCAAGGTGGATCTGCCGGTGTTCACGGTCGAGCCGTGGTGCGTGCGGGAACCGGAACTGCGGCTGGACCGCCTGGCGCAGAGCGAGTCGGTCTTCGCTCTGTCGAACGGGCACATGGGGCTGCGCGGCAACCTGGACGAGGGCGACCCGCACGGGCTGCCCGGCAGTTACCTCAACTCGTTCTACGAGCTGCGGCCGCTGCCGCACGCCGAGGCCGGGTACGGCTACCCCGAGTCGGGGCAGACCGTTATCAACGTCACCAACGGCAAGCTGATCCGGCTGCTGGTGGACGACGAGCCGTTCGACGTGCGGTACGGGCGGCTCGACTCGCACGAGCGCATCCTGGACATGCGGGCGGGCACGCTGACCCGCCAGGTGGAGTGGACCTCGCCCGCCGGGCGCTCGGTGCGCGTCACCTCGGTGCGGCTGGTGTCGCTGACCCAGCGCGCCATCGCCGCGATCTGCTACGACGTCGAGCCGGTCGACCACTCGGTGCGCGTGGTGGCGCAGTCGGAGCTGGTGGCCAACGAGTCGCTGCCCGACCTCGGCCGCGACCCGCGCACCGCCGCGGTGCTGGAGTCGCCGCTGGTCAGCGAGGAGCACGTCACCAACCACACCAAGGCGGTCCTGGTCCACCGCACCCGGCACAGCGGGCTGCGCATGGCCGCCGCGATGGACCATCACATCGAGGGTCCCGACCACATGGCGACCGACATCGAGAGCTACCCGGACGTCGCGCGGCTCACCGTGGCCACGCGGCTGGAGCCGGGGCAGCGGCTGCGGATCGTCAAGTACCTGGCGTACGGGTGGTCGAGCCGGCGGTCCCGTCCCACGCTGCACGACCAGGTGGTGGCGGCGCTGGCGGCGGCCCGGCACACCGGCTGGGACGGCCTGCTGGAGGAGCAGCGCGCCTACCTCGACGACTTCTGGAGCGGCGCCGACGTGGAGGTCGACGGCGACGCCGAGGTGCAGCAGGCGGTGCGGTTCGGGCTGTTCCACATCCTGCAGGCCGGCGCGCGCGCCGAACGCCGGATGATCCCCGCCAAGGGCCTGACCGGGCCCGGGTACGACGGGCACACCTTCTGGGACACCGAGACGTTCGTGCTGCCCGTGCTGACCTACACCCACCCGTCGTCGGCGGCCGACACGCTGCGGTGGCGGCACATGACGCTGGGCCTGGCCCGGGAGCGCGCCCACCAGCTCGGCCTGGCGGGCGCGGCGTTCCCCTGGCGGACGATCCGCGGGCAGGAGTGCTCGGGCTACTGGCCCGCGGGCACCGCCGCGTTCCACATCAACGCCGACATCGCCGACGCCGTCGTGCGGTACGTGGACGCCACCGGCGACGAGGAGTTCGAACGGGAGACCGGCCTGGAGCTGCTGGTGGAGACGGCGCGGCTGTGGCGCGGCCTCGGCCACCACGACGTGGAGGGCGTGTTCCGCATCGACGGCGTCACCGGGCCCGACGAGTACAGCTCGATCGCCGACAACAACGTCTACACCAACCTGATGGCGCGGCGGAACCTGCGGGAGGCCGCCGCGATGGCCATGCGCCACCCGGACCTGGCCGAGCGGCTCGGCGTCAGCACCGAGGAGGCCGCGTCGTGGCGGGACGCGGCGGCGGCCATGATGATCCCCTACGACGAGCGGCTGGGCGTGCACCCGCAGAGCGAGGGGTTCACCAACCACGCGCGGTGGGACTTCGCGGCCACCAAGCCCGAGCACTACCCGCTGCTGCTGAACTACCCGTACTTCGACCTGTACCGCAAGCAGGTCGTCAAGCAGGCCGACCTGGTGCTGGCCATGCACATGTGCGGGGAGGCGTTCACCTACGAGCAGAAGGTCCGCAACTTCGACTACTACGAGGCGCTGACGGTGCGGGACTCCTCGCTGTCCGCGCAGACCCAGGCGGTGATCGCCGCGGAGGTGGGGCAGCTGGACCTGGCGCACGACTACCTCGGCGAGACCGCGCTGATGGACCTGCACGACCTCAACCGCAACACCCGTGACGGCCTGCACATCGCCTCGATGGCGGGCGCGTGGAGCGGGCTGGTCGCCGGGTTCGGCGGGATGCGCGCGGCCGACGGGGTGCTGCGGTTCGCGCCGCGGCTGCCCGGCGGCATCAGCCGGCTGGCGTTCTCCATGCGCTACCGGGGCAACCGGCTGAAGGTCACCGTGACCGGCGAGTCGGCCTGCTACGAGCTGCTGGAGGGCGAGGGCCTGCGGCTCTTCCACTACGACCAGGAGTTCGAGCTGGCCGACAAGCCGGTGGAGATGGACGTCCCGCACGTGCCGAGCAGCCCGCGGCCCAGCCAGCCGGTCGGGCGGGAGCCGGCGCCGCGCCGCGTCGACCCGCACGGTCACGGCCGGGACCGCAACCACCGGGCGTTCCAGCAGCCGCGCACGTCGCACGCCCGCTGACGGCGGCGCCGCCGGTCCTGTGCGGTCGCCGGGCCGGCGGCCGTTTCAGCAGTCGGTGGAGCAGGAGCCGGCGGCGGCGGAGGCGGCGGCGTCCTCGCGGGCCGCGTGCGGGCGGCGGGAGCGCTCGCCGTGGCGGACGAGCAGGCGGCGGGGGCCCGGGCCCTCGTCGCCGAGCCGGTCGTAGGGGTTGGCCAGCGCGCACTTGTTGATCGACAGGCAGCCGCAGCCGATGCAGTCGGTGAGGTCGTCGCGCAGGCGCTCCAGCTGCGCGATGCGCTCGTCGAGGTCGGCGCGCCACATCTCGGACAGGCGGGCCCAGTCCTCCACCGTGGGGGTGCGGCCCTCGGGCAGCGTGGCCAGCGCCTTCTTGATCTCGCTGAGCGGGATGCCGACCCGCTGGGAGACCCTGATGAAGGAGACCCGGCGCAGCGTGTCACGGCTGAAGCGGCGCTGGTTGCCGGCGGTGCGGCGGCTGCTGATCAGTCCCTTGGACTCGTAGAAGTGCAGCGCCGACACCGACACGCCGCTGCGTTCGGCGAGCTGGCCGACGGTGAGCTCGTGCACCCTGTGCTCCAGCCGCGTCATGGGACGCATCCTAAACGACCGGAATGCCGGTCGAACGAGTCCGGCACGTCCGGCGGCGGCCGCCGGACGTGCCGGAGACGGGGCTACGGGTGCGCGGGGGACGCGCCGCCGGGCCGCATGCCGGGCCGGGTCATCTCCCGGGCCAGGCGGCGCAGCCGGAACGCGGCACCGACCATCGCGGCGCCGAACACGATGGAGAAGAACCCGATCATCCAGACGACCGCCAGCGCGCCGGACACCGGCCACACCAGCAGCAGCACCCCGAACAGCACCGACACGGCGCCGCTGAGCGCGTACAGCCACTCGCCCCGGATCACGTGCCGCAGCCGGATCGCCGCGACGATCTCCAGCACACCGGTGACCAGCGCCCACACCGCGATGAGGAACAGCAGCGCCAGCCCGGTGATCCCGGGCCACACCAGCGCGACGATCCCCAGCACGATGCCGCACACGCCGGCCACGCCCAGCCATGCGCGCGACTCCCCCGGCACGCCGCGCGCCGCGGCGACCAGCGAGCCGACCCCGTCCACCAGCGCGTACGCGCCGAACAGCAGCACCAGGGTCAGCACGGTGATGCCCGGCCAGATCCAGGCGATCAGGCCGAACAGGATCGCGACCGCCCCGCGCAGCGCCAGCGTCCACCAGCCTCGGGCCAGCAGGTCGTCCATGGGGTCCTCCCCGGGAGAAATCGTCCTGTCTGCGTAACGTCGCCGGAGACGCGGCCCGACAAGCCCAACAAGTGGTGCAAATAGGACAAAAAGCCGCGAGGTCACACCCGTGGGTGTGACCTCGCGGCCTGCGCCCGGCGGGCCCGCCGCGTTCCCGGGGCTCCCTACGCCCCGCCGCGACCGCCCGCGGGCGTCACTCGCCGAGGCGGTGCAGCAGGGCGCGGTACTCGTCCCACAGTTCCTTGGGCAGGTGGTCGCCGAAGGTCTCGAAGAACGCGGGGACCAGCGCGGCCTCCTGCTTCCACACCTCGGGGTCGACGCTCAGCAGCGTGTCCAGGGCGGCCTCGTCCAGGTCCAGGCCCTCGGTGTCCAGCGACTCGCGGGTGGGCAGGTGGCCGATCGGGGACTTGACCGCGTCGGCCCGCCCGTTGAGCCGCTCGACGATCCACTTGAGCACCCGGCTGTTCTCGCCGAAGCCCGGCCAGATGAACCTGCCGTCGGCGTCCTTGCGGAACCAGTTGACGTAGTAGATGCGCGGCAGCTTCTCGGCCTCGGTGGAGCGGCCGATCTTCAGCCAGTGGCCGAAGTAGTCGCCCATGTTGTAGCCGCAGAACGGCAGCATGGCGAACGGGTCGCGGCGCAGCTCGCCGACGGTGCCCTCGGCCGCGGCGGTCTTCTCCGAGGCCACGTTGGCGCCCAGGAACACCCCGTGCTGCCAGTCGAACGACTCGGTGACCAGCGGAACCGCGCTGGCGCGGCGGCCGCCGAACAGGATCGCCGAGATCGGCACGCCCTTGGGGTCCTGCCACTCGGGCGCGATGATCGGGCACTGCCCGGCCGGGGTGGTGAAGCGGGCGTTCGGGTGCGCCGCCGGGGTGCCGGACTCGGGCGTCCAGTCGTTGCCCTTCCAGTCGGTCAGATGCGCGGGCGGCTCCTCGGTCAGGCCCTCCCACCACACGTCGCCGTCGTCGGTGAGCGCGACGTTGGTGAAGATGCTGTTGCCCCACAGCGTCTTGACGGCGTTGGCGTTGGTGCCCTCGCCGGTGCCGGGGGCGACGCCGAAGAACCCGGCCTCGGGGTTGATCGCGTACAGCCGGCCGTCCTCGCCGAAGCGCATCCAGGCGATGTCGTCGCCGATCGTCTCGACCTTCCAGCCCGGGATCGTGGGCTGGAGCATGGCCAGGTTGGTCTTGCCGCAGGCGGACGGGAACGCGGCGGCGACATAGCGGGTCTCGCCGTCCGGCGGGGTCAGCTTGAGGATGAGCATGTGCTCGGCCAGCCAGCCCTCGTCACGGGCCATGGTGGAGGCGATGCGCAGCGCGTAGCACTTCTTGCCCAGCAGCGCGTTGCCGCCGTAGCCGGACCCATAGGACCAGATCTCCCGGGTCTCGGGGAAGTGCGAGATGTACTTGGTGCTGTTGCACGGCCACGGCACGTCCTGCTGGCCGGGCTCCAGCGGCGCGCCCACCGAGTGGACGCACCGGACGAACGAGCCGCGCTCCTCGATCAGCCGCAACGCGTCGGTGCCCATCCGCGTCATGATCCGCATCGACACGGCGACGTACGGCGAGTCGGTGATCTCCACCCCGAGCTGGGAGATCTTGCCGCCCAGCGGACCCATGCAGAACGGCACCACGTACATGGTGCGCCCGCGCATGCAGCCGTCGAACAGCTCCCGGAAGGTGGCGCGCATCTCGTCCGGGGCGATCCAGTTGTTGGTGGGACCGGCGTCCTCCTCCTTTTCGGAGCAGATGAAGGTGCGGTCCTCGACGCGGGCCACGTCACTGGGATCGGAGGCGGCGTAGAAGCTGTTGGGACGCTTGGCGGGATTGAGCCGTTTGAAGGTTCCCTGCTCGACGAGAAGGTCGGTCAGGCGCTCCCATTCCGCGTCCGAGCCGTCGCACCATTCGATCCGATCGGGACGGGTGAGCTCGGCGATCCCGCGCACCCAGTCAATCAGCTCGAGGTGACTGGTCGGGGCCTGGTCCGGGCCGGTGGCCGAGGACGCGGTGACCTGGTGGGACACGGGCTACTCCTTCAGCAGTTCGCAGGATCTCTGCATCATGAACAAACCCGCTCGTTTTTTCCATTTGGTCTGGACCACTTGTAGCGGGTCATTGGGAGCAGACCTACCCATTTGTGACTGATATCACCGGCCGAGGCGTTCGGAAAGCGCTTCCATCGCGCCGTTGCATGAGAAGGTTCAAGCCGGGTAAACCCTTGTTTCGGTGGCCTTCAAGGCCGCCCAAACCGGGCTGCCCGGGGTCAATTCGAGTTCGGCGACGGCGGCCGGCGTCACATCGGCGGCCGCGGCGAGCGGCGGCCCGTCGAGGCGGACGCGCACGCGGTCGCCCTGCCGCTCCACCGCCGCCACCCGCGCCCGCCAGACGTTGCGGGGGCTGCCTTCGGGACGGGACCGGTACAACGCGACCGCGGCTGGCTCAAAAGCCAGGAAAACCTCTCCCTGCAGATGGTCAACCGTGTCCACCACCATGCCACCTCCCTCGTCCCCGCCCCCGATCCGCACCGAGGAGCCCTCGGCACGGCCCCGGTAGAGGTTGAGCCCCACCAGGCGCGCCACGTACTCGGTGCGGGGATGCCGGGCCACGTCGGCGGGGCGTCCCTGCTGCACCGGCCGCCCGTCCTCCAGCACCACCAGCCGGTCGGCCAGCACCATGGCGTCCAGCGGGTCGTGCGTCACCAGCACGGCGGCGCCCTCGAATCCTTCCAGGCGGCGCCGCAGCGCGGACCGGATCTCCAGCCGGGTGTGCGCGTCCAGCGCCGACAACGGCTCGTCCAGCAGCAGCAGGCGCGGCCCCACGGCCAGGGCCCGCGCCAGCGCGACGCGCTGGGCCTGACCACCCGACAGCGCACGCGGCCGCACCGAGGCGTACTCGGCCAGGCCGACCTGCTCCAGCCACCCGGCGGCGACGCGGCGCGCCTCACGCTTGCGCACGCCCTGGCAGCGCAGCCCGAACGCGACATTCTCCAAGGCGCTCAGATGCGGGAACAGCAGGTAGTCCTGGAACACCATGCCGATACCGCGCCGCTCGGGGGGCAGCGGGCGCAGTTCCCTGCCGTCCACGCGGATGTGCCCGTCGGCCATGGGGACGAGCCCGGCCAGCGCGCGCAGCGCCGTGCTCTTGCCCGCCCCGTTGGGCCCCAGCAGGGCGACCACCTCGCCGGGACCGGCCGTCAGTTCCAGGTCCAGTTCGAAGCCGCCGCGCCGTACCAGCAGCCGCGCGTCGAGCCCGCTGCGGCCGGCGGCCCACTCCCGCCGGTCTCCCGTCACCGGTGCGCCAGGACGGCTCATGCGTTCACCCACCGGTCGCGCAGGGCGGCCAGGACGAGCACCGACACCGCCAGCAGCACCAGGCTCAGCACGATCGCCGCCTGCGGGTCGGTCTCCAGGGCCAGGTAGACGGCCAGCGGCATCGTCTGGGTGCGGCCGGGGAAGTTGCCCGCGAACGTGATCGTCGCGCCGAACTCGCCCAGCGCCCGCGCCCAGCACAGGATGGCGCCCGCCAGCACGCCCGGGGCGACCAGCGGCAGCGTCACCCGGCGGAACGTCGTCCAGCGGGTGGCGCCCAGCGTGGCCGCCGCCTCCTCGTAGCGCAGGTCGGCGGCGCGCAGCGCGCCCTCCACGCTGATCACCAGGAACGGCATCGCCACGAACGTCTCGGCGAGCACCACGCCGGCGGTGGTGAACGGCAGCGTGATGCCGAACGCCTCGTCCAGCCACTGCCCGACCAGCCCACGGCGGCCCAGCACCAGCAGCAGCGCCACGCCGCCGACCACGGGCGGCAGCACGAGCGGGACGGTCACCAGGGCCCGCACGAGCCGGGCGCCGGGGAACGGCACCCGCGCCAGCAGCCACGCCAGCGGCACGCCCAGCACCAGGCACACGCCGGTGGCGACGGTCGCGGTGAGCAGCGACAGCCGCAGCGCCTCCAGCACCTGCGGCTCGGCCAGGCGGGTGCCCAGCGTCGACCACGGCGCGCGCACCAGCAGCCCGACCAGCGGCAGCACCAGGAACGCCAGGCCGGCCAGCGCGGGCAGCACCAGCATCCACGGCGGACGCCCCAACCCGCGTTCGCGCGCCGCCCCGGCGGCGGGCGGGCGGACGGTGCCGGGCGCCCGGGTCACGGCGCCTCGAATCCCGCCCGGGTCAGCGCCGTGCGGCCCTGCTGCGACAGCACCAGCCCGACGAACTCCCTGGCCAGGGCGGGCTGCGGAGCCTCGGCCAGCGGCGCGATCGGGTAGTCGTTGACCGCCTTGGCCGACTCGGGGAACTCCACGCCCGTCACCTGCCCGGACGCGGCCCGCACGTCGGTGCGGTAGACCAGCCCGGCATCGGCCTCGCCCATCCGGACCTTGGTGAGCACGGCCTTGACGTCCTGCTCGCGCGACACCGGCGTGACCTTCACGCCGCCCGCCCGCAACGCCTGGCCGGCGGCGGCGCCGCAGGGCACCTGCTCGGCGCACAGCACGACCTTCAGCCCGCGCGCGGCCAGGTCCGGCAGCGCCCTGACCTTGCCCGCCTCGTTCTTGGGAACGGCGATGACCAGCCGGTTCCTCGCGAAGACCGCCGGCCGCCCGGACGCGGCGCCCTTGTCGGTGACGGTCTTCATCGTGGCGGGGCTGGCGGCGGCGAACACGTCCGCCGGGGCGCCCTGCACGATCTGCTGCGCGAGGGTGGAGCTGCCGCCGAAGTTGAACCGCACCTTCACGCCCGGGTGCGAGCCCTCGAACGTCTCGCCCAGCGCGGTGAACGTCTCGGTCAGGGACGCCGCGGCGAACACCGTGAGGGTCCTCCCGTCCTTCCCGGCGCCCGCGGAGGCGCCGCCGTCGTCGACGTCGCCGCAGCCGGACAGGGCCAGTGCGGCGGCGGCCAGCAGGGCCGGCGCCACGGCCGGGATCGGTACGCGCTTCACCACGGTTCTGCGGTCCTCTCGCGTTCGCCGAGTCCGTCCGGGCGGGCTCAGCCGAGGTCGGGCAGTTCGACGACGACGTTGGTGGACTTCACGACGGCCTCGGCGAGCACGCCGACCTCCAGGGCCAGCTCGTCGGCCGCCTCCCGGCTCATCAGCGACACCACGCGGAACGGGCCGGCCTGGATCTCCACCTGGGCCATCACCCCGTCCCGGCGCACGTCGGTGACGATGCCGCGCATCCGGTTGCGCGCGGAGGAGAACCGCTCCCCCGGCTCGCCGTCGCCCCCGCGCCGCCCCTGGTCGCGGACGAACGCGGCCAGCTCGGCGCCGGGGACGCGCCGGTGCCCGTGCTCGTCGCGGACGGCGGGCAGCCGCCCGCCGTCCACCCAGCGGCGGACGGTGTCCGCACTGACCCCCAGCAGCGCGGCCGCCTCACTGATCCGGAACGTCGTCACGAGGCCAAGCGTAGACCTCGGCAGATACGAAGGAAACATGGCGGAACTCACCGCAGATGCAGGGCGTGCCGCCCGAGAGCTCTCGCAGATGCGGCTAGTCGTCGACGAGCGCCTGGGTGAGCATGCCGAGGGTGGACCAGTCGGCCGACCCGTCCCGGAGCAGCGCCCCGAACGTGGTGATCTCGATATGGGTGCGCTCGCCGTCGGCGGCCACGCCGTGCGGCCCGGCCGCCGCGCGCAGCCGCGCCAGCTCCGGCTCGGTGATCTCGGCGGAGAACAGGTGGGCGCGGTGCGCCGACAGGGTGGCGGTGAGCTGCCGTTCGCCGTGCGGGCGCAGCCGCGCGGCGTCCAGGACCAGGCCGGTCTCCTCGGCCAGCTCGGCCGCCGCCGTGGCCCGCGGGTCGGCCGCCCGGGGCCCGCGCGCCGAACCGCCGGGCAGCTCGTGGACGAACCCGTCGGGCGTCGCGGCGGGGCCGCGGAACTCCCGCACCAGCACCACGGTCGTGTCGTCGAGCGTCGCCCCGCGCCGGTACAGCGCGACCACGCCGACGTCCGGCCGGGACAGGACGATCTCGTTGTCCTTGATCCGGTCTTCGGCGGCCACGTGCATCCGGACGCGCAGGGCCCAGTGGTCGCCGTGCCGCCACACCACGCGCGCGCCGCGCAGGGTGTTGCCCGCCGCGCGCTGCGCGCCGTACCAGCGCTGAAACGGCTCGGTGCGCCACACCAGCAGGGGGACGGCGCACTCGCCGCCCGAACGGGGCGCGCCCGCGCCGATCCGCTCCAGCGCCGCCGCCACCGTGCCGGGCAGGTCGCCGGCCGTGGGCACGCCGTACTTGTCCGCGTAGTGCCGCAGGTAGGAGTTCTTGGGCGCGTCCGGGGGCGCGCCGAACACGACCCGGCCGCTGTCGTGCCACATCCCCCACTCGACGTTGGTGGTGAACGCGGGCATCGTCTTCAGGTCGCGCGGCACGTAGAACAGCACCTCGTCGGACAGGTGCAGGCAGCGCTCCTCCCACTCGACCTGGTCGGTGTAGTCCTCGTAGCGGTCATGCCGGTGCTCGGGCACGAACACCACCAGCCGCCCGGGGTGGCGCCAGCGTGCGCGCAGCTCGCCGACCGCCTCGGGCCGCCAGGACGGGACGTCGGGGGTCCGGGGGGTGGGGCCGGCCAGGAACACCGCCGCGCTCCAGGCGTCCGGCGGTTCCTCACGGGCGTGCACGACGACGACCTCACTGCCCACGATCGTCTTTCCTCCTCGCATGCCGTCCTTGATGGCCGGGTTGTATGACCGGGTTGGATACCAAATGACGTGCTTGGACCCGAACCTTACGGGTAAAGGGGCTCCAACAAACACATCACGTTCGCCCGGTCAGGAGGAGATCATGACTGGGACCATGCGGGCTCCGCGCACCCGGGGCCTCCTCAGCGGGATCCTTCTCGTGCTGCTGGGGCTGTGGGGCGCCCTGCTGCCGTTCATCGGCCCCTACGCCCACTTCGGCTTCGCACCCGACGAGCCCTGGGTGTACACCGCCGCACGGCTGCAGCTGAGCATACTTCCCGGGATCGCCACGGTCATCGGCGGGCTGATCCTGCTCGTCAGCGCGAACCGCGCGGTCGCGATGTTCGGGGCCTGGCTGGCCGCCCTCGCCGGCGCCTGGTTCGTCGTGGGCCACACGCTCGGGATGCTCTGGGGCCTCGGCACTGCCGGCGCCCCCCTCGGACCGAGCACCGCCAAGCGCGTGACCGAGCAGATCGCCGGGTTCAGCGGCCTCGGCGTGGTGATCGTGTTCCTCGCCGCGTTCGCCCTGGGCCGCTTCGCCGTGGTCGGCGTGCGGGAGGCCCGGCGTGCCGCGGAGACGGCGGCCGCCCGCGAGGCCGCCGCACGCGACGCCGCGGCACGGCCCGGCGCGGCACGGCCCGGCGCAGGCCAGGCCGGCCCCACTCAGCCGATCGCCCCGACGCACGGACGTTACGGCCGGGGGTCAGGCTACGGGCCCGCGCCCGGCACCGAATCCCCGCCGCGGGGCGAACCCTCGTCGCCGCCCCCCGGCGCCCCTCCGCCCGCCCACGAAACCACGGGACAGCAGGCGCCCGCGCCCGGAGCGGGATGGGCGGGCCCGGTGCCCGCCGAACAGCACGACGAGCGGGTCGCCGGTGAACGCCGCGACCAGCACCATCCCTGACCTGGCGGCCGCGACGCGCGTCGCGCGCCGGGCATGAGCAACCGCTCCGTGCGGGACATCCGCGCCCCCCGCACGGAGCGGCGCCATGTCCGGGGCGTGTCCGGCGGCCGCGTCGTCAGCGGTCGCGGGCGCGCATGTTGCGGACGGTCTTGGTGGGCTCGTAGGCGCGCCTGTCGTCGTCCACCGGTACGTCGTCGCGGTCGGTGAACATCGCCACGAAGGCGACCAGGAGGCCGACGGCGCCGATCCACGGCTCGCGCCAGGCGAAGCTGAGCGCCACACAGGCCGCCGCGCACCCGAGCAACAGCAGGAACCTCACCCGCAAACTAGAACATGTTCTCGTTGCCGCGTCAACGAGAACATGTCCCTCACTTGCGCTTGCCGCGCTTCTCCCGAATGCGCATCGTGATGTCGATGGGCGTGCCGGCGAAGCCGAACTCCTCGCGCAGGCGCCGTTCGATGAACCGCCGGTAGCCCTCCTCCAGGAAGCCGGTGGTGAACAGCACGAACCGGGGCGGCCGCACGCCCGCCTGGGTGGCGAACAGCACCCGGGGCTGCTTGCCGCCCCGGATCGGGTGCGGGTGCGCGGCCACCAGGTCGGCGAAGAACTGGTTGAGCTTGGACGTGGGCACGCGGGTGCCCCAGCCGTCCAGCGCCGTGTCCAGGGCGGGCACCAGCTTGTCCACGTGCCGTCCGGTGCGGGCGGAGATGTTGACGCGCGGCGCCCACCGGGCGTTGTGCAGCTGCCGGTCGATCTCGCGTTCGAGGTAGTGGCGGCGCTCCTCGTCCAGCAGGTCCCACTTGTTGTAGGCGATCACCAGCGCCCGGCCGGACTCGATCACCATCGACACGATCCGCAGGTCCTGCTCGGCCAGCGACTCCGACGCGTCGATCAGCACCACCGCCACCTCGGCCCGCTCCAGCGCCGACTGGGTGCGCAGCGTGGCGTAGAAGTCGGCGCCCTGGTTCTCCCGGTGGCGCCGCCGGATGCCCGCGGTGTCGATGAACCGCCACTCGCGGCCGCCCAGCTCGATCAGCTCGTCCACCGGGTCGCGGGTCGTGCCGGCGACCGAGTCGACCACCGCGCGCTTCTCCCCCGCCAGCTGGTTGAGCAGGCTGGACTTGCCGACGTTGGGACGGCCCAGCAGTGCCACCCGGCGCGGCCCCCCGGCCTCGGCGAACGTCTCGGGCGGCGGCTCGGCGGGCAGCGCGTCCAGCACCGCGTCCAGCAGGTCGCCGCTGCCGCGGCCGTGCAGGGCGCTGACCGGGTGCGGCTCGCCGATGCCCAGCGACCACAGCATGGCCGCGTCGGCCTCGGTCGCCACGTCGTCCACCTTGTTGGCGACCAGCACCACCGGCTTGCCGGACCGGCGCAGGATCTCCACCACGGCCTCGTCGACGTCGGTGGCGCCCACCGTCGCGTCCACCACGAACATCACCACGTCGGCCAGGTCGACCGCCAGCCGCGCCTGCTCGGCGATCGCGGCGGCCAGGCCGGAGGCGTCCGGCAGCCAGCCGCCGGTGTCGACGACGGTGAAGCGGCGGCCGCTCCAGTTGGCCTCGTAGGCGACGCGGTCGCGGGTCACGCCCGGCACGTCCTCCACGACCGCCTCACGGCGGCCCAGGATCCGGTTGACCAGGGTCGACTTGCCGACGTTGGGACGGCCCACCACGGCCACGACCGGAGCCGGCGCCGCCTCGTCCGCGGCCGCCGGGCCGTCCACCGTCTCGATCTCGTATTCGCTCACTGTTCCCCGCTCGCCTTCGAGGCGCCACGCGCGGCGCCGGCTGCCCTCCTCGTCCGTCCGTTCCGCGGACCGTCCTAGCCCGGCCGTGCCCGGCTAGGACGCGTCCTTCGCCAGCCGCACGACCGTCTCGATCACCTCGTCCAAAGTCAGCTCGGTCGAGTCGATCTCGTGCGCGTCCTCGGCCCTGGCCAGCGGCGAGGCCGCCCGGGTGGAGTCGAGCCGGTCGCGGCGGGCCTGCTCGGCGCGCGTCACCGTCACCGTGGCGCCGGGGTCGGCGGCCAGGTCCCTGGCGCGCCGGGCCGCGCGGGCCTCCTCGCTGGCCGTCAGGAAGATCTTGACGGGCGCGTCGGGCGCCACGACGGTGCCGATGTCGCGGCCCTCCACGACGATGCCGCCCGCGCCGATGATCTCGCGCTGGAGCGCCACCAGCCGCTCGCGCACCCGCGGCACGGCGCTGACCGCGCTGACCGCGTTGGTCACCTCGCGGGTGCGGATGGCGGCGGACACGTCCGTGCCGTCCACCGCGATGGTGGGCGCGTCGGGGTCGGTGCCGGACTCGATCACCGGCTCCCCGGCGCGGGCCGCGACCGCCTCGGCGTCCTCGACCGGCACGCCCGCCCGCAGCATCCACCAGGTCATGGCGCGGTACATGGCGCCGGTGTCGAGGTAGCGCAGCCCCAGCGCGCGGGCCACGCCCTTGGAGGCGCTGGACTTGCCCGACCCGGAGGGGCCGTCCATGGCGATGACGAGCGGCACGATCGCTCCCTTTCCGTGATGCGGCGGCTTGCCCGCGAGTCTCCCGCGGCGGGCGCGCGGACGGCCCCGGGGGGTGCCGACGGCCGTTCCCCCGTCGCGCCAGCGTACCCGTGCGCGCGGCCCCGTCGGGCCCGCTCCGGGCCGTTGCGAGCCGTTATGGCCCGTTATGGACCGTTATGCCAGGCCGGGGACCGACCAGCCGCGCGAGCGCAGCTCCTCGGCCAGCCGCTGCGCGGCCTCGGGCTTGACCGAGATCTCCAGCACGCCCAGCGGGCGGCCCGGGGAGTGCTCGATCGTGACGTCCTCGATGTTGACCCCGGCCACGCCCGCCGCCTGGAAGATCATGGCCAGCTCGCCGGGGCGGTCGGGGATGACCACCTGCACCGCGGCGTAGGCGGACGGGTCGCCGCCGTGCTTGCCGGGGATGCGCGAGCGGCCCGCGTTGCCGCGCAGCAGCAGGTCGGCGACGTGGGTGGCGGCCTCCTCGCTGCCGTCGCGCAGCAGCGAGGCCGCCACGGCCAGGTCGGTGGCCACGGCCTCCAGCACGTCGGCGACGGGGGCGGCGTTGCCGGCCAGGATGCCGATCCACAGCCGCGGGTCGCCGGCGGCGATGCGGGTCACGTCCCGCAGGCCCTGCCCGGCCAGGCCGAGCGCCATGTCGTCGGCGCCGGTCAGCCGGGCGGCGACCGCGGCCGACACCACGTGCGGGGCGTGCGAGACCAGCGCGACGGCGCGGTCGTGCTCCTCGGCGTCGACGGTGACGGGCTCGGCGCCGCACGCCCGGGCCAGCGCGACCACCGTTTCGACGGCCTCCGGCTCCGACTCGGCGGGCGGGCACAGCGCCCACGAGCGGCCGAGGAACAGGTCGGCGCGGGCCGCCGCCGGGCCGGAGCGCTCGCGCCCGGCCAGCGGATGGCCCGGCACGAACGTGCCCAGGTCGCAGCCCAGGTCGCGCGCCTGCCGCAGCGGCAGCGCCTTGACGCTGGCCACGTCGGTGTAGACCTTGGCCAGCCCGCGCTTCTGCGCGTCCAGCAGGGTGACGGCCACGGCGGCGGGCGGGACGGCCAGCACCGCCAGGTCGGCGGGCCCCGCGGTGGGATCGGCGGGGGCGTCGCCGTCCGGCAGGGCCGTGCCCGCGCCCAGCTCGACGGCCATCGCCAGCGCGGCGGCGTCGCGGTCGGTCAGTTGCACCTCGGCGCCGCGCTCGCGCATGGCCAGGGCGATCGAGGTGCCGATCAGCCCCGCCCCGATCACCACGATCCGCCGTGGAAAGCCCTCTTCAGCCACCCGACAAGGGTAGCGGCCCCGGATGCCCGCCCGTGCCGCGCCGCGAACCGCTCACCGCGCCGGGTTCACCGCGCCTTTCACCGCGCCGGGTTCACTGCGCGATGTCGAGCCGCAGCGCGATCGCGCCGCGCAGATAGACGTGCTGGACCTCCGAGCGGGGACGGTCGGTCTCCACATGCGCCATCAGCCGGATGACCCGCGGCAGCGCGTGCGGCACGCCGATCTCGCTGGCGCACAGCAGCGGGACCTCGTGGAAGCCCAGCTTGCGCGCCGCCAGCGCCGGAAACTCGGCGGCCAGGTCGGGCGTCGCGGTGAAGATCACGCTGATGACGTCGTCGGTGGTCAGCGCGTTGCGCGTCATCACCTCGGTCACCAGTTCGGTGGTGGCCGCCAGGATCTGGTCCCGGTCGTCGGCGTCCACCTGCGTCGCCCCACGGATCGCGCGTACCGCCACGTTCACACCTCCTACAGGCCCACGGCCTTGTACAGCTCGCCGATCTCCCTGACCGTCAGCGCCCGGACGGTGCCGGGTCGCAGCTGGCCGAGTTTGACCGGCCCGAACTCGACGCGGGCCAGCTGCTGCACGGGGAACCCGACGTGCTTGAGCATCCGCCGCACGATGTGCTTGCGGCCCTCGTGCAGGGTGATCTCCACCAGCACCCGCTTGCCGACCTGGTCGAACACCCGGAACCGGTCCGCCTTGGCGGGACCGTCGTCCAGCGTGACGCCGGCCTTGAGCCGCCGCCCCAGGTCCCGCGGGATGGGCCCGTGGATCTCGGCCAGGTAGGTCTTCTGCACGCCGTAGCTGGGGTGCATGAGGCGGTGCGCCAGCTCCCCGTCGTTGGTGAGCAGGATCAGGCCCTCGGTGTCGGTGTCCAGGCGGCCGACGTGGAACAGCCGCTCGGGCACCTCCACGAAGTCGGCCAGCGACCTGCGGCCCCGCTCGTCGGACATGGTGCTGACGACGCCGCGCGGCTTGTTGACGGCGTAGTAGCGCATCTCGGCGCGGGTCTCCACGCGGCGGCCGTCGACGTGGATGACGTCGCGCTGGGGGTCCACGCGCTCGCCGAAGCGGAACACCTTCTCGCCGTTGACGCTGACGCGGCCCTCGCCGATCAGCTCCTCGCAGTGGCGGCGGCTGCCGATGCCGGCGTCGGCGAGCACCTTCTGCAACCGTACGCCCTGGTTGTCGGTCACTTTCCCTCAACTGTGTCGTCTGGCAGGTCTTCGGGCAGGTAGGGGGCGAGGTCGGGCAGCTCGTCCAAACTGCGCAACCCCAGCCGCTCCAGGAAGTACCCCGTGGTGCGGTACAGGTGCGCCTGCGACTCGGGGTCCTGGCCCGCGTCCTCGATCAGCCCCCGCAGCATCAGCGTCCGGATCACCCCGTCGCTGTTGACGCCGCGGATCGCCGAGACCCGGGCCCGGCTCACCGGCTGGCGGTAGGCCACCACGGCGAGGGTCTCCAGCGCCGCCTGGGTGAGGCGGGCCTGCTGACCGTCGGTGACGAAGCGCTCGACCACCGGGGCGCACACGTCCCGAGTGTAGAAACGCCAGCCGCCCGCCACCTCCCGAAGGTCGAACCCGCGGCCCTGGGCGGTGTATTCCGCGGCCAGTTCCCGCAGCGTGGCGGCGATCTCCTGGCGCGGACGCTCCAGCAGTTGCGCGAGTGTGACCTCGCTCACCGGCTCGTCCACCACCAGCAGGATCGCCTCGATCGAGGCCCGCAGCCCCGGCCCCTCGTCCTGCTCGGACGGGGCGGGGCCCGCGTCCGGGGGCGGCGCGTCCCCGGCCGGCGGGGGCGGCGGGGCAGGCTCGGCGGGGACGCCCTCGGGGGCGTCCTCGCGGGGTGGTTCAGTCATCGGTCTTGTCTTTCTCCGGCTCTCGGGAGCCTTCGTAGTCGTCGCCGACGACGACGTCGCCGTCGTCGGTGCCGGTCCAGGTGATGTGCAGCTCGCCCAGCGGCTCGGCCTGCTCGAACGCGACCGCCTTCTCGCGGTACAGCTCCAGCAGCGCCAGGAACCGCGCGACGATCTCGAAGGTGCCCGCGCAGTCCTCGGTGAGCACGCGGAAGGTGGTGGCGCGCAGCTCGCGCAGCCGTTCCACCACGATCGCGGCCTGCTCGCGGACGCTGGCCTTGGGCTGGTAGATGTGCTCGACCGAGACGGTCGGGGGCGCCTTGGGGGTGAGGGCCTTGGCGGCCAGGCGGGCGAACTCGGCGGGCCCGAGCCCGAGGAGCACCTCGGGCAGCAGGCCGGCGAAGCGGGGCTCCATCGGCACCATGCGCGGGAACCGCCGTCCCTGCTCGGCCATCCGGCCCGCCAGGAACCGCGCGACCTCCTTGAAGGCCCGGTACTGCAGCAGCCGCGCGAACAGCAGGTCGCGGGCCTCCAGCAGGGCCAGGTCCTCCTCGTCGTCGACCTCGCCCGACGGCAGCAGCCGCGCCGCCTTGAGGTCCAGCAGGGTGGCGGCGACCAGCAGGAAGTGGCTGGCCTGGTCCAGGTCCCAGTCCTTGCCGTGCGAGCGGATGTGGGCGATGAAGTCGTCGGTGACCTTGGCCAGCGACACCTCGGTGATGTCCAGCTTGTGCTTGGAGATCAGGCCGAGCAGCAGGTCGAACGGGCCCTCGAAGTTGTCCAGCTGGACGCGGAAGCCACGGCCCTCCTCGGCCTGCGGCTCCTGCGACGTCTGGTCCACCTCGCTCACGGTAGCGGAGTCCGGCCGCGGCCGCGTCCACCGGCCGCGGCGAGCGTCTGCGCAGGCGGAGGGGCGGGCCGCGCCCCGGTGGGATGCGGCCCGCCCCCTGGAGTGGATCAGTGGACGAGGGTGCGGCCCGCCGGCCGGGCGGCCCCGGGGGACGGCGGCTCGGCCTCGGACAGCGCCAGGCGGGCGTGCAGGCGCTCCAGCGGGCCGGGCAGCCACCAGCTGCGGCGTCCCAGCAGCGTCATGGTCGCCGGGACGAGCAGCATCCGCACCACCGTCGCGTCCAGCACGATCGCCGTCACCAGGCCCAGCCCGATCGCCTTGACGGGCGCGAAGCCGCCGAGCGCGAAGCCGGCGAACACCACCGCGATCATCAGGGCGGCGGCGGTGATGATGCCGCCGGTGCGGCGCAGGCCCTCGGCGACCGCGACCCGCGGGGCGTCCCCGGCGAGCCACCGCTCGCGGATCCGCGACAGCAGGAACACCTCGTAGTCCACCGACAGCCCGAACGCGATCGCGCCGATCAGCACCGGGACGGTCAGGTGCACGTACCCCATGCCCTCGGTGCCCAGCGGCCCGGCCAGGTGCCCGTCCTGGAAGACCCACACGACGACGCCGAGGGCGGAGCCGATGCTGAGCAGGTTCGTCAGCACCGCCTTGACCGGCAGCAGCACCGACCCGGTGAACGCGAACAGCAGCAGCAGCGTGCCGAGCGCGACCGCCGCGGCCGCCCACGGCAACCGGTCGGCCAGCATCGCCCGGTAGTCGATCAGCTGGGCGGTGTCGCCGGTGACCTGGACGGGGAACGGCGTGCGCAGGTCGCGGACGGCGTGGACGGCGTCGCGCACGGCCGGGTCGTCGGCCTCGCCGCGCGGGGTGGCGAACAGCAGGGTCCTCGTGGATCCGAGCCGGTCGGTGCCGACCTCGGCGATGCCGGGCATGGCGGCGATCGTCTGCCGCAGGGTCGCCACGCGGGGGTCGCCGGGAGGGGCGTCGGCGACCACCTGGATGTCGCCCGTCCAGCGGGCCCGCTCGGGGAAGTGGGTGTTCAGCTCCGTCCACAGCCGGCGGGTGTCGGTGGAGTCGGGCAGCATCCGCGCGTCGCCCAGGGAGATGTGCAGGCCCAGGACGGGCGCCGCGAGGGTGGCCAGGGCGGCGGCGGTGGCCGCCAGCGTCAGCAGCGGGCGGCGCTGCACGGCGCGGGCCACCCGGGCGAAGGCACCGCCGCGCCCTCGTGTCCCGGCCGGGGCGATGCGGTGGCCGAACCGGGCGAGCAGCGCGGGCAGCAGCGTCAGCGCGGCGAGCATGTCGACCAGGACGACGGCGGTGCCGGCCAGGCCCATCGACCGCAGGAACGGGTCGGGGAAGATCACCAGTCCGAGGAGGGCGACCGCGACGGTCAGCCCGGAGAACATCACGGTGCGGCCCGCGGTGGCGGCGGTGCGCGCCACGGCCGCCGCCACGTCTGCCGCCACGTCCGGGTCGGCGCCGCGCTCCTCCCGGAACCGGTTGACCATCAGCAGCGCGTAGTCGACGGCCAGCCCGACCGCGAGCATCGTGGTGACCTGGATGGCGTAGACCGAGATGTCGGTGAGGGCGCTGAAGGCGTACAGGATCCCGAACGTCGCCCCCGTGCCGATCATCGCGACGAGCAGCGGCAGCCCGGCCGCCAGCAGCCCGCCGAACACCACCAGCAGCAGCACCAGCACCACCGGCATGCTCAGCATCTCGGCGCGGGCCACGTCCCGCTGCGCCTGCCCGTTGAACTCCGCCCCCGACAGCGGTCCCCCGGCGACCGTCACGGTCGCGCCGTCCACGTCGCGCAGGCGGTCGGCGGCGGCCTCGGCGGCCTTCTCCGCTTCGTCACCCGGGGTGAGCGCGACCTCCACCAGCAGCGCCCGCCCGGTGGTCCGGGACGGCAGCGGCCCGCTCACCTCCACGACGCCGGGCACGGCCCGCACGGCGCCGATCGCCGCGTCCACCTCGCGCCGCAGCGCGGGGTCGCTCACCGGACGTCCCGCCACGATGGCGGTGATCCGTTCGGGACGCGGGGCGTTGTCGTCGAGCCACCGCGCGGCGCGACCCGACTCGCTGCCGGGAACGCTGCCGACGTCGCCCACCAGGGCGCCGAACACCCTGCCGCCGACACCGAAGCCCGCGCCGACGACGGCGAGCCACAGCACGACGACCAGCCACGGGCGTCGCGCGGAGAAACCAGAGATCCTGCGAAGCATGACGGCCTCCAACGGCCTCCGACCGGAAATGCCGTCTCAAAGGCTCGTCCGGAACGCCGTCGAACGGATCGCCGCCGAGAGCGGAATCGCGGCCCCTCTTCGGAGCGGTGCGCGGCGGGCGCGGCTCCCTCTCAGGAGGGGTCAGGCGTGCGCGGGCGGCGCCGTCTCCCCCGGCCGCACCAGGCCGGTCTCGTAGGCCAGCACGACCGCCTGCACCCGGTCGCGCAGGTGCAGCTTGCTCAGCAGGCTGCTGACGTGCGTCTTGACGGTGTGCTCGGTGACGAACATGGCGCGGGCGATCTCGGCGTTGGACATGCCGCGCGCGACGTGCCGCAGCGTGTCGGTCTCGCGGGCGGTCAGCGTCGCCAGCCGGGGGTCCTCCGCGCCCGGGGCGGACGAGCCGGCGGCGCCCGCGGCGGGAGTGCCGGACCGCCCGACCACGTCGGCGATCAGCCGCCGCGTCACCGACGGCGCGAGCAGCGCCTCGCCGCCGGCCACCACGCGCACCGCGTCCACCAGTTCGCGGCGCCGCATGTCCTTCAGCAGGAACCCGCTCGCCCCGGCGCGCAGCGCCTGGTAGACGTACTCGTCCAGGTCGAACGTCGTCAGCACCAGCACCCGGGCGTCGGTGTCGCGGCAGATCGCGGCGGTCGCCGCGATGCCGTCGACGTGCGGCATGCGCACGTCCATCAGCACCACGTCGGGACGCAGCTCGCGCGCCTTGCCGATCGCCTCGGCGCCGTCGGCGGCCTCCCCGACGACCGCCAGGTCCGGCTCGTCGGACAGGATCATCGCGAAACCGTCGCGCACCAGCGCCTGGTCGTCGGCGATGAGCACGCGGATCGGTGCGTCGGCGGGCACGTCCTCACTCTAGGGGCAGAACGGCCGCCACGCGGAAGCCCCGGCCGTCCGGACCCGGCCCGTAACTCAGCTCGCCGCCCGCGGCGGCGACCCGTTCCCGCATCCCGGTCAGGCCGTGCCCGCCACCGGCGTGCGCGCCGTCGGCACCGCCCGCGCCGTTCGGGCCGGTCGCACCGTTCGCGCTGTTCTGGCCGTTCGCGCCGTTCGGGCCGTTCGGGCCGGAGCCGTCGTCGTGCACCTCCAGGCGCAGCGCCCCGCCGTCCCACCGCAGCCGTACGCGAGCGCTGCCCGCCCCGGCGTGCTTGACGGTGTTGGTCAGCGACTCCTGGACGACGCGGTACGCGGTCGCGGCCAGGTCGGGCGGGACGCGCCGCGCCCGGCCGTCCTCCTCCAGCGTGACGTCCAGGCCGGCGCGCCGCACCCCCGCCACCAGCGTCGGCAGGGCGTCCAGGCCGGGCTGGGGCTGGCGGGACGGCTCGTCGGCGCGCAGCACGCCGAGCGTGCGGCGCAGCTGCGCCAGCGCCTCGCGCGCCGTGCCGGCGATGGTGTCGAACATCTCCTCGGCCCGGGCCGGGTCGTTGCGCACCGCCACCGGCCCCGCCTCGGCCTGGATGGCGACCATGCTCATCGAATGGGCGAGGATGTCGTGCATCTCGCGGGCGATCCGCTGGCGTTCGCGGGTGGCGGCGGCGTCCTGCTCCTCGGCGAGGCGGCGCGCGCGTTCCTCCAGCATCGCGATGCGGTCGCGGCGCGCGCGGGCGGAGGTGCCCATCGCGTACGCCACGAGGAACGGCGCGGCCGCCACGACCAGCTTGCCCCCGATGCCGCCCGGGCCGAGGCTCTGACCGGCGCCGAGCAGCACCGACACCGTGATGGCGGCGGCGCTGACCGCCCCCGCGACCAGCCGCCGCACCGGCGGGCACAGCGCGGCGAAGGTGTAGGTGGCCACCAGCTGCGCCGCGGGCAGATCGGTGAAGGAGTCGGTCAGGTCCATCGTCAGGGTGCCGGCACCGACGACCCCGGTGATCCAGAACGGGTGCCGTCGCCGCCACAGCAGCGGCACCGACCCGGCCGTGGCGAGCAGCGCCACCCACCAGGTCAGGCAGCCGTCGACCGCGGCGTGCACGGTCACGTAGGCGCCGCACACCGCGGCGATGACCGCGTCGACCGCGCTCGGCGGCAGGGCGCGGGCGCGTTCGGCGAGACGCCGCGTACGGGCGATGAGGGTCGCCACGTCGTCTCCTCGCTGCGGGGAGGGGTGGCCGCCCCCAAGTATCGCCGCGCGGAACGGACGCGTCCTCACTCCTGAGAGTGAGGACGGGGCGTCACTTGGCGGCGGCCTCGGCCGCGGCCCAGCGCTGCAGCACCTCGCGGGCCAGGCTGCGGTAGGCGTTGGCGCCCATCGAGCTGGGGTCGAAGAACGTGATGGGCTCGCCCGCGACGGTGGCGTCGGGGAACCGCACCGTGCGGTTGATGACGGTGTGGAACACCTTGTCGCCGAACGCCTCGACGATGCGGCCGAGCACCTCGCGGGTGTGCAGGGTGCGCGAGTCGTACATGGTGCCGAGCACCCCGTCGATCTGCAGGTCGGGGTTGATGCGCGACTGGACCTTGTCGATGGTCTCCATGAGCAGCGCCACGCCCCGCATCGCGAAGTACTCGCACTCCAGCGGGATCAGCACGCCCTGGCTGGCGGCCAGCGCGTTGACGGTGAGCAGGCCCAGCGACGGCTGGCAGTCGATGAGGATGTAGTCGTAGTGCGGCACCGCCGACTTCAGCGCGCCCGCCAGGATGTACTCGCGGCCCACCTCGTGCACCAGCTGCACCTCGGCGCCGGACAGGTCGATGTTGCTGGGCAGCAGGTCCATGCCGTCGACACCGGTGTCGATGACGACGTCCTCCCACTCGGTGTCGTGCTCGAGCAGCAGGTTGTGGATGGTGATGTCGAGCTGGCGCGGGTCGCCCTTGCCGAGCCCGACCGACAGCGCGCCCTGCGGGTCGAAGTCCACCAGCAGCACGCGGCGGCCGTACTCGGCCAGCGCGGCGCCCAGGTTGATGGTGGTGGTGGTCTTGCCGACCCCGCCCTTCTGGTTGCAGATCGACACCACGCGGGCCGGTCCGTGCTCGTCCAGCGGTTCGGGCTCGGGGAAGTTGGGCACCGGACGCTGCGTCGGTCCGAGGGCAAGACTCGGATCGGTCTCAATGGTGGCGGAGGACAGGACTCCCCCCGCAGCCTGTGTGCTGGTCACCAGATCCCTCCCCGGGTGGCCCGGAAAATGCCATCCAGATCCGGGACTCTAGGGCTTGACACGGCGCCTCTCAAGCCGACGCGCGCCGATGGGCGTGTTTTGTCTGGCCCTGATACGTCCCGTTCATCCGCCGGCCTCAGCCGCGGGCGCGGGGATGGGACGTGGCGTACACCTCGCGCAGCATCTGCACGGTGACCAGCGTGTAGACCTGCGTGGTGGTCACCGACGCGTGGCCCAGCAGCTCCTGCACGACCCGCACGTCCGCGCCCCCGTCCAGCAGGTGCGTGGCGAACGAGTGCCGCAGTGTGTGCGGAGAGACGTTCTTCAGGTCGGCGCGTTCGGCGGCGGCGCGCAGCACCATCCAGGCGCCCTGCCGCGACAGGCGCCCGCCGCGCGCGTTCAGGAACAGCGCGGGGCCGCCGCGTCCCGCCGCGCTCAGCTCGGGACGGGCCCGCACCAGGTACGCCTCGACGGCGCGGCGCGCGTAGTCGCCCATCGGCACCACGCGGGTCTTGCCGCCCTTGCCGCGCACGCGGGCGAACCCCTCGTCCAGGTCCAGGTCGTCGACGTCCAGGCCGACGGCCTCGGAGATGCGCACGCCCGACCCGTACAGCAGTTCCAGCAGGGCCCGGTCGCGCAGTCCGCGCGCGGTGGCGTCGCCGCCCGGGCCCGCCGCCGCGGCCAGCAGCCGTTCGACGTCGTCGATGGAGATGGCCTTGGGCAGCCGCCGCGGCGGCGTGGGCGGGCGGACGTCACGGGCCGGGTCGCCGGGGGCCAGTCCCTCGCGCAGCGCGAAGCGGTGCAGCCCGCGCACGGCCACCACCGCGCGGGCCGCCGACCCGGCCGACAGCGGCGGATGGTCGGCGTCGCCCTCGCGCAGCCCGACCAGGAACGCCCGCACGTCGTCCTCGCCGACCTGGTCGATGGCGGTGCGGCCGCGCGCGGTCAGCACCGCCAGGTAGCGGCGCAGGTCACGGCGGTAGGAGCTGAGGGTGTTGGCGGCCAGGCCCCGTTCGACGGCCAGGTGCCCCAGGTAGGTGAGCACGGCCGAGCGCAGCGCGGACGCGCCGCCGTCCGGGCCGCCGCCGGGACCGGGGGCGCCGTCGAGGTCGTCGGCGTCCCCCTGCCCGGCGCGCTGCCCGGCCTGCTGCCCGGCGCGCTGCCCGGCCTGCTGCCCGGCGTGCTGCCCGGCCTGATGTGCGTCGTGCCGTGCGTCGTCCTGTCCGGCTCCAGGGGGCGCGGCGTTCCGGCCGGGCGTGCTCGGTGACAGTGCGGCACCTCTTCCGGGCGGGGTGACCGACAGGGACCTGCCCATCATGCCGCCTTCGACGGCGCCGCGAGACCCGATCGACACGCCGCCCGGCCCGCATGTCGCGCCCGCCCGGGGCCGCGCCGCGGTCAGTCCTCGGGGGCGTCCACGGGACGCAGGTCGCGGAAGCCGCGCGCCCGCGCCGCCTGCACGGCCAGCACGCCCAGCGAGGCGATCATGTTGTGGATCTCCCCGGCGAGCACCTTGCGGACCGCCTCGTCCAGCGGCACCCACACCACCGGCATGTCGGCCTCCTCGTGCACCCGCTCGAAGCCGATCTCCTCGGCGGGCACCTCGGTGAGGTCGCGGGCCAGGAAGATGCGGACCCGCTCGTCGGACATGCCCGAGGACGGCAGCACGTCGGCCAGGGTGTCCCAGCGGTCGGCGCGGTACCCGGCCTCCTCCAGCAGCTCGCGTTCGGCCAGCTTGTGCAGCGGCTCTCCGGGCACGTCGCGCAGCCCGGCGGGCGCCTCCCACAGCAGCCGGCCCACCGGGTGCCGGTACTGGCGCAGCAGCAGCACCCGGTCGGCGTCGTCGAGCGCGATGATGCCGACCGAGCCGGGATGCTCGATGACGTCCCGCTGGGCGACCTCCATGCGGTCGCCGTTGGGCATGCGGACGCGGTCGCGGCGCACGCGGAACACGTGCCCGCGGAACTCCTCGCCGCTGCCGACGACCTCCCACCGCTCGGGCCGGTCGCGCACGTCGTCCGGGCCGAGCCCGCCGGCACCGGAGCCGCCGGTCACGGGGCCGCCGGTCACGGGGCGGTCACCGCGTCGGCGCGGCCCCGCACGGCGGCGTAGTCCAGCGCCGCGGAGATCAGGCCGGTGAACAGCGGGTGCGGACGGGTCGGGCGGGACCGGAACTCCGGGTGCGCCTGCGTGCCGACGAAGAACGGGTGCGCCTCGCGCGGCAGCTCCACGTACTCCACCAGGCGGCCGTCCGGCGACAGACCGGAGAAGCTCAGCCCGGCCTGCTCCAGCCGGTCGCGGTAGGCGTTGTTGACCTCGTAGCGGTGCCGGTGCCGCTCGGACGCCTTGGCCTCCCCGTACAGCTCGCGCACGATCGAGCCCTCGGCCAGGTCGGCCGGGTACAGGCCGAGGCGCATCGTGCCGCCCATGTCGCGCTCGCCGGCGACCACGTCGACCTGGTCGGCCATGGTCGCCACGACCGGGTGCGGGGTGGCCGGGTCGAACTCGGCGCTGCCCGCGTCGGCCAGCCCGCCCAGCGACCGGGCCGCCTCGATCACCATGCACTGCAGGCCCAGGCAGATGCCCAGCAGCGGGATGCGGTTCTCCCGGGCGTGCCGCACCGCGCCGATCTTGCCCTCGATGCCGCGCACGCCGAACCCGCCGGGGATCAGCACGCCGTCGACGCCGTCCAGCTCGCGGCGGGCGCCCTCGGGGGTCTCGCAGTCGTCGCTCTTGACCCAGCGGATGTTGACGCGCGCGTCGTTGCCGAACCCGCCGTGCCGCAGCGCCTCGGTCACCGACAGGTACGCGTCGGGCAGGTCGATGTACTTGCCGACCAGCGCGATCGTGACCTCGCGGGCGGGCCGGTGCACCCGGCGCAGCAGTTCGTCCCAGGCGCCCCAGTCGACGTCGCGGAACGGCAGCCCCAGGCGGCGCACCACGTAGGCGTCCAGGCCCTCGGTGTGCAGGACCTTGGGGATGTCGTAGATGCTGGCGGCGTCCACCGCCGACACCACGGCCTCGCGGTCGACGTCGCACATCAGGCTGATCTTGTTGCGCAGCCCGTCGGTGATCGGCCGGTCCGAGCGGCACACGATCGCGTCGGGCTGGATGCCGATGGAGCGCAGCGCCGACACCGAGTGCTGGGTCGGCTTGGTCTTCAGCTCCCCGGACGGGCCGATGTACGGCAGCAGCGACACGTGCAGGAAGAAGCAGTTCTCCCGGCCGATCTCGTGCCGGATCTGGCGTACCGACTCCAGGAACGGCAGCGACTCGATGTCGCCGACCGTGCCGCCGACCTCGGTGATGACGATGTCGACGTCGCCGTCGGCCATGCCGCGGATGCGGTCCTTGATCTCGTTGGTGATGTGCGGGATCACCTGCACGGTGTCGCCGAGGTACTCGCCGCGCCGCTCCTTGGCGATCACGTTGGAGTAGACCTGGCCGGTGGTGACGTTGGCCGAACCGTGCAGTTCGGTGTCGAGGAAACGTTCGTAGTGCCCGATGTCCAGGTCGGTCTCGGCGCCGTCGTCGGTCACGAAGACCTCGCCGTGCTGGAACGGGTTCATGGTGCCGGGGTCGACGTTGAGGTACGGATCCAGCTTCTGCATGGTGACCCGCAGGCCCCGCAGGGCCAGAAGCCGCCCCAGGCTGGACGCCGTCAGTCCCTTGCCGAGGCTGGAGGCGACACCGCCGGTGACGAACAGATGCTTGGTAGGACGTGATCTACCAGTGGCTGCCGATGGCAAGAAGGCGCTCCCGTGGTCGCTGCTGAGGCGGCGTTCATCGCGTGTTCATCGCAAGGTGTCCACCGCACTGTCCACGGGCCACCAGGATATCAGCCGCGAGTGCCCACCGCCGTCCGGGACGCGTTCCCCGCCCCGTCCCCGACTCCCGGTCGGAGGCGAAAGCCCCCGCCCATGGCCGTTTCCGGCCTCGGGACGGGGGCGCCGCCGTCGATCCGGCGGCCGGATCCGCGGCTCGGATCCGGCCGTGGCGTCCGCGGCCCTGATCCGCGGGCCCGCGCGCGGGCTCGCGGACCGGGCTCGCGGACCGGGCTCGCGGCGCGGCGGTCAGATCCGCGGGGCCGCGGTCGGCATGATCGTGCGCAGCTGCCGGGTGAGCTCGTCGATCAGCGAGCGGGCCTGGTCGGCGGCGTTGCGGGCGCTGTCGCGCTCCTGCGACAGCTCGGCGATGGCCGCGCGCTGCTCGGTGACCGCCTGCGCGAGCTGGTCGACCCACTGCTCGCGCTCGCCGAGCTTCTCGGCGACCGCGTCGCGCTCGGCGGCCATCTGCCGCATGCCCGCCATGGCCTTGTCACGCTCGCGCTCGGCCGACTCGGCCCGGCCGCGCGCCAGCGTCAGCTCCGACTCGGCCTGCGCCTGCGCCTGCAGCGCGGCGTCGCGCGCCCGTTCGGCCGCCTCCCGGGCCCGGTCGGCCGCGTCGCGCGCCTGCTCCAGCTGGGCGCGGCTCTGCTCGAGCTGAGCGCGGGTCTGCTCCAGCTGGGCGCGGGCCGCGACGGCGGCGTCGCGCTCGCGTTCGGCCTTCTTGGCGGCCTCCAGCGACTGCGCGGCCGTGTCGAGGGCCTGCTCGCGCTCTTTGCCGGCCTTCTGCACCAGCCGGTCGGCGTCGGCCACCCGCCGGTCGGCCTCGGCGGCCCGCCGGTCGGCGTCCGTGGCGCGGCGCTCGGCCTCCTGGGCCCGCCGTTCGGCCTCCTGCGCGCGCAGCTCGGCCTCCCCGGCGCGGCGCCGGGCGTCCTCGGACTCCTTGGCGGCCGCCGCGGCGACCTGCTGCAGGTTCTTGGCGGTCAGCTCGGCGTCGGCGGCCTTGGCGCGCAGCGCCGACAGCTCGCCGTGCGCGCTCTCCAGCGCCCGCGACAGCTCGGCGGCCTGCTCGGCGAGCCGGTCGCGCTCGGCCTCGGCGGCGCGCCGCGCGGTGACGGCGTCCTCGACGGCGCGCAGGGCGTCGTCGCGGGCCTCGCTCATCGCGTCGCGCTGCGCCATGGCCTGCCGGACGGTGGCCTCGGCCTCGGCGACCCTGCGCTCGGCCTGCTCGGCCTGCGCCTGGGCCTGCTCCATCTGCGCGCGGGCCTGTTCCATCTGGGCGCGGGCCTGCTCGGCCTGCACGCGCGCCTGCTCGGCCTGGGCGCGGGCCTGCTCGGCCTGTCCGCGTGCCTGGTCGGCCTGGACGCGTCCCTGCTGGGCCTGGTTCCAGGCGGCGGCCGCGTCGCGCTGGGCGGTCTCCTTCTCGGCCTGCATGGCGGCCTTCTCGGCCTGCATGGCCGCGATCTGGGACTGCGCCTCGCTCTGCGCCTCGGCCAGCCGCCGCTCGGCCTCCAGCGCACGCCGGTCGGCCTCC